>JBFFMM010000071.1:0-13733 GCA_041554075.1 Draconibacterium sp. | reverse complement strand
GGGTGCTGTCCTTCCAAAAATAAAAGAACTGATCGACCGTACGGTTTAGTGTTCTGTTTTCAGTATCCAGTTCAGACCTTCAAGGTTATTAAAACCTTGAAGGTCTTGGCTTAATGCAATTAAAAACCTTAACGAGAAGTTCAGTGTAGGGGATAGATGTTTCGACATAATTACAGACTAGATAATGCCATAATTATAAAATTAACAAAACCACTAATTATGAAAAAGAAAACAACTTATCTACTATTGATTTTATTCGTTATTTTTCTGTTTGCAGCAGGTAGTTGTGAAAAAGAAAACGAAGAACCTCAACTTCCTCCAATTACACAAACAGGAAAAGGTACCTTTGGATGTTTGATAGATGGGAAAGTATGGACAGCAGATCCTATTTTATTCGGGTCACCACTTGGTGCATCAAATAATCAATGGGAGGATAAACGATGGATAATTGATGCAGTAGGAAATAACTACACAGTTATTTTGGGAGTATGTCAGGATTCCGTAATTAAAGGTGAATCAATATTAAAAGGATCTTATGAATCTGTTGAAGATTGTTCTAATGGAATGATTTACTATAAGAATTACCCATCTGAAACAGCTTCCTTCCAAACTACTTACGAAGATACTGGTAGAATTTATATATCCAGATTTGATACCGTTAATCAGGTTATTTCTGGTACTTTCTATTTTAATGCTGTTAACTCAACTGGAGAAAAGGTTGAAATACGAGATGGACGCTTTGATGTAAAATTCATTAATTATGAACCTTGAAATAGTTTAAAATTCACTTTAAAACCTTTGATCATGAAAAAGAAAACAACTTATCTACTTTTGATTTTATTCGTTTTTTTTCTGGTTGCAGCAGGTAGTTGCGAAAAAGACGAAGAACCCCAACTCCCTCCAATTACCCAAACCGGGGAAGATACTTTTGGATGTATAGTTGATGGGGAAGTATGGTTACCTAAGGCTTTTGATTTATTTCCATTGAAGTTGGTTGTCTTAGAACGAGTTAATGAAAAACGAATTTGGACAATCTCTACAAGGCAAGGGCCTGCTAGCAATTTCTACTTTAGTATCTACGAAGACTCTTTGAAAACAGGAAAAATAAATCTATCGGTTGATGTTTCTAGTGACATAGGAATTTACCACGCTTCCCAATATTTTGAGAATTCTTCTTTTCATTGGAATCTTAATTCTCCTGGAGAACTGGTTATTACCCGGTTGGATACCTTGAAAAATATTATTTCTGGAACGTTTTGGTTTGACTTACACAATTCCGATAATGAAAAAGTAGAAATCCGGGATGGACGTTTCGATTTAGTCATTGATCAAATACAACCATAATTTTAAAATATTGAAAACCACTAATCATGAAAAATTTAATTTTAACCTCAATCGTAATTCTAATAATTGCTTGTAGTGTTAATGCTCAAAGCACTGATTTTAGAACTCAAATGAATTCGATTTTTGAAAATGTTGACCTCTCATAGGTGCCATCGGGTATCTTGTTCGATTACGGATTAAACCTAGTAGACGATTCACTGTACAACGGAAACCTTATAAACGATAATATTTTGTCTCCGCAAATCTGGAAATCACTATACACCGATTTGTGGTCATCTCAGGTTACCACTACGACCATATTGCCTGGGGTGGAGGATATTAACGATGCTATTGATAATTATACTACAGGTGAAGCAACATTAATCCCTGTTTTGTTTTGTAATTATCATCGTATTTCACCCGATGCACTTGATAATAATTTAATGTATATTTCGAACGACCAATTGTATGATACACCGGGGCGAATTGAATCGCCTTATATCATCCAGAATGCGTTTGCTGCTGCAGCCATGCAAAGTTATTTTGAAACAAGTAATGGCGTCGTAGAATTTGTTTTTCAACAAGATTGCTATTTTTCCAATTCCGGGTTAAGTGTTTCTTCTATTTCAGTTGACGCCAACGATGGACAAGGATACCGCTCGGTACAATGGGGGAATACTCTTTCGTGTAATTATTCTACCGGTGGAAATAAAGATGTGAAGGTAAAGTTTACATTTTCTGATAATAGTACTCTTTACAGCCATTTTACAATTACGGTTGATATTAACCCCCCGTTAAAGTCAGCACAATATCACAATACCCAGACTTTAACCATTAATCCGGCAACTGTACGAGCTTACAACGGGCAAAAAGCCACCGGTGAGGTTACTATTATTTATAATGGAAGTACCACGGTATTAGATAAACCTTTAATTGTTTTCGAAGGATATGATACATGGAAAATATTAGCACCAGAAAACCTTAAAACAAATTTTACTTGGGAAGACTTACTTGACGAACCTTATCCTATTGGTTATTTTATTGCAAGTTTTCAAAGCGCCATAGCTTCACGCGGATACGATATTGTGTTTGTTGATTATGAAAACGGTACCGATTATATTCAGCGCAATGCTTATTTTGCAGAGGCCGTTATTAATGCGGTCAATCAGCAAAAGAGCGGGAATGAACCCAATGTTGTTATGGGGATTAGCATGGGCGGTCTGGTAGCCCGCTATGCTTTGGCCGATATGGAAGCCCGTTATGAAGACCATGATACTCGTTTGTTTATCTCTATGGATTCACCGCATCAGGGAGCAAATGTCCCCTTGGGGCTACAAGCTATGGTGCGGCACCTTACTGATGTCAAGGTCGAAGTTGGTATTGCCCCTTTGGGAATAACTGGGAAGGTATGGGACATTGGCTCTACTTACCCCGAATATTCTGCCTTGTTAAGCCTTCTGCAACAACCGGCAACTCGCCAAATGTTAAAACAACAATTAAGTGGATTTGGAGAGAATATTTACATCGATAACTCGATACATAACGCATTTATGCAGGAATATGAACAATTGGGTTACCCAAAACAGTGCCGCAATATTGCGGTAAGCAATGGTTCAGGTGCTGCTTCAACATCATGGCAATATACTCCTGGTTCAGATATTTTTAGTCTTAGTGCTAATTGTAATGGTCCATGGTGGACAGGTTTTTTGGGACCGTTCGTTGTAGCTTCGTCACCTTTCGTTCAACAATTGTGGGAGATGCCCATTGTAACAGTCGCCTCACTTCTACCAGGGTCTTATGGAGTGAAAGCTGATTTTAATATTAAAGCACTTCCTTATAGCGGTACCACTAAAGTTTATGATGGAGAAATAAAAATAGTTAAAAAGATCTTGTGGTTAATTCCTGTTTCCAGTACTTTAACGAGTGAAGAAATAAATTATACCGGGAACAACCTGCCATGGACCAGTGCTCAAGGTGGATTTATGTCCTTTGATACCTATACTGGAGAAATACCCGATAATTTGCCTTCATGTGTAGATATGCCTCCAATAACAGGTAATTTTTGTTTTGTTCCTGCAGTTAGTTCTCTCGATATTCAAAGCACACAAGATTTGCTGAAAGGCTATTCTGCTTCAAATGATCTCCCTAATTCTATGTTCGATAATATTTATACTGAACCATCTGTAAATAGGGTACATACTAATTTTAATACAGGCAACACCAGTTGGATTATTTTAGAATTGGATGAAGACTCAACATTATTACAACAAAGTTTTGTGAATAAATTTAACGGATGTGGGCTTACAGGACCGGATATTGTGTGTAGCACCGGTGCTACATTTTCAATATCCAATTTGCCCTCAGGAGTAACTTTAACTTGGAATAAATCAAGTAATTTGAGCGAAGATTCGAATGGTGATGATTATGTTGTAATGAAAGCAACCAATTCAGGAATCGGATGGGTGCAAGCCCAATTAAGTGGCGGAGGAGCTAATGTTTTTTCAGAGCAAAAAGACGTTGCCGTAGGAACCCCAGTAATTAGTTCTATCGATGGCCCCGGCAGTGCACCAAATATGCAGTGGGCATATTATACCGCACAATTGCAAGGAAGTGCAAATGCGGATGATTATAATTGGATTTTAAATCCGTTAAATGGTAACTCTGTATATGATTATGGTCATTATTGCGATATTGCATTTTATAATTCGGGAGACTACCAATTGGTTGGTCAGGCATATAACACTTGTGGATGGGGAGATTACACCATAAAATGGATTCACGTTTACGACAGTTATTCTATGATGGTATCGCCTAATCCGGCAACCACCGAAGCCACGATAACTATAACACCAAAGATATCTGAAGACGCAAGTCTTAAATCGGCAACCACTCAATTGACTATTGATGAACCCGACGAATGGGAAATAGAAGTGTATAACAACATGCAAAGCCTTAAAGCCAAACAAACAAAAATTAGAGGTAGCAGTACTAAAATAAATACCCAAAGTTGGAAAGAAGGTGTTTATACGATTCGGGCAAAATACAAAGACCAGATACTTACCGGTAAGCTGGTGGTGAAGAAGTAGAAAACAGACCTTCAAGGTTTTTAAAACCTTGAAGGTCTGAAAAATTAAAAAAGAAAAACGAATTGGGCTGCCCAAACAGCATGCCTTCCAATACTTACATAAAACAATACATTATGATTTTAACCTTTAATCTATCGGGGCTTACCAATGCCGAGCTATTGTCGTTTGCCCAAAGTTTAGATGCCTTACTGGCACCTGTTAGCGAGAGTATTAAACTTATTTACGATCCGTTTAAACATTCGCTAACGGTTTGTGTAGATACTACGGCCAATGCCATTTCGAAACAAGTGGCACAACAACAAACCGAAGCTTTATCGGCTGGCGACTTAAAACGCGACAACCTGTTTCGTGGTATCAAATACATTATTCAGGCTTATTTGTTGCATCCCAATGCCGATAAACAAAAGGCTGCCACAGAGCTTGAAAAAGTGGTAGCCAAAGTAGGCTGGCACCTGAACCGCGAAGGTTACGACAAGCAGTCGGCATTAACAAAAACATTGTTAAGCGAACTTTCCGGAAAACATGCCGAGCGTGTGGCTTTGTTGAAAATGACAAATTTTGTAGAATTGTTAGACACTTCGCAAAACGAATTTGATGCTTTACGTCGGGAGCAACTGGAACAACAAACCGAAATGGAAAAAATTAGTTCGATGACGGCGGTACGTGGCGATCTGGAAGCAAGCATTAAAGACCTTCTGGAAATTTTGCCTGGTTATTACCGAATGACAGGCGATGAAGCGCTGGGTGCTGTCCTTCCAAAAATAAAAGAACTGATCGACCGTACGGTTTAGTGTTCTGTTTTCAGTATCCAGTTCAGACCTTCAAGGTTTTCAAAACCTTGAAGGTCTTTTTTATTTTTATCAAAAAAAACACGTAACTCTCTGAAATGCAAGCTCTCGCAAATCTGCGATTGCCAACATTTTAATTAGGATTGTTAGCTGCAACGCAGCGAGAGCAAATCCGACACGTAGGAAAGTCTCTCGCAATTCAACGAGAGTGAGACTTTTATAAAAGACAGGCTCTTGCAAATATGCAACTGGTAACTTAAGGCCTGGGATACTCCCTCGCAAATCTGCGGGAAGCAGTCTGAATTAAAATATGACCACTTACAGTGTTGCAACCCATAAAAATGATGTTTGGGATGGCTGCTTTAAATAAAAGAGATCCGATCTTTTCAAAAGATCGGATCTCTTCTCTCGCATAGATTATCTGATTTACTTTACGGTTTCTTCTTCCTGCTTCTCTTTCTTATCGGGCTTCCCAAAAATATCATCTTTGGATAGTGGGCGCAATCTAATTTTCCAATCAAATCCGGTAAGTGTTTTATCGGCTTCGGTTAAGTCGAGTAATGGTTTAAGTTCTCCTTCAGGTTGCGTTCGAAAAATTATTTTATGGATTTGCCCTTCGTTAAAATGGATGGCAATCTTACTGCTTTCGGCATGGTTTAGTCCAATTATTGCTTCTTTATCACGCGCATAATACAGGGTTTGCCCGTTCCCATCTACATTGACTGTGTTTAACTTTCCGTTCACTACAAAACCAACCATGTCTTTCCCTTTTATCTGATCGAAACGTGCCGAGTCCATTTTTGAAATGATAAAACTGTTTTTGTTTAAATGCATTTCATCGGGTGCATTGCTGTGTTGTTTTAATTCAATGTAATCGGCATTTAGCTGGTGATTTTCGGACCAGATTACCGGGTTGTTGTGCAGTTGAACCAAGGAATCTTTCGAGAAATAAATCAATGAATCGCATACCCCCTGAATATCGTTTCTGAAAAACCGAACCCCATAATACGCTTTTACAAGGTTTGCTCCTTCCACTGTATCGGGAAGAGTTTTTAATGTGTCGGCATGTAAAAATAAACTATCCACATCGTTGTAAATAATAAATACCGCGGAGTCAGTTGCTGTGGCTATTTTGCTTAGCTCGTTGTAGTTTACTTTATTGCCTTTAACAATGGTTCGTTTTTCATAATCCTCCATGTGAACGGCCCCAGTGGCTACTCCGTCGCCATTCTCCTTATTGTAACTAATGTAATGGGCTTTCAATAATTGAGTTGCATTGTAAATCTCCGGCTCTAACGTTAAGTCTGCTTCGCCGGTTTGAGTATTGTACCAACCATCTTCGGCATAAAGCGTGTTTGTCGAATCCTGGATAGTTGTTGGCCCGTCGATGTAAATTACTTCAGTTGTAGTATTGTATCTAATATCGTCACTGTTGAGTGTGTAGTCTCCATTGTAACCTTTTACGCTATCGGTAAAATGAATAAAATCTTCGTTTAAATAATACTTACCAATCTGACTGGTTAAGGTATTTGTACTGTCAACAATTTTTCCTTTACAATCGTAATATCCAATCCGGTTCTCAATTTCGTAATCTAGTGTGTCGGTGTATAAAGTAATATTTTTGTTTTTTAAAATAACATTATGAATGGCTTGAGCGAAATTTTTGTCACCATCGTAATATACTTTTCTGGCATACAAGTGCAGTGTATCACCCTGGTTAATATGCACATTTCCGAATGCATCAACTCTGTTTGATCCTGTATACGTGTATGCACTGTCGCAGTACATCAGCACATCGTTGTGCCGAATAATTACACTGTCGATTAATCGTTGGGCATTGGCAATTTCTTTGTTTTCCCGCAATGATCCAGCCTGAAGAATATCAACTCTTTTTTTTTCTTGAGATGATGCCGATACCGCAAGTAGCAAGAGAAATAAAAAAAATACCAACCGCATTTTTGAGGTAGAAAATATTTTTATTTTGTTTACAGTGGAATGCATTAAAGCAGTTTGTCAATTATTTCTTCGATTGTTTTATTTTCGGCTTCGGCCTTGTAGTTTTTAATAATACGGTGGCGCAGAATGGAAGGCGCTATTGCCTTTACATCCTCAATGTCGGGTGAATATTTTCCGTGCAGCGCAGCATGGGTTTTTGCACCAAGTACCAGGTACTGCGAGGCACGCGGTCCGGCTCCCCATTTTAGATATTGATTTGCAACTTCTGCAGCATTTTCTTTTCCCGGGCGTGTTTTTGCTGCCAGGTTTACGGCATATTTTAGCACATTGTCGTTTACCGGAATTTTAAGAATTAAATTCTGAAACTCCATAATTTCTTTTCCCGATATAATGGTTTTTAAATCGATGCTCTGTATGGTAGTTGTATTTTTTACGATGGTTAATTCGTCTTCCAGTTTAGGATAATCTAACCACACCGAGAACATAAAACGGTCGAGTTGTGCTTCCGGAAGCGGGTAGGTTCCTTCCTGTTCAATCGGGTTTTGGGTTGCCAAAACAAAGAAAGGGCGGTCGAGGTCGAAATGTTGCCCGGCAGCTGTAACTGAACGTTCCTGCATAGCTTCCAATAAAGCCGATTGTGTTTTTGGAGGCGTACGGTTTATCTCATCGGCTAATATAATATTCGAAAATAGTGGTCCTTTTATAAACTTAAACTGTCGTTCTTTATCCAGAATTTCAGTACCAATAATATCCGATGGCATTAAGTCGGGCGTAAACTGAATACGGTTGTATTTTAAACCCAAAGTTTTTGCGATGGTAGTTACGAGCAATGTTTTTGCCAATCCCGGAACACCAATTAACAACACATGTCCACGGCTAAAAAGCGATATTAATACCTGAGTTATTACTTCATCCTGACCATAAATAACTTTGGTAATTTCTTGTTTTAATTCTTCAAATTTAGCGCGTAAGGCATCAAGCGCTTCAACGTCGTTTTTATATTCCATGGGGAGATTGTTGCTAATTATTTAATCCAGTGATCGAAATTAAAGTTGCAGTTGGCATAGGTATTATCAATTCTGATATACGTTTGCGATTGACGTTCTGCAATCCATTTCTGTAGCGTTTCTTCTTTCTTTTTGGCCAGATACATTTCGGCCAGCGTTTGGTAGTCGTTTTGCAGGTCGGCTTTGTGTGATTCTATTTTATTGGTCAACTTTAAAATTTTGTATACCTGTTGCTGGTTTTCCATATCGATGGTTTCAAAGGGATCAGAAATCTCGTTTAATTTCATTGGAGCAATAATTTTACTTACATCGCCATCCAGTTCTTCAATCGAAAATTTCGACGACATGGTATTCGGGTTGATGGTAACACCACCATTGTTACGTGTGTTTTTATCAAACGAAAACATCATGGCAGCCTGCTCAAATTCAATTTCATCTTTTCGAATCAAATTAGCTAAACTATCCAAACGGTTATATGCTTCTTCTTTGGCTTCAACCGATACTTTGGGTTTCATTAATATGTGGCGCGTATTCACTTTTGATCCTTGTTTATCAACCAATTGTATAATGTGGTAGCCAAAAGCACTTTTTACCACATTCGAAACTTTATCGCCTTTTAAATTGAATGCTGCCGATGCGTATGTCGGATCGAGTTGTGCACGGCCTGAATAACCAATTACACCACCATCTTTTGCCGATGGACCTTCGGAATAAATAACAGCCATTGCCGCAAAGCTTGACCCGTTTTCAATGCGTTTTTTAATGTCGCGTAATTTAGCTTTTACACGGTTTTCTTCTTCCAATTCAACCTTTGGTTGTACTGTAATTTGTGCGTATTCGTACTGTGTAGGAATGGTTGGTATTTCTTCTTTGCTCAGATTACGGTAGCTGTAGCGTACTTCCGATGGAGTAACGGTTACATCTTCCACAATTTTCGATTTCATTTGCTGGCTTAACAATTGTTCTCTAATGGCATCCTGCATATCCGATTTAATCAATGCAATTGGCTTTTTAAAATAGGCCTCAACTGCTGCTTCTGTTCCAAAGTGCGACATATACATTTGCAATTGTCCATCCATTTGCTGGTTAATCTGGCTGGGTGTTACTGTAATAAGCGTATCCATTTCGGCTTCTGCCACCAATAATTTGTTTATTAAAAAATCTTCCAGTATTTCGCATTTCATGTCACCTTCCGAAGTAATTCCCTGCGCCTGTTGGTTCATGTGCATGTTTTCAATATCCGATTTAAGGATAATGTTACCTCCAACAATTGCTACTATTTGGTCGATAACTTTATCTTGAGCTTTTATTCCTCCAGTAACAAAAATAAAAAGCAAAAGTGTTCCAAGTAATCTATTCATCTTAATTCTCATTTGTTTCCTTGTTATATATTCTAAACTTGTTTTGTCGTATTCCTTCAGTGTAAACGTTTTCTTCAATTTCTTTTAAAAACTTAATCTTACGCTGGTTCAAAATTAAATTTTTTATATTGTTTTCCACAAATTCAATCGGAGCCAGGTCGTTTGTAAGCTTATAATCATGAATGCTGACAAGATAATAATATTTTGAATCATTCATTTCTTTTAGCTTGTTCTCGCGCAAAAACCGTTCAGGATCTTCCACTTCAACGGGGAAATTATTTTTTAGCACCTGAAAATCAATCCAATTCTCAATCGAAATGTCTATTTTTTTTGCGTATTGTCCGCAGTATTCGCGCAATTCGGCGAGCCCTTCATCCGATGTGTCGTCAACCATTGTTTTTATTAATTCAGGGTTGGCTAAATCGGAAGGTATTTGCACAAAAATGGCTTTTACAATACAACGGTTTAGATTAAAATCGGCACTGTGATTCGTGTAATAATCTTCAATTTCGGAAGAGGATACTACGGTATCGAGACGTTGCTTGATTAATTCGTTTTTGTATTTGTAAATAATTAACGAGTTTCGATAAGCCATTAATTCAGCATCTACATTCTTTTGTTCGGGACTCAGGTTTTCATCTGCTTTTTGAATTAAAAGTTGCTGTTTAATCCATTTGTTGATGTAATCGTTTACCAATAAAATACTGTCTTCGCTAGTGTTGTTTTTAGGAAGCATTTCCGAAATATTGGATTGATAAAGTACCTTGTCGCCAACTTTGGCAACCGGTTTATCATCGGTTTCCGATGCACAGCCTCCCATAAACAGAAGAACTGCCACAAACAGTCCATATTTTAGAAAATGTTTAAATGGCATCAATTGTTTTTAATAGTTTTTTGTTGATTTTAATATTGTATTTCCTGTGCAGTTCTTTTAGCCACATTTTTTCGAGGTAATTTTGGTATTCCGAGATATACAATCCACGTGCTTCTCCAAGCAGTTTTTGCGACGGTGGAATTTTGTCGCCTCTGATAAATGTTGTGGCACTGTCGAAATCTTTTGGTTCGCTGCCATTCCACACGTAATAATCAACAATGTGGTTTCTGCCTTCTTCCCAGGCTCCTTCTTCAAACGTAATTACTTCTTTTTCGGTATTTAGGTAGTCGGTAATTTCTTCAATTGTCATTCCTTCACTAAAAAGATTTTCGACTTTTTCTCTTACTTCCGGGCTTTCACACGTTATTATGGTGCCTTTAAAACGTTCGCCCCAAAGGAATTTCTTTTTGATTTTATTATAAAATACTTCCAGTCCAAGGGTGTCTTCCGAAGCGTAATTCCATATTTTATCCTGCGAAATATTAAACAATAGAATACCGTCGTGGTATTCGTTCATTAAATAACGAAATTCAGGATATTTTTCTTCCAGTTTCGAATCTTCCAGTTGTGTGATTTTATCATCAATCCACTGGTCGTATACCGAAAGGAATGATCCTTTTACAATTTTTTGTTCGTGAATGTATTTGTTTAATTCAGCGGTGCCATAACTTTTATTGTCGATGGTAAAAAGATTGAGCTCGGGCACTGCACGTTTGTCTTGTATGTTTTTCCCGGTTAACTTTTGTTTTGCTTCGGTATTTTCAACAAAGTTGTATTCCTGTTTTAACTTCTCAACAAAAGCTTTTTTGCTTGAAGTTCGACGTTCAGGATCTTTTTTAATTTTATTTTCAATTTCGGCTTTTGATTTTTCGAAGGAAGGAACAGGGCGCTCATTCAATTTTTTAATTATGTGATAGCCAAAACCGGTTTCAATGGGTTTCGAAATATCTCCAATGTTTTCAAGAGCAAAAGCAGCGTTTGAAAATTCGGGAACAATTCTTCCGGCACCAAACCAAGGCATTTCTCCTCCTTTTACGGCCGATCGTTTGTCTTGCGATTCTTTTTTGGCCATTTCTGCAAAGTCGGCACCATTTAATAATAGCTTGTAAATGGCATCAATTTCAGCTTTTGCTTTTTCTTTCACTTCCGGGGTTGCATCTTTGGGAACATTTTTCATGATGTGCGCCACTTGAATCTCGCCTTTGTTTTGGCGCAGGTCATCTACTTTAATTAAATGATATCCAAATGATGTTCGCACGGGGTCAGAAACTTCACCAACAGGAGTCGAAAAAGCCGCATCTTCAAATGGAGCTACCATCATAAATGCTGAAAAATAGCCCAGTTTTCCACGGTTATCTTTAGCCGATGGATCTTGTGAATACTCCACAGCTGCTTCGCCAAAATCTTTTCCGTTTTGTATTTCGTCTTTAATAGCATTGAGTCGGTCGAGTACTTCCTTTTCTTTTGCAGGAGAAGCATTTTGATCCAAACTTAATAAAATATGACTGGCACTTACTTCGTGTGTCATTCTTCGGTACAGCTCATGTACCAGTTCGTCGTTAAACTTTACATCGGTTAAATAGGGTGCAGCAATTTCTTTTCGGTAACCGGCCAGTTCATTTATAAAAGATTGGCTGGTGTCCATTTTTAAATTTTCGGCTTCAACAACCTTTAACTTAAAATCGATAAATAAATCGAGGTATTCTTTGGGTGTTTTTTTATCCGATTCGTTGTATAAGTTATTGTTGTTCTTCTTGTAAATGTGTTCAAATTCGTTTTTACTTATTTGGCGGTTGTCGATGGTAACTATAACGCTGTCGTTTTGTGCAGCTATTTTAAATGCAAAGGCAACAAGAAGTATAAGCGAATATATAATTCGATTCATGATCATCATTTTTTTGTTCTAATGCTTCATTTTTGCGAATAGTAGTTGAGTTTACTATTCATAAAATAGGTTTATTTGATTGTGTCATCCCAATTTATTGTCTGCTGCTGTAATTGGGTGCCTCACGAGTAATACTTACATCGTGAGGGTGACTCTCCTGAACACCTGCATTGGAAATTCGTGTAAATTTAGCTTGTTGCAGTGCCTGAATATTTTGTGCGCCACAATAACCCATTCCTGCCCGTAATCCGCCAACTAATTGGTAAAGTACTTCGTACAATGAACCTTTAAAAGGCACTCGGGCTGCAATCCCCTCCGGTACAAGTTTTTTAATGTCTTCTTCCATATCTTGAAAATAGCGGTCCTTCGAGCCTTTTTGCATGGCTTCAACCGATCCCATTCCCCGATACGATTTAAATTTTCTTCCCTGATACAAAATCGTTTCGCCCGGCGATTCTTCAACTCCGGCAAATAAACCACCTGCCATAATTGAATCGGCTCCAGCGGCCAATCCTTTTACAATGTCGCCCGAATAACGAATTCCGCCATCGCCAATTACCGGAACGCCCGAACCTCGAATGGCTTTCGAAACATTATAGATTGCTGAAAGTTGTGGAATACCAACACCCGCAATTACACGGGTAGTACAAATATAGCCCGGCCCAATTCCCACTTTTACTGCATCGGCACCGGCTTTTACCAAGGCAAGTGCAGCTTCAGCAGTTCCAATATTTCCGGCCACTACATCTTTTTCAGGATATTTGGCTTTTATCTTTTTTAGCATTTCAATTACGCCACGTGTGTGACCATGAGCAGTGTCGATTACCAGTGCATCGGCCTGAGCTTTTATTAACTCGTCCACCCGGTCCATTGTATCTCCGGCAATTCCAACTCCGGCAGCTACGCGTAAACGTCCTTTTTCATCTTTACACGCCAGCGGTTTATCTTTTGCTTTGGTAATATCTTTATAGGTTACCAATCCAATTAGCTTGTTGTTGCTATCAACTACGGGTAGTTTTTCAATTTTATAATGTTGAAGAATATCAGCTGCTTTTTCAAGGTTCGTTGATTCCTTAGTAGAAACCAAATTGTCTTTGGTCATTACTTCGAAAACAGGGCGTTGCATGTTTTTTTCAAAACGCAAATCACGGTTGGTTACAATACCAACTAAAAACCTATTTTCGTCAACTACAGGAATTCCTCCAATTTTATATTTCGACATTAAAGCAAGTGCGTCTTTTACCTTTTTTTCGGGAGTAATTGTAATTGGATCATAAATCATCCCATTTTCGGCACGTTTTACTGTGGTTACCTGGTGGGCTTGTTCCAAAATCCCCATGTTTTTATGAAGAACTCCAATTCCTCCTTCGCGGGCAATGGCAATGGCCATTTTGTTTTCAGTAACAGTATCCATTGCAGCCGTTAAAATGGGCGTGTTAATGATTATGTTACG
>JBFFMM010000070.1:0-13825 GCA_041554075.1 Draconibacterium sp. | reverse complement strand
TGTCCCCCCGAAAAATATCGATTTCCCCCCGTTTAAACAGAACGTGCCCCGAGGGGCGAGGCTTATGCCCCTACTTTTTTGTTATCTGCCCTAAGGGGATTGCTCTGTGCCCCTATATTTTTGCTTTGTCCCCCAAGGGGATTGATATGCGCCCCTTGGGGATGGTTTTATGAAAACTGGGGCATTGCTTGCGCCCCTTGGGGATGATTCTGTACCCCTTGGGGATTGCCTTGCGCCCCTTGGGGATGCCTCTGCGAAAATGGGGGATGATTTCATGCCCCTTGGGGATGGTCTTGTGAAAGCAGGGGATAATCACGTGCCCCCGGGGGATCCGTTTAAAACGGTAGTTTGCCCAGATCCAGATTCCCGCCAGAAAGTATAATACCCACTTTCTTATTCTGAACATCCACTTTCCCTTCAAGAATTGCTGCCAAAGGAACTGCCGACGAAGGTTCGATAATAATTTTCATCCGTTCCCAAATCATGCGCATGGCAGCCACAATACTTTCTTCGGTAACGGTAACCACATCATCCACTTTATCCAAAATAATTTCAAAATTACGCTCGCCCAACGAAGTTAAAAGTCCGTCGGCAATCGTACTTGGATTTTCGGATGGCACCCACTTTTTAGTATGGAATGAACGGTAAGCATCGTCGGCGCCGGAAGGTTCTGCCGCAATTACTTTGCACCCGGGCAACAATTGTTTTGTTGAAATGGCAGTTCCACTCAACAAACCTCCCCCACCCACCGGTGCCATAATTATATCAAATTCTCCTTTGTCTTCAATCAATTCTTTTGCCGCAGTACCTTGTCCTGCAATAACAAAAAAATTGTTGTAGGGATGAATTTCTGTTGCTCCGGTTTCTTCAATTACTTTTGCCAGCGTGCTTTCACGTGCCTGCAACGTAGGTTTGCAATAAGTAATTTTGGCACCGTAACCGGCCACAGCCTTCTTTTTAATTTCAGGCGAATTTTCGGGCATTACAATGTGCGCATCAATTCCACGCATCCGGGCCGCCAAAGCCAAAGCTGCTGCATGGTTCCCCGAAGAATGTGTTGCAACACCTTTTTGCGCTTCTGCTTCCGACAATGAAAACACAGCATTACAAGCCCCCCGAAATTTAAATGCACCTACTTTTTGAAAGTTCTCGCACTTAAAATAAAGTTCGCCACCCACAATTTCATTAATGCTTTTTGAAGATAAAACCGGCGTACGATGCGCATGCTTTGTAACAATATCGTGTGCTTTTTCGATATCTGCAAAAGTTGGAATATTCATGAGTTTAAAATTGTTTATTTTAATCTTATAAAGGTTTCGAGAGTTTTTCGTTTAACAAATTGTAATCGGTATTGTAAATCGACTGTTGCGATAATTCTTTCATTCGCTTTAATCCTGAAACATAGAGGTAAATCACAAAACCAACAAAAACGATTGTTAACCAATCGATTCCTGTAAAAAGAATAAAATCGTAAATTCCGTGCAGCAAGATTGGAAAGCCCAGTGCTTTTAACTTCAAATTCGCCTGTTCTTTTTCATAAAACTTTGCCAGACCAAAATAAAAACCCATTGTGATTCCAAAAATCGCATGTGCCGGAACGGCAGTTATTGCACGCATTATTCCTGTACTTAGTCCACCATCCATTACGTACATTATATTTTCTACTGCTGCAAAACCCAATGCCACATAAACGGCATACACAATTCCATCAAATTTTTCATTGAATTCAGGGCTGCGCCAAATAAGAACATAAAGTGCTATAAATTTCCATAACTCTTCGGAAAAAGCAGCCACAGCAAACGCCTTCCACGCAGCGGCTGACAATCCATAAAAAATGGAAGTAAATGAACTTAAAAAACTTTCCAGAAACAAAACCGGGATTACGGTTAAACCTCCCGCCAATAAGGCAAAAAGTAAAAGTCGGATGGGTTCTTTTTCATATTTATCGCGAAAATAAATATAGGCAGCAATAATAACTACCGGGGCGAGAGCAACAATTAACAGGTTCATGCCCGAAATTAATTATTATCGTTGAAAAAGAAAGCCTCCACACCATTAACTCCCGGCCGGGTTTTAAACACACCACCTGCATTCGGAAATTTCTGAAGCTCTTCATCGCTTGTTCCTTCGCGTGCGGTGGTTATGTAAAGCGTACCCAAATCATCGTCGCCAAAAGCACAGGACGTTACATTTTTTGCCGGCACTTCAATGCTACGAATCAGCTCTCCTGTTTCAGGATTCCAGCATGCCACTGCAGAACCACCCCACAAAGCCACCCAAATATTTCCATCGGCATCAATCGTCATTCCATCCGGCGATCCCATTTCGGAAGGGACATCCACAGCAGTTTTTGGATTGCTGATTTCGCCGGTTTTATTATTATAATCGTAGCCCATTACTTTTTGAGTTGGCGTATCGATGTAATACATTTTTGTTTTATCAAGCGACCAAACAATTCCGTTTGAAATACTCACATTCTCAATCATTTTATGAATGCTTGTATCAGCATCAAAACGATAAAGTGTTCCGGCATTTTTTTCGTTAACGGTGCTCATTGTTCCTGCCCAAAACCGTCCTGCAGGATCACATTTCCCATCGTTAAACCGATTGGTGGGCAGATCTTCTTCAGGATCAACCAACATTTTTTTTGACCCAGTATCCGTATCGAAGAAATAAATACCGTTTTGTAAGGCCACCAAAACATCTCCCGATTCTGTGGGTACAACTGTACCAATCATTTGCCCTGTAAACATTTCTCTATTGGTCCTGGTTTGCGGATTGTAAAAATTAAGAATCTCACCTTTAATGTTAATCCACATCAACTCTCCGGTTCTATAATTCCAAATAGCACCTTCCCCTAAAGTTGATTTTGAATCGATTACCAATTCCATTTCGTTTGACTTTTGCCTCGAACAAGACATTAAATTCAATAGTACAATTCCAACTAAAAGGATGTTTCTCATGATATTCGATGCTTAATTTTTGCTTCTCCAACTCTGAACGCTAAACTCTGAACGCTAAACTCTGAACTCTGAACTCTGAACTCTGAACTCTGAACTCTGAACTTCTATATACTTTGAATAAGTTCTTTCATTATCAATGTCATTTTAGGCTCGGCTTTCATGGCTACTTCCTGCACCTCTTCGTGCGATATTTCTACTATTTCGCCCGGCACACCACTGTCGGTAACAATGGAAATCCCAAACACTTTAATATCCATGTGAACCGCAACAATTACCTCAGGAACTGTTGACATTCCTACTACATCGGCCCCCAATATCCGGAACATTTTATATTCAGCCGGCGTTTCAAAAGTGGGTCCTGAAACTCCTACATAAACACCTTCTTTTATATCAATGTTGTTTTGAAGCGCAATAAGTTTGGCTTTATTTTGCAAGCGCTTGTCGTAACATTTACTCATATCGGGGAAACGTGGCCCCAGTTCGTTGTTGTTTTTTCCTCGTAGCGGATGTTCGGGGAAAAAATTGATATGATCGTTGATTACCATAATCTCACCCACTTTCCAATCCGGATTTAATCCGCCACTGGCATTCGACACGAACAAATGCGAAATACCCACATATTTCAGTACCCGAACCGGAAAAGTTACTTCTTTCATATCGTAACCTTCGTAATAATGGAAACGCCCCTGCATGGCAAGCACTTCCTTGTCGCCCAATTTTCCATAGATTAAACGGCCTGCATGGCCATCAACAGTTGACACCGGAAAATTTGGGATTTCATTGTAAGGAATGGAATCGATGATCTCAATTTCGTTTACCAAACCTCCCAGTCCGGTACCTAAAATTATTCCTAGTTCAGGACTTGCCTGAATTCTTTCTTTTATGAAGCTCGCGGTTGCTTTTATTTTCTCCAACATAATTTAAAATCTTCTTGTTAAACGATTTTTTCTCCTCTTCGAGGAAATTTACCTGTACCGGCAAATAATACAGTGCATTTTTAAATTCATCGGTTATTCCCGGGTTATCTTTAAAACGCATCGCATCTTTTTCGGTTGTAATAATTATCTTTTTTTCTGCCTTTAAAGCAGCAAATTTATTCATTATCGTCTGAATATCCTGTGCCGAGTAATTATAATGATCACGGAAAGTCATTGTTTCAATATTTTCCGAAAACTGACTCAGGTACTTCTGCATTAACTTAGGCGATGCAATTCCTGTTACAAGTAAAATAGATTGATTCTTTTCTTTGTAAAAAGTCGATTCCAACGGCGCTGCATCAAAAACCGGTTGTATTTTATCGTATTCCAATTTTGTAAAATACAATTTCTGATAGGGAAGCAAACCAACATCGTTGCCTAAAATCCTACGCATAATTGGTGTTACTTCATCGGGACATTTTGTAAATATAATTATGTTTGCGCGCCGCATTTGGTGCACACTTTCGCGCAAACGCCCCAATGGCAACAAATAATCTTCCTTTATTTGTCGATTGTAGTCGATGAGCAAAATATTTAGCCCCGGAGTAATTCGGCGGTGTTGAAAAGCATCGTCGAGCAAAACTACATCGGGTGCTTTTGAGTTGCCGGTAGCCAGGAGTTTCTCCACTCCATCAACACGGTTTTCGCACACTGAAACCGTAATCTGGGGAAATTTATTTTTAATCTGAAGCGGTTCATCACCCACTTCAATTGCAGTAGAGTCTGTTTCAACCAAATGAAATCCCTTTGTTTTTCGTTTGTAACCACGACTTAAAGTGGCCACCTCATATTTCTCCGTTAACAATTTCACCAGATATTCAGCATGAGGAGTTTTACCGGTTCCACCAACCGTAATGTTTCCAATAGAAATTACCGGCACATCAAATTCGGTCGACTTAAGTATGTTTAAATCGTAAGCACGATTGCGCAAATACACAGCAAAACCATACAATAATGAAAGAGGATATAGTAGTAATTTAATCATTGATGCAGTTCTTCAAATAGTAAGCGAAGATAATAAAAAAGGATGCATCCTGAAATCGATACATCCTTTCTAAAACTGTTATATAGGATTTATTTCAGAATAAAGAAAATTCTTAAAGTTGACTATCGCCGCGGCAGAGCCAAGGGGTATTACGCCAACTTTTTTTCAGTTAAATCGCTGAAAATCGAATTTTCATTATTTCACCCTTCTGGCAGCCACTTGGCTGACATCTCCTCTCGAAAGGGGAGAATAAGCGGAACGCCGCGGCAAAGCCTCGTGGAATTTTTTAGATTAAAAATTATACAACATATTGTTATAAACATCAATTTTTAGTTTTTATGGTCTATAATACAATCTGTATTGTTAATATCATATTACTAAAATAGGGTAATCGTACCTTATATTCTTGCTACAATTTTAATATTGTACATTTGCACCCAATGAATTGTAATGCTATTAAAATACACGAAGAAAATAACGAGAGGGTGTTCACCGCTTTCAACTTAGTCTTTAAAAATCAGCTCGATAAATTTATTCCCCCGGGCTTCTAGCATTCCGTAATCCCTATTATTCCCCCAGTCAATTTTCATATAAACTATTAATTATTTTTTATGTTTTCAAAACTTAAAATGGTTTTGCTTTTTATGGCAATCCCAATGTTATCATTATTTGCTCAAGACAAACCGGAGCTTCATGTTGGGGGAGCACTTCGCTTCAATTACAATCTATCGTCGTGGAAAGAAGGACAGAAAAAACGTGGTGGCGATTTTGGCTACGATGTTTTTCGTGTGAATGCAAAAGCCAGGTATAAAGGAGTCAAGCTAAATGCCGAATACCGCTTGTACTCCGAAGGATTTGGCGGAGGCATGCTCAAACAAGGTTGGGTAGGTTACGACTTCACATTGGAAAACAACCTGCAAATTGGTTTAACACAGGTTCCGTTTGGTATAACACAATACAACTCGCACAATTGGTTTTTTGGGCTTAATTATTATATTGGGCTTGAAGACGATCATGATATGGGAATAAAATATACTCATACCAGTGAAGATTGGATGTATGCAATAGCCTTCTTTAAAAATGCGGAGGAATTAAATTTTGGGAGTAATTCCGATGTCTCAAACAGCAGATATTCATATGATGTAGGCTCATTGGGTGATCAATACCGTAACAAAGAAATTAACCAGATTAACATTAAAATTGCCCGAAAATTCAACACTGACAATGCCAACCACATGTTAGGTATTTCATCTGAATTTGGAGGAGTTTACAACCTGGACACAGAAAACAAAGGAGATCGTTATGCACTTGCAGGTCATTACGAACTAAATGTAGGAAGATGGAATGCAAAAGCGCAGGTTTCGAAATACAAATATAAAACCCAAAACCCCGTGGAACAGTCGAACGGTGTAATTGCCATGACAGCTTACGGCGCACCCTATTTAGTAGCCTCTGAGGCAAGTACTTATACGCTCGGAGTTGCCTACTCCTTACCTGTTGAATGGGGGCCGATTTCAAACTTGCAGTTTTACGACGATTTTGGTTATATGGACAAAAAGAAGAGCGATTTTTATGACTCTTACATGAACGTAACCGGAGTACTGATAACTGCCGGAAATGTTTATACCTACGTAGATGCTGCACAAGGGAAGAACCAGCCATGGATTGGTCCCGTTTGGACAGATGCACTGGCAGCAGGAACGGCAGATGCAGAATGGGAAATGCGTTTTAACATAAATATCGGTTATTACTTTTAAATAGAAAAATGTAGAGTTATGTTAGATGAAAGGAAAACAAAAATTCGAGTTAAGAATTTAACGCTGATTTTCGGAAAAAGAAAAAATGATGCATTAAAAATGCTTCAACAAGGCATTTCTAAAGATGAGATACTAAAGAAGACTAAATGTACTGTTGGGGTAAACAACGCTAACCTCGACATAAAAGAGGGAGAGATATTTGTGATAATGGGTCTTTCTGGCAGCGGAAAATCTACCTTGATTAGATGTTTGAACCGATTAAACGAACCCACTTCAGGTAATGTTTACTTTGACGGTCATGATATAACTCGCGAAACAAACAAAGAACTGCTCGAAACAAGACGTACAAAAATGAGCATGGTTTTCCAAAAATTTGGATTACTACCTCACCACACCATTATCGAAAATGCTTCATTTGGACTCGAAATCAGAGGAGAAGAAAAAGAAACCAGAGAAAAGCTTGCAAAACAAGCACTTGAAACGGTTGGATTAAAAGGTTACGAATCGCAATATCCATCTGAATTATCGGGAGGAATGCAACAACGTGTTGGTTTGGCAAGAGCTCTGGCCAACGATCCTGAGGTATTGCTTATGGATGAAGCTTTTTCTGCACTTGATCCGCTAATTAAATCAGATATGCAAGACGAGCTTTTGCAAATTCAGAATAAATTACAAAAAACAATTGTATTTATTACGCACGATCTGGACGAAGCCATTAAGATTGGTGACCGCATTGCGATTATGAAAGACGGAGTTGTGGAACAAACCGGAACAGCAGAAGAAATACTAAACAATCCTGCCAGCGAATATGTAGAAGCATTTGTGGAAAAAGTGGATCGAAAAACCATTATCACTGCTGAATCTCTGATGTTTAAAAAGGTTACCACTGCTGAGATCAACAAGGAAGGGACAAAAAGCATATTACGTAAAATGAGGACAGTTGGATTAGAGCTTTTGCCTATTTTAGATGTTGACAAAAAGTTTTTAGGATACGTTTGGCTAAAAGATATTCTGAAATTGGAAAAAGAGAAAGAATCCTCTATTCGCAGCATTTTAAAAACTGATGTTCCCAGTGTTTACAAAACCTATACGGTTGAAGACATGCTTCCATTAATTACCGGTACCAAATATCCGCTTACAGTAGTCAATGAAGAAACGGGAAAGCTACTAGGAATTGTTACGCAAACATCGCTGATAATTGAGGCAACTCGCTTTGAAAAGGAAGAAGTAATTGAGTTAAAAGAAATAGCAAACGACATTTGATATGGAAAAGTTAATAGATATAGGAAAATACATAGAAATTGGAATTAACGCACTAGAGGAAAACTTTTCGGGACTTTGGAGAGCTATTGATGATATTATCTCTTGGACAGTAGACAGCATTAACGATGTATTGCTCACCATCCCATTTATTATTATCATTATTCTAATTACAATTGCTGCATACTACGCTCAGGCAGGTGCAAAAGCATTTACAAAAGAAGGATTTAAAAAAGCTATTGGCCTGTCTGCTTTTGTTATCCTCGGACTCCTTCTCATATGGGCCATGGGCTACTGGGAAGAAGCTGTTCAAACCACAACTCTGGTTATTGTTTCAACCTTTATAGCACTGCTTTTGGGTATCCCTCTGGGAATATGGGCGGCACGCAGCAATCTGGCAAATGCCATTATACGTCCGCTCCT
Source organism: Draconibacterium sp. (assembly GCA_041554075.1). Lineage (GTDB taxonomy): Bacteria > Bacteroidota > Bacteroidia > Bacteroidales > Prolixibacteraceae > Draconibacterium. The sequence continues at coordinate 5,460 of JBFFMM010000070.1, read as the reverse complement.
TGATTTAATGCAAACCATGCCGGCTTTTGTTTATCTTATCCCGGCTATTTTCTTTTTCAGTGTTGGAAACACTCCCGGTGTTATTGCCACCGTCATTTTCTCATTACCTCCTGCGGTTCGTTTAACTTCTCTCGGTATTCGCAACGTACCGGCCGATATTATTGAAGCCGGACATGCTTATGGAGCCACCGAAAAACAGATATTATTTAAAATTCAGCTCCCGCTTGCCAAAACAACCATCTTGGCCGGCATAAACCAGGTAATTTTACTGGCACTTTCGATGGTGGTAATTGCCTCAATGGTTGGTGCTAAAGGACTCGGCAGCATTGTTTACCAAGGAATACAACAAAACAACATTGCCAAAGGATTTGAAGCGGGACTTGGAATTGTCATTTTGGCCATAATACTGGATCGCATCACACAATCAATCGCAAAAAAATAATAATCATTAAAAAAATAAATTATGTTGAAATTTAAAAAATTAGGAACCTTGTTTGTACTTGCTTCATTTGTATTGGCATTTACATCGTGTTCCAATAGCGGGAATAAAAAAGAAACAAAAAGTGCTCAAAAAGAGGTAAGTATTTTATATCCGAACTGGGCCGAAGGAATTGCCTTCTCTTTCCTTGCACAGGTAGCGCTTGAAAGCCACAACTTCAAGGTGGAACTCACCAACCTCGAACCGGGTTTAATTTATGGAGAATTATCAAAAACAAATTCAAAAGGTGATGTATTTTTGGATGCCTGGCTTCCAAACACCCACCAAGATTATTGGGCCGATTATGGCGACAAACTTGTAAAACTGGGTGAAGCTTTTAGCGAAGGCACAACCGGATTGGTTGTTCCATCGTATGTAACCATTAATACTATTGAAGAATTAAATGCCAATAAAGATAAATTTTCAGGTGAAATAATTGGTATTGGTAGTGGTGCAGGTATTCATGCAAATACAGAAAAAACAATTGATGCTTATGCATTGGATTTTGAACAAATTACTTCAAGTGGTCCCGCAATGATTGCCAGTTTGGAAAAAGCAACCAAAAGAAATGACTGGATTGTGATTACCGGATGGAAACCTCATTTTATGTGGGCGAATTCTGATTTGAAATACCTGGAAGATGCAAAAGGTATTTACCCTCAGGATGTATGTGCGATAATATCACGAAAAGGTTTTGAAAAAGACAATCCCAAAGCGGCACAATTCTTTAAAAACTTTAATTTAGAAGAAGCTCAGTTGTATGGGTTAATGGAAGCCATAACTGCCGACGGAGAAAAGGCTGGAGCACAAAAATGGTACGATAGCAATAAAGCGCTTGTTGATTCTTGGTTTGAATAAAAGACACTTTAATTATTTAACAAAAAAATACCAGTGACAGTATCAGTCACTGGTATTTTTTTGAAAGAAAGTTTAATTCACATAAATATCGTATGGCATACGTGCAAAAATACCATTCATACCACTTACCTTTTTCAGGTATTCGTAATAACGGTAATTCTCGCCTAATTCATTTTTTAGAATTTTTGCGCGAACATTGTCGGTTCCCATTTTAAACAGCTCTTCGAATGGGTTAGGCAAAGTCGGTAAATCAACGGTACGGTAATTTTCTAAACCTTCCATTTCGGCAGCAAGTTTTATGGCATCTTTTAATCCGCCAAACTCATCAACTAAACCAATTTCTTTGGCATTTTCGCCACTCCAAACACGGCCTTGTCCAATTTCGTCAACTTGTTCTTTTGTCATTCCCCGACCATTGGCAACATGCGAAATAAAGGTGTCGTATCCTTGTTCGATAGTGGCTTGCATCATTGTCCTTTCGTGCTCTGTCATAGGTCGTGTTAAAGTCAGGAGATCCGAATTTTTGTTGGTTTTTACCACATCAGTTGTAATTCCAAGTTTATCAGTTAACAACTCTCCAAAGTTTGGAATCTGTCCAAAAATACCAATTGACCCAGTAATTGTATTTGGGCTGGCTACAATTTTATCGGCCGGACAGGCAATATAATACCCACCTGAAGCTGCCACATCGCCAAACGATACTACCAGTGTTTTTTCTTCGGCAGCCAATTTCACTTCGCGCCAAATTGTTTCCGAATCAAATACTGCTCCTCCCGGAGAATTAATTCGTAGAACAATTGCTTTGTACGAACTGTCCTGACGTACTTTGCGAATCTCTCTCCCCAATTTATCGCCATCAATCATTTCGCCACTTCCCATCGACATTCCAATATCGCCACTGGCATAAATAACTGCTATTTTATTTCGGCTGTATTTTTTACCTGTTCCTTTTACTGCTGCCGAAGCATAATCTTTTACTCCAATAACCGGCACTCCTTCAGTTCCTTCAATTCCAGTAATTTCACGAAGATCGTCCAGCACTTCATCTTTGTATTTTGCAGCATCAACTAAACCCGATTCTACAGCATATTTTCCTTTTTTAAAGGTCTGGACCTCATCGGCCAATTCATTTAATTTTTCAATTGAAATACCACGCTTTTCTGAAATTCCTTTTAACATGTGATCCCACAAACTTCCCATGTAAGTTAATGTTTGCTCACGATTTTCTTTACTCATTTTTTCAAGGAGAAATGGCTCAACTGCCGCTTTAAATTTTCCATGACGTACAATTTGCATTTCAATACCAATTTTCTTTAAGGCATTTTTGTAAAACATCATTTCGCCTCCTAAACCACGGAAATCAACACCTACTTCGGGGTGAACAACAATTTGGTCGGCCACAGTAGCAAGGTAATATGATTTCTGGTCCAACATCATTTTATCGGCACAAGCATAAATGGGCTTATCACTTTTTTCTTTAAACTCGAGCAAAGCATTTCTAATTTCTTCAACAGTTGCCATTCCACCGCTAAGCATCGAAACATCGAGGTAAATCCCTTTGATTCGGTCATCATCGACGGCTTTGTTTAGCGCCTCAATAATATTATCGAGACCAATGGTTTTTACACTTGCAAACATTCCGGGTAGTTCCATATCTTCAAATGGATCGTTGGGAGCGCGATCGACAATTGTACGATTTAGATTCAAAACCAACATGGAGTTATCTTGCACTACTACTTGTTTTTCGGTTGATGAAACAATGGCGCCAATTACTCCAAACAGGAGCAAAATCCCTACAAAGGAAACTGCAAAAACTCCTACAACAGTTGCCAATACGTATTTAAAAAATTCTTTCATATCATTAAATTTATTTTTTTGTAAGCTATATAATTCGAATAAAAAAATTAATACTGCTTGTTTGTAAACGAGTGCAGATTAAATTTCATGTTCGTTTCCTATTTTTATTAATTAAATCCTTATTACTTTTATCGATTGGTATTAATTTGTTTAAGGAATTACAAATATATAAATCAATGTATAAGGTTTATCTGGGAATAGGCGGAAATATTGGAAATAAACAACAGAACTTCAATAAAGTTCTGGATTTGATTCATAAAGAACTGGGGAAAATTATTTTAAAATCGTCAATATACGAAACGCCGCCCTGGGGTTTTCATGCCGATGATCCTTTTTGGAATCAGGTTTTATTAATTGAAACGATATTAGAGGCAGAAGAACTTCTTTGGAGAATCAATGCCATTGAAGAAAAATTTGAACGTAAAAGAGAAAAAAATCGATACACTTCGCGTCAAATGGATATCGACATTTTGTATTTTAACGATGAATATTTTGAAACAAAAACCCTAATAATCCCTCACCCGAAAATACACGAACGCAAATTTATTTTGGTTCCGTTAGTTGAAATTGCTCCAAACCTTAAACATCCATTGCGCAGGTTAACAAGCATTGAAATGCTTGAAGCGTGTCGCGATGATTCCATCATTAAAAAGGTTGTTTCTGAATAATCAGAATAGAAAAATCTACTACCAATTTCGCTTTACAACAACCGCGAAATTCAATTTACTGAATTCCTTCCGTCCACTCTGAATTGTATAAATAGTCGTTGTATGGAAAACGTTGCGCATGAATACTTTTTACACGCTCGTACAATTCCATTTTAAAATCCTCGATATTTGCTTTTTCTTTTGCTGAAATAAAAAGTGCCGGTGTATTACTTTTGGCCATCCACGAATTTTTCCATTCCTCTAGAGTGAAATTTTCTTTTGTGCGAGGCGATAAATCATCATCGTCCTTTTCTTCGTAAGTAAAAGCATCGATTTTATTAAAAATATACAAGGTTGGTTTATCGCCTGCCTCAATTTCTTCCAGTGTACTGTCAACGGTTTCAATCTGTTCTTCAAATCCCGGATGCGAGATATCTACAATGTGTAATAACACATCGGCTTCGCGCACCTCGTCGAGGGTTGATTTAAACGACTCGACCAAACCGTGTGGTAGTTTACGAATAAAACCAACAGTGTCAGCCATTAAAAAAGGAAGATTACCAATCACTACTTTTCGTACGGTTGTATCCAATGTGGCAAATAGTTTATTTTCAGCAAAAACCTCCGATTTTGCCAACATATTTAAAATCGTAGATTTCCCAACATTGGTATAACCCACCAAAGCAACACGTACCATTTTTCCGCGATTTTTTCGTTGTGTCGCTTTTTGTTTGTCAATTTTTTTCAGTTGCTTTTTTAAAAGCGAAATTTTATCGAGAATAATCCTGCGGTCGGTTTCAATTTGTGTTTCACCGGGGCCGCGCATTCCAATACCACCTTGCTGACGTTCGAGGTGAGTCCACATTCGGGTTAAGCGAGGCAGTAAATATTGATATTGTGCCAATTCTACCTGAGTTTTGGCATGTGACGTTTGAGCGCGTTTGGCAAAAATATCGAGAATAAGATTGGTACGGTCAAGCACCTTGCATTCCAATATGGCTTCAATATTTCTTAACTGTGTTGGTGAAAGCTCATCGTCAAAAATAACTGTATCGGCTTCAACCACTTTAATATAGTTACTAATTTCTTCCAGTTTCCCCGGTCCAACAAACGTAGCTTTATTAGGAATATCCAGTTTTTGAGTAAATTTTTTCAATACCACAGCACCGGCTGTATCGGCTAAAAACTCCAATTCATCGAGGTATTCTTTTACTTGCCGTTCATCCTGTGTATGATTTATTAAACCTACTATTACTGCCTTTTCTGTTTCTGGTGCTGTTTCAATCATGCCTTTAATTAATATAAAAAAAAACTCCTGCTTCAATAGAAACAGGAGTGCAAAAATATTGTTTTTTATTTGTTACTGCAACACGAAGTTAATTGGTACCGTGTATGATACGTTAACCGGTTTTCCACGTTGTTTACCAGGCTTCCATGCAGGAAGGGCATTTACAACGCGAAGAGCCTCCTTATCAAGAGATGGGTCAACGCCCCTTGCAATTGAAGCATTGGTAACCTGACCTGTTTTACTTACAACAAAAGTTACATAAACTTTACCCTGGATACCGTTTTCCTGAGCGATTACAGGATATTTAATTGCATTAGCAATATACTTACGTA
>JBFFMM010000069.1:0-13875 GCA_041554075.1 Draconibacterium sp. | reverse complement strand
GAGTTACTTAAACTATTGATACGACAGTCGTCGAAAAGAACTGTTGCTGCTCCAAAAATAAAATCGGTAGTTCCTTCAATGTTACAATTTTGAAAATGCTGACGGCTTAATTCTCCGGCAGTGTATAATGTATCCTGATTTCCTAAAATCCTGCAATTTTTAAATACACATCTGTCTCCCTGAACATGTAAAGCCACAGCTTGTCCTACAAAACCTGCAGAATTAATGATGCTTAAATTCTCGGCATAAAACTCGTCGGCGTCAACTTTTAAAGTGTAAGTATAAAATGTACTGTTTCTTCCGCGATTGATTTTATCAAAATAATCGCCATAAGTTAATATGGTTTTTTCAGGGTCTTCACCAATCAACGACAACTTTGTATTACAAGCCGGAACCCTTACTTTTTCGTGATAGGTACCGTTTTTAATATAAATTGTAACACGGGTATCGGGAAAAGCTTTGCTGGCATCAATGGCAGCTTGGATTGTTGCATAATCACCTGTCCCATCCTGAGCAACAGTTAATTTTGTTTCGTAAGCCTCTGCCAATCGGTTTGCAAAAAGAAAAATTCCTAGTAAAAATAAAAACTGTATTGATCGCATAATAAGGTGTAATAAGTTCTACTTAAATATTTTATCCAGAAATAGTACCATATAATCCACCGTTATTTCAAACCAGGGATGAACCTGCCAAAACGAATGCGGACTATCGGGAATGGTTCGAACTTCGGTGTAAATATCGTATTTATTCAGCACATTTATAACCGAATCGCGCCCGGCATGAAACCGCGGCTGTGCACTGTTTATAAATAACATTGGCGGTGTATTTTCTCCGGCATATATCATGGGCGAGGCTTCAATCCACTTCTCAGACGATTCGCTGTAAGTAGCTCCAAACCAATATGCACCGGCCGATCGTTTATTGGGATCAGTATCTTTCGCACTTTCATTCGGGTCGGTAAAATCCAGCACTCCATCCATATCAATAATTGCCTGAACCTCTACCGATTGATTCATACCTGCCGAATAGCCATCAAATTTTTTAACCTCAGCTGTCATTCCAACCAAAGCAGCTAATTGTCCTCCTGCCGAACTTCCTGTAATTGCAATCCGATCAGAATCGATATGAAATTTATCGGCATTGGCACGTATAAAACGAATGGCAGCTTTTATATCGTAAACACCTTCAGGATAGAGTGCTTCGGGAGAAAGACGGTATTCAACAGCTATGGTAACATACCCTTTTGCAGCAATTTGCATGGCCATTGGAACCTGAGCTGATTTGTTACCACTTCGCCAACCACCACCAAAAACCATCACAAGTGCCGGATATTGTCCTTCTTCTTTTGGCTGAAAAAGATCGAATTTTAGCTCACGTTTGCCATATTTCGTATTGGGTAAAGTCGCATAAACAATGTCGTACCTTGCTTTAACAGCATCAGGTAAATTGGGGTAAACCGGAGTAACTTCAGGATAATTTTTTTTAAGTTTTACCCAGGCAGAATAGGGTGTGTATGATGTGTCCATGGGTATTCCATCAATCTCCACCAGCTGTGCAAAAAGCGAAGAACTGAGAAAAAGACTAAGTAGCAGAATGATTGTTGTTTTCATGATGAGTTGTATCACATTTATGAACTGTGAAAATAAAACGTTCAGTCCAAATAATCAATTATTTTGTAGTTCTAAACTTTTTTATAAACGACATTTCTATTTAGAAATTTCATTGCTTTCGGATTGTTTAAATTGTTCTTGTAACTATTTATTCTAACAGTACTTTCAATTAACAAACCTCAATTATATTCATCTGCGATTCAAAAAACGATTAAAAAGTGGCAATAAACAAGATGCATATAAAGTAGTATCACCTACTTTTTCAACATCGTTTTTTTAAAGAAAAAGGCTCCATCCGTCAGTTGACGGACAGAGCCTTTGTTTATTCTTTCGAAAAAATTATCTGTTAACACTTTTTGCCTGAAACATCATTGTTTCCGGTAACTTCCCAGGTATTACCTGATTGTAATAAATCGTCAACACAAGTTATTTTACGTGTTTTTTGTACCTCTTCAATTTGTGCTTCCATTTCCACATCGTAAACTGGTGCAGTCACGCTACGGATTACTCCAAATGCCACAGGAAACTCGGGCAATTGCATGTTAATTAAAGCCATGTGTAAAGTTGGATCAACCTCTTCGGCATCATGTACTAAAATATCATCTACCGATACTCCGTTTTCACCAATCACGGCAACCTTTAATCTGCCTTTATCGAAAATCAAACCTTTTTCGTTTTCGGCACCAAAAAGCATTGGTTTTCCATGTTCCAAAATTAACTGACGGTCGGCACGATGATTTGGATCAGTAATTTCGCTGTGAATTCCATTGTTAAAAATCACGCAATTTTGAAGTACCTCAACCACCGATGTGCCTTGATGTTTGGCTGCCGATTCAAAAACCGACTGGCTCAATTTTAGATTTCCATCAATTGAGCGGGCAAAAAATGTTCCTCGCGCTCCAATGGCTAATTGTCCTGGCACAAATGGATCTTCAACAGTTCCAAAAGGCGAAGTTTTACTTTTAAAACCACGTTCGGATGTGGGCGAATATTGTCCTTTTGTTAAACCGTAAATTCGGTTATTAAAAAGAATCAAATTCACATTAATATTTCTTCTAACCAAATGAATAAAATGGTTACCACCAATTGCCAGTGAATCTCCATCGCCACTAATTACCCAAACACTTAAATCAGGATTAGAAGCTTTTACGCCCGAAGCTACCGCAGCAGCACGACCATGAATGGTATGAAAACCAAAAGTACTCATGTAATACGGGAAACGCGAAGAACAACCAATACCGGAAATTACGGCAAACTTTTCTTTCGGTATTCCCATCCCGGCCATGGTACGTTGAACGGCATTAATAATTGCGAAATCGCCACATCCGGCGCACCAACGCACTTCGTTTTCGCTTTTAAAATCTTTTATGGTATATTTTAAGTCAGTCATTTTTAGTCCTCCAGTAATTTTGTGATCTTCTCTTTCAACTCGCTCACAGTAAAAGGCAATCCTTTCAATTTATTTGCCTGATGGTAAGTAAACTGTGGTAATTTATCGCGCAAATAGCCGGCAAATTGTCCCATATTTAACTCGCAAACAATAATCTTTTTGAAATTACCAAATACTTCTTCTGTATTTTTAGGAAGCGGCTTGATGTAATTAAAATGAGCAAGACTCACATTTTTACCTTGTAATCGTAGTTCGCGAACAGTGCTTAACATGTGTCCGTATGTTCCGCCCCAGCTAACTACAAGCACTTCTCCATCCTCATCGCCACATACTTCTAATTGTGGAATCATGTCGGCAACACGTTGTACCTTATCTTCTCTTATTTCTGAATTTATTTGGTGGTTTTCCGGGTCGTGACTAACCGTACCTGTCTCGTTTTTCTCTAAACCTCCAATTCGGTGTTCAAAACCTGGCATTCCGGGGAAAGCCCACTCGCGTGCTAAAGTTTCTTCATCGCGTTGGTATGCTTTAAAACCTTCAGCACTTTTTGCCACACGTGGTGTTATCGAAGGAAGCTCTGCCATTGTTGGAATTTTCCATGGTTCGCTTCCATTTCCTAAAAAGCCATCGGTTAATAAAATTACAGGAACCATACGTTCCAAGGCAATTTTAGAGGCCATGTAAGCATAGTCAAAACAATCGGAAGGAGTACTTGCTGCAAGCACAACAACCGGGCTTTCACCGTTTCGTCCGTACAAAGCCTGTAGTAAATCCGATTGTTCGGTTTTTGTTGGTAAACCTGTAGAAGGACCGCCACGTTGCACGTTCACAATAACCAGTGGAAGTTCGGCCATCACCGCTAATCCAATGGCTTCCGATTTTAATGCCAACCCAGGCCCCGATGTTGTTGTGATTGCTAAATTACCAGCAAACGATGCACCAATTGCCGATGCAATACCTGCAATCTCATCTTCTGCCTGAAATGTTTTAACACCTAAATCCTTACGTTCTGACAAAGCAGTAAGAATATCAGTAGCCGGAGTAATAGGATAGGATCCTAAAAAGAGTTGCAATCCTGATTTTTCAGCTGCTGCTAAAAATCCCCATGCTGTTGCATGGTTACCGTTAATATTTCGATAAGTACCGTTTTCAATCTCAGCCGGATGTACCAAATAACTTGGTGTCATATGTTGCATGGTTAAACCGTAGTTGTAACCATCGTGTAAAACTTTTACGTTTGAATCAACAACCGCGGGTTTTTTGCGGAATTTTGCACGAATAAATTCCTCCACAAAATCCAACGGACGGTTAAACATCCAACAAACCAAACCTAGCGCAAACATATTTTTACTACGAAGCACACTTTTATTATCCAAGCCAAACTCCTTTAATCCTTCAATAGTTAGACTGGTAATTGGAACCGGAATTTTGAAATAATCATTCAAATTGCATTCCGAAAAAGGGTCATCAGTTGCAAAGTTTGCCTTTTTTAGGTTTTTCTCAGTAAATGAATCTGAATCGTAAATTATAGTACCACCTGGTTCTATAAATCGTGCATTTGCTTTTATAGCTGCGGGATTCATAGCAACTAAAACATGGGCATTGTCACCCGGTGTATTTACATGTTTATGTCCAAACTGTACCTGAAACCCAGAAACTCCACCCACAGTTCCCTGTGGCGCACGAATTTCAGAAGGATAATCAGGAAAAGTTGAAATGTCGTTTCCAAGCAGTGCCGTTGCATCAGAAAAGAGTGTACCGGTTAGCTGCATTCCATCGCCAGAATCGCCGGAAAACCTAATGGTTACTTCTTCCAGTTCGATTACTTTAGTATCTTTCATCTTATTAAAATTATTTACTTTTTTTTTTGAAATAAATCTCAACCTGTCACTCTTGGCTTCAAGTTTCAATTATTTACTATTTTATCTTAAGTCTGTAATATCCATAAAAAAAACGACTCTAAAACTACTAAATCATAATTTTGGAACCGGTTTCTTTGATGGTTGAATTTAAAGATGCGAAGCAAATGTAACCATTATTTAACAAGTTTTGAATGACATACATGATAGTTTTCCAAATTTCATATTTTTGCATTTAATTTAAATTCAATTCAGATAATGGCACTAATAAGAGAACTTAACAATAAAACTCCAAAAATTGGCAAAGATTGTTTTTTAGCGGAAACAGCAGCTTTAATTGGCGATGTTGAAATTGGCGACAATTGCAGCATTTGGTACAGCGCGGTTTTACGTGGCGATGTACATTACATTAAAATTGGCAACAATACAAATGTGCAAGACAATGCTACGATTCATGCTACCTATCAAAAATCGCCCACAAATATTGGCAACAATGTTACCATTGCGCACGGTGCCATTATCCATGGTTGTACTTTAAAAGACAATGTAATGATTGGGATGAACGCAGTTATTCTGGACAATGCAGTTATTGAAAGTAATTCGATTGTGGCTGCCGGTTCGGTTGTGACAAAAGGGACTATTGTGGAGTCGGGAAGCGTTTATGCCGGCATTCCTGCTAAAAAGGTAAAAGACATTAGTCCTGAACTTTTGCATGGAGAAGTAAATCGTATTGCCAACGCCTACGGTATGTACGCCAGCTGGTATAAACAATAGATAAAAGCACGATGCGTGAAGTTAGACGAAAGGTTTTAGTCACGTTGCAATAAAAAAGTTCATCAGTTGTGATTTGTATCCGGCTGGTGAACTTTTTTGTTATAGAAAGATATACATATTCGACAGAGTGTTGCACCAATATAGTACAACAGTCCCAAATTGAACCACTTTTTAGGATACAAACCTAGCCTCCAAAAACTTCTTCGCGAATTCTACATCGAATTTTCTGAATTTCATTCTGAAAAATTATCGCTGCTTTAAGTTCGAACAAAACAGAAATTTTCCAAAACAAAAAAACTACCAAACAACTATCATTCAACATTTTAAATTCAAACACACTTAAAACCACCTGATAATAAAAAATATTTTACCGTCCATCTTTTATCATTACTCTAAAGGTAAGAAATACTTAAATTGTGTGGATAAAAAGAAATTTACAAATGAATTGCATGGTAGTTGTTTGTCTTTAAGTCAGAAATTAAAAATTGAAAGTTTTAATTAAAAACCATATAGATTAAGATCATGAAAATAAAAACAAATAAAAAAAGGAACAGTGTAGCAAACATCATAGAGCAAATCATAAAACAATTGAAAATAAATCCTTTTATTAGGGAAAACGAGCGAGAAGCACTACTCGAAAACGATACACTAAAAACGAGGTTGGCAGTTCAACCCATTTATGTAAGAAATAACCGTAGATAAGCCGTTTCAAGACATAGCATAAAAAAGCGAGTTTAATTGACAACTGTCCTTCAGAAATCTGAAGGACTTTTTTTTTACAATATAGTTTATCTCAGCGTAATCGATATAAGAGGAATTACAAAGTCTGAAAAGTAGACTTTTACTCAAATTGGCTACTTCTTCTGGATCACTTCTTCCGAAACCAAAAATACCACAGGTTTTCCTGAAACCGGATTGATTCTGGTAATTACAACCGTATCATACACCGCCTCAATGTCTTTGTAATTGATAACGTCAATGGGTGCACCCATTTTTCGCATCCGTCCTTTCTGCATCATTATCAGCGAATCGCAATACTCTCCTGCCAGATTTAGATCGTGAATAATCATGAGCACGGTCAAGCCTAGTTCGCGGCTTAAACGTCGTATCAAATTCAGAATTTGTACCTGGTGCGTAATGTCAAGGTGAGAAGTAGGTTCATCGAGCAACAAAAGTTGAGGTTCCTGAGTAAGTGCCCGGGCAATACCTGCCAATTGCTGTTCTCCACCACTCAAGGCATCCATTAATTTATTTCTCAAATGAGTAATGCCCGTTAACTCCATGTATTTTTCGGCAATTTCGAAATCGTCTGAAGTTTCAAAAAATTGGAATTGTTTTCGGTACGGAATACGGCCCATCAAAACATACTCTTCAACGGTCATGCTTCCAATTTCAATGGTTTGGGTAACCACTGCCAAATGGTTTGCCTTTTCCTTCAAACTCATTTGCTGAAGGTTTTTTCCTTTTAGTATTGATTGGCCTGTCAATGCTGATAACTCTCCCGAAATTCCACGAAATAAGGTTGTTTTACCAGAACCGTTTGGACCAATAATACCAACAAAATCTCCTTTTGCAATCTCGAAGCTAATATCTTCCAACACAAATTTGCCGGGATAACCACAAGAGAAATTCTTTATTTTGAAAAATTGTTCCACAATTTTCAGCAATTAAAATTATCAGATCTGAGCAGTAAAAAATTAAATGCTATAAAACCTTTCCTTATTCCTTTTTTCTTTTTCATTACTCCATAACTTTTTACTCAAACCTACTGATCAATTCAATTTAAAATGAGATTTTGAACGACTTAACACAATAATAAAAACCAAACCTCCGGCAAAACCTGTTATCACGCCAATTGGCAATTCGTTGGGCGAGATAATTGTACGCGCAATGGTATCGCAAAGAATTAAAAAGATAGAACCTCCTAAAAAAGATCCGGCTATTAATATTCGGTAATCATTGCCAATAATCAGCCGAACCACATGTGGAATAACCAAGCCCACAAACCCAATAACACCAGCTACCGAAACGGCAATTCCGGTTAACAACGAAGCCACAAAAAACAATAGTTTAATTGTGACATTTGTATTAATACCAAGGTGCTTGGCTTTTACTTCTCCCAAACGCAGCGCATTTAAAGGTTGTGCAAAAAAGTATGTCAGTAGTAAACCTGCCAGCGATGAATAGATGGCTATTTTAATTAACAGGTTATTTGATTCATCCAACGATCCCATCACCCAAAAAACGATACTTTGAAGATTGTCGGTTGTGGTAATAGACATTAAAAACATCATAGCCGATGACGCAACAAAACTTACCATTACACCAATCAGTAACATACTATTAATACTTAAACCTCCGCGTTTAATGCTTAAAAAATACACAGCAAAAAGTGTAAGCAATGCCCCGATAAATCCAAACAATGGCAACGATAAAAAGCTGATTGTATTTAAACCAAAAACAATGGCAAAGGCCACTCCCAGCGCAGCACCACCCGAAATTCCCAAAGTGTAAGGCTCAACCAAAGGATTTCGGTAAATTCCCTGCAAAATAGCTCCCGACAAACTTAGTGCCCCTCCTACTCCAATCGCCAATAATAAACGCGGAATCCGGATTTTTGTCAGCACCATATACTCAATACTCGTTTTATTGGCCAGAATTTCGGGCAGTTGCGCGAGCGAAACTTTTACTTCGCCCGACGACAGTGATATCAGAACCGACACCAGAAAAAGCAGGATTAACCCAGCTAAAAACAAAAGCCACTTTATGTATTTACTCTTCACTTACTATTTTCTTTTACCCTACTTTTTATTTCGATGACAAAGAAGGAGAAATCTCTCAATTAAATAGATTTCTCAATCCTACTTCCTTCGAAATAACAAAACAATACTATTTTAGAATTCTATCCCAACACGTGCTTTTACACCCTTTTCGCAGGGGTGCTTCTCTTTCGATAAAACAGTAACGTAATCTGCTCTATTCTTAATCTGTTGCGTTACTCCTCTTCCCGTTAGCACCAATTCGGTTTCATCAGGTTTATTTTCAATAAATCCAAGCAATTCCTCTTCCGAAATATAGCCATATTTTATAGCAATCAAAATCTCGTCAAGCACCAGCAATTGTGTTCTATTTTCGGTAATAAACTTTTGCAATTCACTCAATCCCTGTTTTGTTGAAGCATGGTATTCATCAGGTGTTATCTGCGGATTTGCCATGGGCATACCTTCCGAAAAAGTAAATACTGTAGCACCCAACTTTCGTAACACGGTAATTTCGTTGTACCCATAGGAGTCCGGCTTTTTAAAAAACGAAGCGTACGCCACCATAAATCCATGCCCCAAGGCACGTATAGATAGTCCGATGGAAGCTGTAGTTTTTCCCTTACCTTCTCCTGTATAAATGTGCACTAATCCTTTTTGCATACTCCTTATTCACTTACAAATTTATAAACATCGTGAAGTGCACTCACAAAGTTTGAAGGAGTAGGACTGCAGGATGTTTCAGATGAAATTAAAAACACTTTATTTTCTTTCACAGCCGACATTCCTGAATAGGTATTCCAAACTTTTAGTTCCTCCTTCCCAAAACCACCCATTTCAGCAATTATTATCACATCCGGATTTTTCAGCAAAACACTTTCGCGGGTAATCGTACCTTTTGTCATTCCAGCTGCAATATTCTGCCCATTACAAATGCTTATAAAATCATTCATAAATGTATTTTCCAAAACCGTAAAAATAGGATTGGCTCCAATTTGAAAGAATATTTTCGATTGATCGAGTCGTTTGGCATTTTGGCGTATTTTTCCCACATCCGATCTGGCTGACTGAACAACCTTTTCCGCTTCAGAAGTATTTCCAATCAATTTCCCTAGTGCCAGAGTTTGCTCACAAATCTCTTCAAAGTTTTTTGGAGAATGAATGATTTCCACCATTATTCCTAATTTCCTGATGGTGGCAATGTCCTGAGGTTTGGTGAGTTCCATAGCCAACACCAAATCGGGTTGCAAGCTTAGAATTTTTTCAACATTAACCTCAACAGTCGATCCTACCTGCGAAATACCCTCATCAACTGCTTGTAAACAATACGAAGTACAACCCACTAATTTATCCTGAGCACCAATCAGGTAAATATTTTCGGTTATTGATGGGGCAAGCGAAATGATACGTTTAACGTTCTGTGCATTTACAACTATGCCGGCAAGCAGAAAAAAGGTCAGAAGCAAGAAAACTTTCAGACCTCTGTCATTTCGATTCATTGGCTGACAGAGAGAAATCACTGGTACGGAAGTAACAGATTTCTCCTCCTTCCTTGTCATAATGACTAACAATTTTGATTTATAATTCATCAAATAATAATTAATCAGAAAATAGTACAGAAATCAGTTGAATAATTTCCAAAACTTTATTCCCGAAGTTCGTTCAATTCTAATTTTTGCTGGCAGGTCTTCTGACTTATCCTTCAATTGCTGCCTTCCCGTCATTATTCAACAGTGGCGTGAGTAGCAATCAATACATGGACTTACAGCTGCGGGCACAGTCCCGGTCTCTCACCGGATTCCCTTAAAGCGAAACAATTCGCAACCAACTGGGGCAAAGATAAAGAAAGTTTTCAGTCGCACTTGCAGTTTTAAGTAAAAAGGAGGAAAGAAAGTTTTTAGAATTCAATAGCAGTGATCAGTTAAAGTAGAAGAAAAAGAAAGTACAAAATTTTCAATTGCACTTAGCATAAAAATATCTAGATGACTCAATTGCCTACTGTGACTGAGACTGATCATTGCGACTTTCTTCAGGATATTCAATATCAACCAAAAATAAACCTTGTGCCGGAGCAGAAGCACCAGCGGATCCACGGTCTTTGCTTTCAATAATTTTCCGAAATTGTTTAACAGAAAGTTTTCCTTTGCCAACTTCCAACAAAGTGCCAACAACCGCACGAACCATATTTCGTAAAAACCGATCGGCTTTAACAACAAAAACCAATTGGTTTTCTTTCACTTTCCACTCGGCCTGCATTATTTTACAGTTGTTGGTTTTCACATCGGTGTGCAACCGGCTAAAGCTTGTAAAATCTTCATAATCGAAAAGCGTTTGTGCAGCGGCATTCATTTTGGCAATATCGAGCGGTTTCAGGTATTGATGGCTGATTTCGCTGGCAAATGGGTTTTTCTCGGTCGTTATAAAATAGTGATAAGTACGAGAAGTCGCACTAAACCGGGCATGCAATTCGTTATCAACCGGCCATACTTTTTGTACCGCAATATCAGAAGGCAAAAAGCTATTTAGTTTATATACAATGTCCAATTTCTTTGGAATTTTCTTTTCAGCATCAAAATGAAGTATAAAATAAGAAGCGTGAACACCGGTATCGGTACGCCCTGCACCAACAACTACTATTTTCTCACGTAAAATTCTCGTTAGTGCATCCTCTATTACCTCCTGTACTGAAATAGCATTGGGTTGAATTTGCCAACCATGATAATGAGTCCCTTTGTAACTAAGTTGAAGAAAGTAGCGTTGTGACATTCTTTAAATTTTCAGCAAAATTAATAAAACTGTTAATTTTAAGCAGATGGATTCTTTTGCTTGCAATAAACAAAAATACCTGCAGTAATCAATACAATAATAGAGAACAAACAATGAACCCTTCCAAATCAAATGAGCAGGCAATTATTAAATTGTCGGCAAGCAATCCTCTTTACCAATCTAGTCCTCTCGCTTTTATCGCACAGTTCTACTGTTTTTTTGAAAGTAGAAAAAAGATCTTGCAAGCAGGTTCACGAAATTTTGACAGTTTTCTAATTTTTTGAAAATCAATATCTTTCAAAAAAACAGCACGCTACACTGTCAACCAGACACTTACAAATGTAAAACTGACACTAAAATTCTATTTGGCATTGACTTTGCACATTTTTAAGCGTAAATTTTTATTGTTAAACCATTTAATGTTTAGGAGGAAATAGCCATGTTAGCAAAAAGAACTGAAAATTATTTTCCATCATTCGTTGACAGGTTTTTCAACAATGAATTGATGGATTGGAACAACAGCAATTTTTCGAGTACAAATACATCGTTACCTGCTGTTAATGTAAAAGAAACCGCCGATGATTTTATTATTGAAGTAGCTGCACCGGGAATGAGTAAAAACGATTTTAATGTTAATTTTAACAAAAACGTTTTATCCATCTCATCTGAAAAGAAAAACGAAAAAAAAGAGAAGGATGATAATTACACCCGACGCGAATTCAGTTATCAATCGTTTCAACGTGTTTTTACTGTACCCGATAATGCCGTAAATGGAGATAAAATATCGGCAAAGTACAACGACGGAATATTGGTGATTACGCTTCCAAAGCGCGAAGAGGTAAAACCACAACCGGCAAGAGAAATTAAGATTTCATAAAGAATGAACATAGCTGCTAAACGCTAATAAAGTGGGTAGCAGCTATTTCTATTTTGCCTTCTTTTTGAATTAAAAACAAAAAACCAGAAACAATCAGTTCATTGCCTTATAAAGACTTAAAAATTTTTAACACTAATAAATGCTATTTATGGCTGCATTCTTTTATTTTCGTGCAGTCAAAAAAAAAAAAATAGATTTTGATAAACGATAAATGTTAAAATTCCAATCAGGAAATAAAACGCAGTTTATCAAAAGAAACAATCTGAAAAGTATAAAAACAATAAAAAAGATATTAAATAATAACATATGGATCAAGCGGTAGATATTAAAGAATTAAACGAAAGGATTCAAAAAGAAAGTTCGTTTGTTGACATGATTACCATGGAAATGAACAAAGTAATTGTAGGGCAAAAACATTTGGTCGAAAGCCTGTTAATTGGTTTGCTATCTAACGGACATATTCTTTTGGAAGGTGTTCCGGGATTGGCGAAAACACTAGCCATTAACTCACTATCGAAAACCATTAGTGCGAAATTTGCGCGTATTCAGTTTACACCCGACTTACTTCCTGCCGACCTTTTGGGAACCATGATTTACAGTCAGAAAAAGGAGGAATTCAGCATTAAAAAAGGACCCATTTTTGCCAACTTTGTATTGGCCGATGAAATTAACCGTGCACCGGCAAAGGTGCAGTCGGCACTACTGGAAGCCATGCAGGAACGTCAAATTACTATTGGCGACAACACTTTTAAACTCGATGAACCTTTTCTGGTAATGGCCACACAAAACCCGATTGAGCAGGAAGGTACCTACCCGCTTCCGGAAGCTCAGGTCGACCGGTTTATGTTGAAAGTGGTAATTAATTATCCAAAGAAAGAAGAAGAACGACAGATTATAAATCAAAACCTGTTGCGCGATTTCCCTGAAACAACAACAATTTTATCGCCCGAGGATATTATTCGTGCGCGTGATGTAGTAAAAGATGTATATATGGATGAAAAAATTCAGAAATACATTGTTGATATTGTTTTTGCAACACGTGAGCCCAGTGAATACAAGCTTGGAAAATACAGCGACATGATTGCTTACGGAGCCTCGCCAAGGGCAGGAATTAATTTAGCTAAAGCGGCAAAAGCATTTGCATTTATCAAACGCCGTGGATATGTAATTCCAGAAGATGTGCGTGCAGTTTGTCCCGATGTACTTCGCCACCGTATTGGATTAAGCTACGAAGCCGAAGCAAACAACATTACTTCAGAAGAAATTATTACCGACATTTTAAATGCGGTTGAAGTACCATAACGGAGCCCCTCGAACTCCCCCCAAGGGGAGAAAAAGAGACAGGCAAACAATAGTAAATGAATTTTGAACAATAGACATATACAGTCTTGTTTTTCCCCCGTGGGGGAAATCCCGAACGGAAAGGGGGCTTTTGATGGAGACAACTGATTTATTAAAAAAAGTACGGAAGATAGAACTTAAAACACGTGGACTTTCGCGCAATATTTTTGCCGGAGAATACCACAGTGCTTTTAAAGGGCGGGGTATGGCATTTTCGGAAGTGCGCGAGTACCAATTTGGCGACGATATTCGTAGCATTGACTGGAATGTTACCGCTCGCTACAGTACACCGTACATTAAGGTTTTTGAAGAAGAACGTGAATTGACCGTAATGTTGCTCATTGATGTGAGTGCTTCGCGCGACTTTGGTTCGTTTGAAATGCTTAAAAAGAATATTATTACAGAGTTATCTGCAGTACTTTCTTTTTCAGCCATTCAGAACAACGATAAAATTGGAGTGATTTTCTTTTCAGATAAAATCGAAAAGTTTATTCCGCCT
>JBFFMM010000068.1:0-13900 GCA_041554075.1 Draconibacterium sp. | reverse complement strand
TTATGGTCCAGCGTTCTTCTGAAAAAGCACCTGTAAAAATGGAAGGAATCACCAGTCGGAAAATACTCAGCAATACCAAAGTAATTGCTCCAAATGTTGCCAGAATAATTAATCGGTTATTAAAGTCGGGGGTTTGAATATTAAAGGGTTGAAAAAACAGAAGGAATAAAAAAATACCCAAACTAACAAAGCCAATTGAGCGCACGTTAACTTTTAGGTTATCGTTAAAAGGATATTTTTTATTGAGTGAACCTAACATTTTTACGGTGGGCTTTTGCTTGGTTTAGAAAATGGCCAATAATAAATCGATTTCTTTTGCCGGTATATTAAATAGGCGACCAACATCGTGATTTGTAAGTATTCCGTGGTAAATATAAACACCTTTACGAAATCCTCTTGAGGATTTTATGTAATTGTCAACTCCGCCATGATCGCCAATGGCGAGTAGAATTGGAATTAAAATGTTGCTCATCGAAATGGAAGCAGTTCGCGAAACCATCGATGGAGTGTTGGGTACACAATAGTGAACTACACCATGTTTTACATAAGTTGGATTTTTAAAATCGGTACACTTTGAGGTTTCAAAACAGCCTCCCTGACTAACATTCAAATCGATGATTACCGAGCCCTCTTTCATTTGTTTTACCAAATCTTCGCTTACCTTAAATTTTGGCGGCGTATTAAACGATGTGGCTCCAATAACGGCATCGGCTGAAACTAAAGCCTTTCGTAATACTTTTGGATAAAAAACCGAGGTAAAAATACGGCGTCCCAGCTTTTCTTCCAGTTTACTTAATTCGTAAACCGAAGTGTCGAAAACTTTCACAAAAATACCCAAGCCAAGTGCTGCGCGAGCGGCATATTCTGCTGCGGTACTTGTGCCAATAATTACCAATTCGGCAGGCGTAACGCCCGTGACTTCGCCAAATAAAACGCCTTTCCCATTGCGCGAGTTGCTTAAATATTCACTGGCAATTGTAATGGAAGTAACTCCTGCAATCTGGCTCATTTGGTGCACAAAAGGAAGAAAGCCTTCTTCGTTTTCCAGGTATTCGAAAGCTACTGTTGTCACTTTCTTTTGCATCATTTTCTGAATCGATTCATTACAATGTGCCTGAATCTGCATGTTGGAAAGAATAACCTGGTTGCCTCTCAACGCATCTATTTCGTCGCAGTCGAATGGGGCAATACGCAAAATAATATCGCATTGAAAAGTTTCTTCCTTCTTTTCAACAATAGTGGCACCTGCTTTTCTGTAAGCTTCATCCGAATAACTTGCCGATTTTCCAGCATCTTTCTCAATCAGAATTTCGTGACCGTATGAAACAAGCAAGTCAACGGCTTGTGGTGTGAGTGGAACTCTGTATTCAACTTTGGAATAATCGGAGGGGATACCAATTTTTATCTTTTGCCCTTTCTTTTTTATTTCCAACATCTCTTCCTTGGGCAGTAACATGGTCTTGGGTATCGAAACCTTTTCTCTTGCCTTTTCCATTGCTGAAATTTAAATTTAGTTTTCGTTTTTATCGACTAGCAATTTACAAGCAAAAGGGGAGTTTTCAAAATAATAAAAACGGAAGTCTGAAGTTGGAAAATTGAAGCTTATTTGCCCGTTATTTTGTTTGAGCAGAAATAACCCGGCTTTCATCATCCTGAACATCAATTTTTACTTCAACTAAAGATTCGGGAAGCAAAGGTTCTATCATTTCGGGCCATTCAATTAAACAATAATCGCCACTATAAATGTAGTCTTCATAACCCAAATCAAATGCTTCTTCAATGGCCTTAATCCGATAAAAATCGAAATGAAAAATCGAATTCATTTCTCTACCCATGTATTCGTTTATTAGTGCAAAGGTAGGACTGGTTACATTGTCGGTTGAACCTAAAGCCCGGCATATAGCTTGAATAAATGTAGTTTTACCTGCACCCATTTTGCCATAAAAGGCAAATACCCGTTCGTTCGGGAAATGTTGAATTAACTCTCCTGCAACACTATTTAGTTCGTCTAATGAATTAACCTTTTTTGTAAACATTTTTTCTGACAATTTTTGCAATGATACAAAAAGTGTGAAATAAAATTGGGGTTGATACCTAAAATACGATAAAAATCAGGGAAATGCTTGTTCGTGAGGGGCCTGTTTCTCGGTAAAATGTGTTAATTTTGCGAGAAATAATAAAAAATCATTTCATTATGAGTATTCCAGCTGAATTAAAATATACGCAAGACCACGAGTGGGTGCGCGTTGAAGGTGACATTGCTGTTGTTGGTGTAACCGACTTTGCTCAAGGCGAATTAGGCGATGTTGTTTTTGTTGAAATTGAAACCGAAGGAGAAACTTTGGATAAAGGAGAAACTTTTGGTACCGTTGAGGCAGTAAAAACCGTTTCTGATTTATTTATGCCTGTAGGTGGCGAGGTCAGTGAATTTAATGAAGCATTGGCAGATGATCCGGAACTGGTAAACAAAGATCCTTATGGCGAAGGTTGGATGATTAAAATTAAAGTGGCTGATGCTGCTGAGTTGGATGAGTTAATGGATGCAGAAGCATACAAAGCGATGATTGAAGCTTAATAGAAGTAAATCGAGATATTTTGAGGCGTAACTTTTGGGTTGCGCCTTTTTTTTGTGCTAATTTCCGATAAGCATAGCCCAGATATTAAAATTAATGAGGCGCCTTGGCTTTAAGTATGATGCTCTTGACGCTGTTTTTGGGCAACTTGGCAAATCTGGTTTTGATAAACTGTTGATATTATGTTAGTTTGGTCGAAAATTTATAACCAAAAATATTAGCTATGAGCACATTAATTACAGGATTTATTGGTCCGCAAGAAATCATTATTGTCATCTTGTTACTGCTGATTTTGCCAGTTACACTTCTTGCTGCTTTTTTTATTATAAGGGCAATAAGAAAATCAAAAAGTAATAATATTGACGTTGTGAACGAGGTAAAGCATCGATCAAATAAATAGATTAAACCAAACGAATATTTACGAATGATGACTATTTTATACAGCAAGGTGCTAAATGATGTTTTGAAATCAGGCAGATTTTGTATTAGTTTGAATAAAATCCAAAACAATAACTAATGAATACTCAAATCGCTGGATTTATTGGACCACAAGAGATTGTAATTGTTATTATCTCGTTCATGTTTATCATTATCCCTTTTGTTATTATCTTTTTTATTGTGAAAGCAGTACGAAAATCTAAACAGAATAGCGATAGGAAATGGACCGTAAAGGAAGTTGAACAGCAGTTTAATAAGTATCAGCAATCCGAAGGTTCGAAGAAAAATATACGCGAGTATTATCCTGTAAAAGAGGGAAGTAAAATAACCTTAATTCAGTTTAATGAAATTGTAGATTTTTCAACAGCAAACAATTTTGTGTTTTTAACCGATGTGAGTGGTAAAGACTATTTGGTAGATACAAATCTTAGCGATCTGGAAAATAAGTTGCCCGAAGATTTTATAAGAGTGCATAAATCGACAATACTAAATAGTAAATTAATTAGTGAGGTTAAAAAACTGGCAAACGGGAGGTACGATTTAGTTATGAAATGCGAGAAATCCCGAATTATTTCGTGTAGCAAAAGTTACAATGAAAAGATTAAAACAATAATTGATTTTTAGATTTACATCAACCCATATTATAAGAAAACCCAGCGTTTTGGCTGGGTTTTCTTATTTTAAACTCTATAATAGAGCAAATCAAACTTGAACTGAACCCAAGACCGAATTTCGATCCCGGGATTATTTTTTGGTGTTTATCATCCGCATTTAGAGTTTCCGCAGGTAAGACAAGTTAAACAGCCTTCCTGGTAAACTACGTCGTCCGAACCACATTCGCCACATTTCGCATCATCTGCTCTTGTACCATCCTCAATGTATTTTTTCAAGGTACGGGCAACACCGGCTTTCCACGAATTAATCGTTTCATTGTCTAATTGTAAACTGGTCACCAGTTCCACAATTTTATGAATCGGCATTCCGTGACGTAGCGTTCCCGAAATTAATTTTGCATAATTCCAGTATACCGGATTAAATTTATGCGAAAGTCCTTCAATGGTGGTTTTGTATCCACGTTTATTGGTGTATTGGAAATCGTAACGCGAGTCATCGCCTTCCCAGCTTTTAATGATATAACCTTTTGTAATTGAACGTGGAAGAAGAATTCCATCTTCATCGTCGTGCAAACCGGTGAAAATCTCGTATGGTTTTCCATCCATCAAGCCCATAAAGGCAATCCACTTTTCTTTGTTGTTTTGAAAACGAACCACATCTGCTTCCAGTTTTTCAGGACGTTTCGTTGGGAAAGAACCATTTCCTTTTTGTTTTTCACTTTCGTCGTTCGAGATAAGAACACCTGAACGCGAACCATCGCGATAAACAGTTACACCTTTACATCCGCTTTTCC
Organism: Draconibacterium sp.; assembly: GCA_041554075.1. Taxonomy (GTDB): domain Bacteria; phylum Bacteroidota; class Bacteroidia; order Bacteroidales; family Prolixibacteraceae; genus Draconibacterium. The sequence goes on along the minus strand of JBFFMM010000068.1, from coordinate 9,481 downwards.
ATGCTTCAAAATACAATTGACCCACCAACTCTTGTTTTGCATCGGCTGGCAAATTAATGGTTACACTAATCGAGTGATCCACCCATTTCTGAATTTTACCCTGCATGCGCACTTTGTTCATCCAGTCAACATCGTTTGATGTCGCTTTGTAATAAGGTGATTCCTCAACAAATTTGTCCAGTTCGGCTTGCGAGTATTCACGGCTCATGTCAATACCGTGTGCTTTCATCCACGTTTTAAAGTGGTGGTGAAAAACAGTGTATTCTTCCCAATGGTCGCCTACTTCGTCAACAAAATCAACACGTACATTTTTGTCGTTTGGATTTACTTTGCGACGGCGTTTGTAAACCGGTAAAAATACGGGCTCAATTCCAGAAGTAGTCCGTGTCATTAAACTGGTAGTTCCAGTAGGAGCGATGGTTAACAGGGCGATATTTCTACGGCCGTATTTAGCCATTTTTTCGTATAAGCCCGGATCAGCTTCCTTAATGCGGTTGATCATCGGATTGTTCTTCTCTCTTTCAGTATCGTAAATGGCAAATGCACCGCGATCTTTTGCTAAATAAACCGATGAACGATAAGCTTCAACGGCAACGGTTTTGTGAATTTCTTCAGAAAAATCGGTTGCGTTTTCACTTCCATAGCGCAAACCTAGAGCGGCCAGCATATCTCCTTCAGCGGTAATACCAATTCCGGTACGGCGACCTTCTTTTGCTTTATTTTTTATGTTATTCCAAAGATTTCTTTCAGTAAACTTAATGTCTTCTGCTTCAGGATCTGCATCTACCTTGGCAATAATCGCATCAATTTTTTCCAATTCAAGATCGATAATATCATCCATAATGCGCTGAGCATAGTGAATGTGTTCTTTAAATAATTCGAAATTAAATTTGGCATCTTTGGTAAACGGATTCTCTACGTAAGAATATAAGTTGATGGCAAGCAAACGACAGCTATCGTAAGGACACAATGGAATTTCTCCGCAAGGATTGGTAGAAACAGTCCGGTAGCCAAGGTCGGCATAACAATCCGGAACCGATTCGTTTATAATAGTATCCCAGAAAAGAATTCCCGGCTCAGCCGATTTCCATGCATTTTTAACAATCTTATCCCAAATTTTGCTAGGATCGGTTGTTTTGGTATAAGTAGGTTCCCCATTAATAGGGTATTGTTGCTGGTAAGATGTTCCTGCTTCAACGGCTTGCATAAAATCATCTTGAATTTTAACTGAAACATTTGCCCCGGTAACTTTGCCTTGTTCCAGTTTTGCATCAATAAAACTTTCCGAATCGGGGTGTTTTACCGATACTGAAAGCATAAGTGCTCCTCTGCGTCCATCCTGCGCAACTTCGCGGGTAGAGTTCGAATAGCGTTCCATAAATGGTACAATTCCTGTTGAGGTAAGAGCTGAGTTTTTAACGGGTGATCCTTTCGGACGAATATGTGAAAGGTCGTGCCCAACACCTCCCCGGCGTTTCATTAACTGAACCTGCTCCTGGTCAATTTTCATTATTCCACCATACGAGTCCGATTCACCATCGTTACCAACCACAAAACAGTTCGATAGTGATGCAATCTGGTAATTGTTTCCAATGCCAGTCATTGGTCCTCCTTGAGGAACAATGTATTTGAAATCTTTTAGTACGTTGTAGATTTCTTCTTCGGTTAGAGGATTTGGGTAACGTTCTTCGATTCGGGCGATTTCTTTTGCCAAACGTTTGTGCATATCGTCCGGGGTTAACTCAAATATATTCCCAAAAGAATCTTTTAGGGCATATTTGTTCACCCATACTCTTGCTGCTAAATCATCTCCTTTGAAGTAATCGAGCGAGGCTTTTACTGCTTCTTCCTGAGAGTAAATTTTTTTGCCTGCCGGGGCTTTTACAGATACTTCGTTTATTGCCATGTTTTTTCCTAAATTGTGAATTTAAAATTAATAGAATGTATATATTGAATTCTAGGTTTCTGACTTTCTTAATTGTGCATTGCAAGATAGAACAGAAAACAAACTTTCGGAAAGTTTTCTTAAATAAAAAAATAAGAAGTTATCAACTTTAAAGTGTTATCTGTCTGTTTGAGAGGTGATTATATATTTGATAGCTATAAAAAGTTTACCAAAACTGAAAATATTTGTTGTAAAAAAAGATAATTTAGTTGTTGACTATTTATCGTAAAAAGTCAAATATTTGAGGTGGTTTTTGCTAACAAAAACTGTGCAAATTTAAATTAGTTGTTAAAAACTTTATTTATGATAAGTTTTGTGGAACCCACATTTTTATCTACATATTTTTTGCTGATTGCTGATGCTTTTTCAAGTTGGTTTTTGTTGCTAAGGAGTAGGTTTAATGCATCTTTTAATTCGTCAAAATCATGAATTGGAAATGCGCCTTTCGCTTCAACAAGATCGACAGCTTCTTTGAATTTTTTATAATTGGGCCCAAAAAGAATGGGTAGGCCAAAAGTGGCAGCTTCTAAAATATTATGAATGCCAACACCGAAGCCACCGCCAATGTAGGCAAGGTTTCCGTATTGATAAAGCGACGAAAGAATTCCAATTGAATCAATTATTAACACCTGGTAGTTTTCAATATTTGAATTTTCTATTTTACTGAAGGAAATGGCCGGCTTTTTCAACAATTGATGAATTCTGTTAATATTCGCAACGGAAACTTCGTGTGGAGCGATGATGAATTTTACATTGTTAGTATCATTCAATGTGTTGATAAACTCTATAAGCAGTTCTTCGTCAGGCTTCCAGGTACTTCCTGCTACTACTACTGTTGAATTCGCTTTGAATTTTTCAACAATTTGAAACCTTTTTGCACCACTAGCGATACTTGCTACCCTATCGAAACGGGTATCTCCGGAAATGGTGAAATTCTTGATTCCTATGTTTGTTAGCAATTCACCCGATTTTTCATTCTGAATAAAAAAGTGCTCGAAACTAAAAAGTATTTTGCGGTACCAAAGTCCCCAGGGAGTGTTTTTAAAAAACTGTTGGTTTTCTCTGAAAATGGCTGAAATAATGAAAAGAGGTATTTGTTGAAATTTTAATTCGGTAATAAAATTGTACCAGAACTCATATTTCACGAAAAATACTTTCTCGGGTTTTACGATGTTCAGAAAAGTGCGTGTATTGCTTTTAGTGTCCATTGGTAGGTAGCAAATTACATGGGCACCTTCGTAATTTTTCCTGATTTCGTAACCCGAAGGAGAGAAAAACGTGAGAATGATTTTGTATTCCGGGAATTGCTTTTTTACTTCTTCAATAACCGGGCGGCCTTGTTCAAACTCGCCGAGCGATGCACAATGAAACCACAAATACCGGGCATCTTTATCAATTTTTGTTCGAAGCTCAGTTTGCCAGTTTTTGCGACCTGCAAGCATAAATTTGGCTTTCTCGTTAAACAGGGCAGCCACACGAATTAAGCTACTGTATATAAATATTCCAAGGTTATAGAATAATGCCATGTTGTGTCAAATTAATAATATTGTCGCTCGTTTAAATACTCGTAAATGGTGGTATTGATTAGAAGAAGCAAAAAAAGAAAACCCAATTTTTCGATCGGTACGCCAAAAATTTCTGCTCCAATAATATGATCGGAGTTGTAAATAACAACCGGCAAGGAATTTAAAATGCCAGATATAATTATAAAAGGTATTAATGTAATCGCGAAAGCGAGATAAAATTTGGTGTAATGCTTTTTAAATCGGTTGCGAAAAACAGTGTATCCGAGATAAATAGCAGTTAAAAAGAAGGTAAAAAAAGTGAACATATTTTTGCGGAACGAATAGGCTACTATTACTGAAATTGCAAAAAATATCAGACTGAGAATGACAAAAGCACTGGGTTGTTCAAATTTCTCGAATCTTATTTTTAGCCATTCGTAAATATAAACCGATGAAAGCGGAATAATTAAAAAAGAGAGCCATTCTTCAATTGGAAGCTTTAATAACTCAATACCCGTTAAATAATCAGGGTTAAAATTCCAGATCCCCATTTCAGTAAATCGCATGTCCCACATCACAAATATGCCTCCGGCAAAAATGGAGGCCGGCAAAAGGTACCTCAGGCGAAATACAAAACGTACTTTTTTTTGTGTGCTTAGTAGTATTGGTATTGCCAAATACAACAGCAACAACAATAAATACGTCAGGTTTTTAATTTCCATTTAGATTTAATTTGCGGGCAAAGTTATATCATTTATTACAAAATGAATTGGGTAGCTGATAATTAAATTTAAAGAATTTTCATTCCTGAATAACCAAAGTTGTGATGCTCCTACCGTTCAAATTAACTGCATATTGGCAGTTCCAGGCATCGGAGACACCAAAATTATGTATGTATGGATGGTTTGGAATGTGATTTCAGGATTAACAGTTACATCAATTATCCTCTCGGTATCCGATGAGCTTTCTGAATTAGTGCTAAATTCGAAAAGAGAGACGGCAATAGAAAGGAAAAAACCGGCTTCATTTTAATAATGTATAGATGGTATTTTCTCGATTTTTTCATGATAGGGAGGCTCATCGCCATTGGCGATTTGATACATTTTCAGGTGGGTTATTTTTGCTGCTTCAGTAAGTTCTTTGTAGGGCTGGTTGCAAATGTCCATAAACCCGATGTTGTAATTTTCTCCATCGAAACGACCAAAAACCGGTTGGTCGAGCCACTGGAAATAATGCATACCAATAAGTTCAGGTCGTGCTAAACCTTGTTCAATGTAATAGCGGTAAGCTTTAGCTCTTTCGGCCTGCGTGAGTGCCCCCTGAATTCCAGTAGCGGGTAATCCACGGTCGGTTGCACCAAAGTGAAATTCGCCAATCATAACCGGTTTGCCACTTATTTTGGCAATTTCTGCTGTTTCCGGCGGGCCAGGATTTCCATAACCGTTAATCGAAAATACATCAAATCTTTCGCCGGCTTTGTATAATAAATCAGAACTTAACCAGGCATAACGCATTCCCAGGTTCAAGTGATTTGCATCCACTTTTTCCACTTCGTCGCAGGGCATATTAACATATTTGGCCACCAGAATTTCAGAAAATTTCCAAAAATCCTCCTTTGCTTTTTCCGACGGATAACTCGAGAAAGTTTTTTTTGTAATCTCTTCAAAACTACTTAATTCAAGATTCCAGCTTTGGTTAAATTCCTGAATAGAAGCATATTGTTTTGAAAGCCAAAGGGCAAATTCATTTTTTGAATCGGATGTTTGATTTGTGCCAAACATCTCGAAGGCAATGTCGTTGGCACCAAAAGCCCAGTGTGGTTCGTTGCGTAAGAAATATCCAATTAAATACGGATCATTTTTATACTCGTTTAATTGTTGTGCAAATTCGTTAGCGTTTTGCGCATACTCCTTGGCAAAAACATCGGGGAAGTCGCGGTAAAGTTTTACATCCGTAGACGGGAAACCTCGAAGTGGTAATACATAAGGAATTTTAGCTTTTCGTGCATAATTTATATCCGACCAGTTAGCAATGGTATTTATTCCAAATTCTCTGATTTGTCCGGAAGTAATGGTTTCCCATTTTTCTCTCCAACTTTCGCCAAATACACGAATAAAATTGGCTTTGTAAAAATCAATTGAATGATATTCTCCACGATTAGAAAACGCTTCTTCGTACAGCTTGTCATCGGAGTCGGGTAGCCATTCAAAAAGGTCTTCCTGCCCGGAAGTTACACCCGAAGCGTTGGCACCAATACAATCTACTCCAACCGAAACAAATGCATATCCTTCGGGATCAACCATCCACCAACGATTGCCATCGTATTGGGTTCTGAAGAAGCCCGTTGCTTCAAATTGTTTTTCTTTCCATCCACCATATTTACTCCAGTTTTTTGGAAAATTGGCTGTTTTTGAATTTGCCAGTTGTGTTTCCAGAAGCGTTTTTAGTTCTACTTCAGATTTTATTTTACCAGGCCAATCTTTTCGCGCCCACTGCCCCAGCTTGTCGGTAAGTGGAATGTCGGGCGTTGGATAAGCCTGTGGTAATTCTATACTTAAATAAATGGAAGCAATCTCAAACTCAGGAATAAAATGTGGTTCCTGATAGGGGCCGAAACGGATAAGTACTTTCGAAATTTCGCCGGGTTTCATTCTGTTTCCCAGAACCGTTCCTTTTAACTGACGGGGAAATCTTTTCAGAAATATTTCTTGTCCGTTGAGGTACTCGAGCGGAAAAATGACTTTGGTTTTTAACAAAGGCAAAACGCCAATTTTTGCCGACATTCGAGGCTTTTCTTCTGTTTCTCCGGCTACAGATCCACTTTGTGCAACTATGTTTCCAGCACTCTGTTCGTCTTTGTAAAATTCCAGGTTTAATACTGCACTGTACTCATTTTTGTGCCAAATCTCACAAACCAGATAATTGGCATTTTCCCAATCGCTGGCATCTTTTGCTTTCCAAATTGTAAGACCTTGCTGGTGGTTTGTCGGGTTTATTTTTAAAGTTTGGCTGTCAAATCCTTCGCCCTGTTCAATTTTACAAATGTCTTCGTTTTGCGATTGAATTTGAATCAGGTCAAATTCTTCTATGTTTTGCGCTGATGGCGAACTTTGGAAACAAAATAAATAGATTAAAATGAATAAAGTAGTTGGTTTCATTGTATTTTGGTTTTAGTTTTTCAAAGTATCATCAGGTTGTTATCTTAAGCTTTTTCAATAAAATTAGTTTTGTTTGTACAGAATATAAAATTTAGGTAGCAGATGTTTGCTCTTTTTGTTTTTAAAAACAAAGGCGCAGAGACACAATTCGATCTCCGCGCCTTTGCGCTTTTTATGTGAATTCCATTAGAATTTCAGTTTAGCTAATTCCTCAGGTTTGTCACCACTCGAAATTGCTTTCATTCTAAATGAATAAGAGTAAGCTTGTTTTGTTAAACGGTATTCATCATGGGTGCGTGCACCCCAACTGTCGTCTCCTCCAACTCCCATTTGTTTGTAGTCGATATTAACCGAAGTAAGGTCGCGTGGTTTCACATCGTCAATGTGGCGGTTCACCACTTCTACTCCCGGAATCTGACGACCATCGGTTCTTTCCAAACTTTCAAAGTCTTCCATAATATTGTGGTGAGCACTCACTTCCAACAATGGCATTCCACTGAAAAGTAATCCATTTCCTGCATTGTCGGTGATGGTCATCCAGCGAACGTCAGTTTTGTTTCCGTTTTCCTGAGGTCGTAAATAAGCCCAGTACTGATCGGCCACACTGCCTTTGTATAAGCCAACAAATGCTCCGGTTTTTCTATCCCAATACGATTCCTGTGGGCCACGGCCCAGCCAGCTCATTTGATCGAATTTGCGTGGCATAACCATATTCATTCCCATGCGAACAATTTCCGGAAGATCGTCGCCAGTCATTTTAAAATTGTTATCTACAACAATATCGCCCGAACCGTAAACGGTGTAGGTTGATTTGTAAGTGGCAATTTTTGCTTTTTCTTCGTTTACAAGGTCGAAGTTGAAAGTGACTTTAACTGTACTTTTATTTATTTCTTTAACCGATACATTTGAGACTTTACGGTTTTCACCGGCTTTGCGCCAAACTCTGGATCGTTTGTGTAAATTATTTCCAAAGTCGTTATCAATTGGCGCACGCCAGAAATTTGGAATCGGCCCGCTGGTTAATAGTTCCGTTTCTCCTTTTTTGAAACTTGATATTACACCCGCTTTTTTATCGAACGAAACAGAAAAACCATCGCCCGAAATTGTTGTTGCAGTTTCGCTGTTGGTTAGTTCAAGGTCAGCAAATTGTGCTTTATTTGCTTTTGGCGCAGCTTTAAATACAGGCAGTTCAAACTGTTCTTCGGCCATTATCCAACCGGCTTCAACAAGACTCCAGTTTTCTTTCAACTTGGCTTTTACATTTAAAAAATATTCAACACCGGGTTCCGGAGTTACTGCAAAATCAATGCTTACTTTTTTCGATTCTCCCGGTGCTAAATTCAGGTCGCCCAGGTTGCCGTTGTCGATTACTTTTCCATCACCCGTAACTTCCCAAACAAAATTGAATTGGTCGAGATTAAGGAAAGCATATTTGTTTGTGATTGAAATGGTGCCTATTTTTAAGTTCACAGCATCGAAACCAATGTATTGATATACTTTTTTAACTTCCAAAAGATGAGGTTTTACTGCACGATCGGGGTCAACCAAGCCGTTATTACAGAAGTTCCCATCGGATGGAACAGTATCCGGACCAAAGTCGCCACCGTAGGCCCAGTATTCTTCGCCTTTGTCGTTTGTGGTTAATAATCCCTGGTCAACCCAATCCCAAATAAAACCACCTTGCAGTACATCATATTTCTCAATTACATCCCAGTAATCTTGTAGGTTCCCAACACTGTTTCCCATGGCGTGTGCATATTCGCACTGGATTAATGGCATGTTTGCTTCTCCTTTTGCATATTTTTCCATGCCTTCAATTCGCATGTACATCGGACAATTAATGTCGGTATTTCCTTTCCCGTGCGCTTGTTCGTATTGAACCGGACGAGTTTTGTCAACCGCTTTCAGATACTCGTAAGTTGCTTCAAAGTTTACGCCGTTTCCGGCTTCGTTACCGAGCGACCAGATTACCACACACGGTTGGTTTTTGTCGCGTTGGTACATGTTTCGGGTACGGTATAAATGTGCTTCTTTCCAATCCTCGTTTTTTGCCAGCGATTCTGATCCATAACCCATTCCATGCGATTCAATATTGGCTTCATCAACAATGTACAAACCATATTTATTGCACAGTTCGTACCACAATTCAGGCTGAGGATAGTGCGATGTGCGAACGGCATTCAGGTTGTTTTCTTTCATGGTTTTGATATCCAAAAGCATGGTTTCTTTATCCTGAACATGTCCGGTTTTGTCGTTGTGTTCGTGTAAATCGGCTCCTTTTATATAAACATATTCCCCGTTTACACGTAGGGTTGCATCTATAATTTCAATTTTACGGAATCCAACATCTTGTTTAATCACTTCTATAACACCATCGGCATTTTTTAATGTGATAATCAGTTCGTAAAGATTTGGAATTTCAGCAGACCATTGTTTTACATTCGGAATTTCAGCAGAAAATTGTACGGCTTGTTCTGATGTGGTTTCAGAGAATTCTTTTACAACATTTCCGTTTTCCGAAAGAACTGCTTCAACAGTGAGCTCTGCATTGTTAGCCAAATCTATAGCTAAATTAAAAACACCATTGGTATACGTTCTGTCTAATGTAGAACCAATTCTGAAATCTTTAAGCGATTGTTTGGCGCGGGCTTTTAAATACACATCGCGGGTAATTCCACTCAAACGCCAAAAATCCTGGTCTTCCAAATACGAAGCATCGCTCCAGCGGAAGATTTCAACTGCCATTGTGTTTTCACCTTTTTTCAGGTATTTTGTGATATTAAATTCAGCAGGCGTTTTACTGTCTTCACTGTATCCTACAAACTGTTCGTTTACCCACAAATTCATGCATGAACTTACTGCTCCAAAATGCG
>JBFFMM010000067.1:0-13956 GCA_041554075.1 Draconibacterium sp. | reverse complement strand
GAAGAAAATTTATAAAAAGAACCGCAGCTACATTGGGTGCGGTTACCATTGTTCCGGCTCATGTTCTTTTTGCAAAGGACGAAATTAGAAATGCTGCAGGAGAAGTAATTCGTGCGCGAGTTGTGGCGCCCAGCGATAAAGTGAATATGGCTTTTTGCGGAATTGGTAACCGCGGAGGCCAAATTTTTCGCGAATTCAATAAAACAGGATTAGTGAATACAACTGTTTTATGCGATGTGGATATGGGAGCAAAACACACCCTTGAAAATATGAATGCATATCCCAATGCAAAAAAGTATCAGGATTTTAGGGAGATGTTTGAAAAATCGATTAAAGATTTTGATGCAGTAAGTATCGGAACTCCTGATTTTTCGCATTTTCCAATTACTATTCTGGCCATGTCGTTGGGGAAACATGTGTATGTTGAAAAACCATTAACACGTACTTTTAACGAATCGGAATTGCTGATTGAGGCTGCAAAAAAATACAAGGTTGCTACCCAAATGGGAAATCAGGGACACTCCGAAGGTAACTATTTTCAGTTTAAAGCGTGGGTTGATGCGGGCATAATAAAAGATGTTACAAAAATTACAGCGCACATGAATGGAGCGCGCCGTTGGCACGGTTGGGACACAAGCATGAGCGAATATCCGATTAATCCGAATGTGCCGGAAACCTTAGACTGGGATACATGGTTGATGACTGCCAAAGAACACGGTTACCACGAAGACTTTATTAATGGACAGTGGCGTTGTTGGTACGAACATGGCATGGGAGCACTGGGCGACTGGGGGGCTCACATAATGGATACGGCGCATGAATTTCTCGATTTAGGATTACCTTATGAAGTTGATCCAATTAAAATTGAAGGCCACAATAAATTATTTTTTCCACAGGCATCAACGCTGGCCTTTAAGTTCCCAAAACGTAAAAAAATGCCGGCATGTACCATTACCTGGTACGATGGACAAGATAATATTCCACAGGTTCCAAAAGGTTTTGGCGAATTGGAAGTTGATCCGAATATCCCGCCGGCAAGCAACGGAGCTATGCAACCTGCAAAACTAGGCCCGGGTAAAGAAATTTACGGGAAAGACCTTACTTTTAAAGGAGGCTCGCATGGAAGCACTTTGAGTATTATTCCTGAAGAAGCTGCAAAAGATATGGAATCAAAGTTGCCTGAAGTACCTAAAAGTCCTTCAAACCATTTCGAAAATTTTGTAAAAGCTGCAAAAGGAGAGGAGAAAACGCGTTCGCCATTCGAAATTTCAGCTCCTTTAAGTCAGGTATTTTGCCTGGGAACAATTGCACAGCGCTTAAATACAAAAATTGAATTTGACCGTAAAACCAAAACTATTACCAACAACAAAGTGGCAAACGATCTGTTGGTTGGAACTCCGCCACGTAAAGGTTGGGAAGAGTTTTATAAATTGTAGAAACGATTTTCTTTATAATTTTATAAACTCTCTGATAGTAATAATCAGGGAGTTTTTTATTTTTACTAATTCTTTCTAAACAGATCAATAATTCATGCCGGAACCTACAATTTTTAGCGATTCATTTTTAGCCATGGGAGCTCCATGCGATGTAGTTTTACCCAATGTTAATGAATCTTTCGCGCAGAAGGTATTTCAACAAATAAAATCAGAAGTAGAACAAATTGAAAATACAATTAGCCGATTTAGTGCGGTTTCTACTATTTGGGAAATAAATGCAAAACCGGCAAATGAATGGATTCCTGTGTCTGACGAATTGTGGGAATTACTAACAATCTGTTCCGATTTTTATGAAATGAGTAATGGTGCATTTGACGTGACAATGGCACCCTTAATTTCTCTTTGGACAGAAAATGAAACACCAAATGAGACGGAGATCGAAAATGTACGCCAAAAATGTGGATTCGATAAAATTGAACTGGATTTTAACAAACGCCAAATTCGATTTACCGTGGAAGGTATGGAACTCGATTTTGGTAGCATTGAAAAAGGTTTTGTGTTAGATTTCTTAAAACCCATGTTGATTGATAGAGGTGTTAAACATGCAATTATCAGTTTTCAAGAAGATGTAGTACTGGCTTTGGGAAATCATCCCAATGGAGATTACTGGCCACTTGGTATTCGAAATCATCGCAACCCCATCGAGTTTAATCATGTTTTTCCGGTCAGTAACCAAATGGTAACAACAACCGGAACTGTTTTTATACGCGATGATGGTGAAGGCACCAAACGACGTAAGATAATTAGTCCTGCAAGCGGATTGCTTATTGAAGGGGATAAAACGGTTTCTGTAAAGTCGGATTCGGCAATCATGGCTCAGTTTATTTCACACATTTGGCTGATTTTACCTGAAAACGATAAAACAATTTTATCCGATAATTTTAAAAATATTGAAATACTGGAAGTTGATTATTTGACTGATGATATTCGAACAAAACTTTCAATTTTAGAAGGGGAGAAACCATGAATACAAAACTTATTTTCGGAATTTTGTTACTGTTGGCTTGTTCGTTAGCAACAAATGCACAACTTACCATGAAAAAAAGAGATGGCGCTATTCTCATTGTTGATGGTAAAAAAAATGTGTTGGCCTTTCAAACTGCTCCCAAAAGTAAGGATGGAAGTCATACCCGATCGAACTACATTCATCCGTTGTATGGATTGAATGGACAAATATTAACCGAAGATTTTCCTGCCGATCATTTGCATCATCGGGGTATATTTTGGGCGTGGCACCAGGTTTGGGTTGGCGATCAACGAATTGGTGATCCATGGGAATTGGTAGATTTTGAGCAGGAAGTAGTTGAACTGGAGTTTATGAAAGCTTCAACGGGTTCTGTTGAAATCCGAACAGAAGTGGATTGGAAATCGCATAAGTGGAAGGTAAACGGTAAAGAAGTTCCTTACCTTAAAGAGCATGCAAAAATAATTGTTTATCCTGCCGTGGGATCTTACCGAAAAATGGATTTTGAAATTAGTCTTCTAGCATTGGTAGAAGGCTTAAAAATTGGAGGATCGGAAGATGAAAAAGGGTACAGTGGTTTTTCTGTTCGTATGAAATTGCCTGACGATGTTCAATTTTTAGGGAAAACAGGAGAGATTATCCCCGAAATAGCAGCCATAGAATCGCCCGGTTTTGTAAATATTGCAGGTACAATTGGTCAATTAAATAGCAAAGGCGGAATTGTTATCATCGATAATCCTGATAATCCGGGTTACCCGCAATCCTGGATTTTAAGAGCAAAAAATAGTATGCAAAATGCCGCTTATCCCGGTAATAAACTTGTACCTGTATCAACAGTAAAACCATTGGTTCTGAAGTACTCGTTACTGGTTTATTCCGGTAAAATGAGTTCAAAAAAAATTGAAAAGATTATCCGGAAAAATGAATAACTATTTTCAGGACTATCATAAAATAAGAAATACATAGATTCGCTTGTACAGGAGTAATATATGAGATTCTCAGAAAAGTAAATGTAAATCAATTTAAATCAAAATGAATAAGAACAGAAGAGATTTTATAAAACACTCGGCAATAGCAGCTGCTGCAGTAGGTGTTGCACCAACCCTATTAAATGCTTGTGCTTCGCCGACAGAAAAAATAACTGTTGCATTAATTGGTTGCCGATCAATGGGGTTTAACGATTTGAAAAGCTTCCTTCGCAAAGAAAACAATGTTGAATGTATTGCTTTGTGTGATGTTGACTCCAATGTTTTAGAAAGCAAAGCTGCTGAAGTAGAAACGATGACGGGTATCCGTCCAAAAACATACAAAGATTTCAGACGTGTTTTAGATAATAAAGAGGTTCAGGTGGTAATTATTGGTACTCCCGACCACTGGCATGCTAATATAATGATAAGTGCTTTGGAAGCCGGAAAACATGTGTATGTGGAAAAACCCATGGGACACAGTATTGAAGAGTGTAATGTTATGGTTGCCGCACAGCAAAAACATCCCGATTTATATTGTCAGGTTGGAATGTGGCAGCGCAGTTCGAAGCATTGGTTTGAAGCTTCCGATATTGTAAAATCGGGTGAACTTGGCGATGTTCATTTGGTAAAAGCCTGGATTTATAAAGGTTACGACGATCCTTATCCGGTAATGCCTGACTCGGAGGCACCTGATTATGTGGATTATGATATGTGGTTGGGACCAGCGCCCAAACGACCATTTAACATGAACCGCTTTCATTACAATCACCGCTGGTGGTGGGATTATGCAGGTGGTGCAATGACCGACTGGGGAGTTCATTTGCTCGATTTTGCGATGTATGCAATGGACGCAAATATGCCATTGTCAATTAGTCCCGGCGGTGGTCTTTACTATCACGAAAAAGGTGCGATTGAGACTCCCGATATTCAGCAAGCCATTTATTCGTACCCAAAACATACAATGATTTGGGAATGCGGATTAAATCCGGGAATTGGACCTTACGGAAAAGCTCACGGTGTAGCTTATGTAGGGCAAAAAGGTACTTTGGTGGTTACCCGCAGTGGATATGAGCTAATGCCCGATAAAAGCAATTCATTAAAAGGACCTTTTTTTGAAGGCAGAACACAAAAAGAATATGGCGATGGTTTAAACGAGCATGTAGAAAATCTGTTGTCGTGTATTCGCGAAGGAGGCCAGTTAAATACACCGGTAGAAGTTGGAGCGAATACCTGTATTGTCTCTGAGATGGGAAATATTGCTTATCGTGTTGGTAATCGTATTCACTGGGATGATTCTAAAAAAGTATTTCAAGAAGATGCTGCGAACAATCTGATGAAATTGAATTATAGTGAGGATTGGCCCTTGCCAAAGGTGTAAGACTTAAATTCAAAAGATATAAAAATCCATTTTTCAAGGGGTGGTTATATTGGTAAAATTCTTTTAACAGTAGAGGTGGTTAAAGTCCAATTTGGATAATCAAAATTATACATACCTTTCACCCGAAGATTTTCGCAGATTGTTTAAATGAACAGAAACATTGAATTACTGGCACCCGGGGGAGATATAGATTCGATAAAAGCAGCAATTGCTGCCGGAGCCGATGCAGTATATTGTGGACTGAATAAATTCAATGCTAGAAACCGGGCAGAAAACACCACAATTGAAAACCTAAATGGAATTTTACATCTGGCTCATAAAAACAATTGTGAAGTCTTTTTAACACTAAATATTGGTATTGTAGAATCCGAAATACCGGACTTGATTCGTTTGTTGAATAAACTAGTAAACACCAGTATCGACGGAGTAATTGTGCAAGATTTAGGACTGTTTTATATCCTGTCAACTTATTTTAAAGGATTAAAAATACATGCATCAACCCAACTTACAACGCACAACAAAGGTCAGATCAAATTTTTAAGTAAACTCAATGCCACACGTGTAAACCTGTCGCGCGAATTAAATCTCAAGGAGATAAAAAATTTAAATGCTGTTGCGCATCAACAAAACATTCTGAGTGAGGTTTTTGTGCATGGTTCCTATTGTCTCTCATTTTCTGGTATTTGTTACATGAGTTCGGTTCATGGAGGCAATTCGGGAAACAGGGGGCGATGCAGCCAGCCCTGTCGCGATGAATACTTAACCACCCCGCAAGGCAATAAATTTCCATTAAACCTGAAAGATAATTCGGCCTGGGCTAAGTTGCCCGAACTTTTAGATGCCGGTGTTGATTCTTTAAAAATTGAAGGACGGATAAAAAAGTTTCATTATGTATATTCGATAGTAGATGCCTATCGTAAACAAATTAAAAGTATAAATAGTAAAGGATTACAAAATACTGACAGCAGTATTTTGTACAAGGTATTTAACCGCGATTTTTCAAATGCTTTTCTGAAAGGAGAGATCAATAGAGACATGTTTATCGATAATCCGCGCGATAACTCATCAACTCATTGGGCCAAACAAAACGGTGAGGCCACTCCCGAAAATATTGATAAAGCAGAGATCGCACTTTATGCCGAAAAGGGAGAAATGCGTTCGGGAATAAAAAAACAACTCGACCGGATGAGTGTTGAATGTGATCCAATAGTAATAACGGTTTCTGGAAATGCTGGAGCACCACTACAAGTGGCCATTAAAACTCCGGAATCCTCTTTTATATTATTCTCTGAAATCAATTTGGCAACAAATGGAAGTATGCCAATTGATAAAAAAATGTTATTGAAACGGTTTAAAGCTATAAACGAAACGGAGTATTTTATTAAAGAGATTGATTTAACAGGTATTCAGGGGAAGTTATTTATTCCATTTAGTGAGCTGACCACTCTCAAAAATCGTATTCTTTTAACTTTAAATAATTCAAGAGAAACTGTTGAGGCTGTTCCTGTTCCTAAAATAGCTCAGCAGAAACAAGAAATAATATCATCCGAACTTTTAGTATTAATCAACTCTGAAAAAGACATTGACCTTTGTGAAGAATCATCCGCTGTTTTCTATTTTCAGCTTCCAAACGATTTTTCAAATCAAAAGCAGAAACTAATCAAACTGTTTACCGAAAATCGAAAGTTAATTCCCTGGTTCCCATCCATATTAATTGGCGAAAATTACACCGCTGCATTAGAGTTTCTGCGAGCAGTTCAGCCCACTAAAATTGTAACTAACAATACCGGAATTGCCTACGAAGCCTATAAAATGGAAATTTTGTGGATTGCCGGCCCCTTTCTGAATACCATGAATTCTTTTGCATTGCAAGCTTTAAAGGAGCGTTTTAATTGTGCAGGAGCCTTTATATCAAACGAATTAGGTAAACACCAAATTCAACGAATTAAAAAACCTGCTGGGTTTAAACTGTATTACAGCATTTATCATCCAATTGTATTAATGACAAGTCGGCAATGTTTTTTCCAAACAACAATTGGCTGCGAAAAAGATAAAATGGACAAAGATTGTATCCCTTTTTGTGGCAAATCAACAACCATTAAAAATTTGAAAGAGGAGACTTTCTTTCTCGAAAAATCAAAGGGGAATTTAAATACGATTTACAATGCCAAAAACTTTCTAAATACTACGATTGTAAATGATATTCCAAACTATTTTTCCGGGTTTTTAATTGATTTGCGTGACATAAAGACGGAATCAAAAACAGAGCTAAATAAACTTCAACTTATTTCACTTTTTAGGAATTATCTTAGCGGGGAATCAGGAAAAGAAGAAAAACTGCATAAGGCGATTTCACATACGATCAGTTCTCAATATAAAAAGGGGATTTAGTTTTAGCGATTGTTTAGGGTTAAATTTTATTTCTCAAATCCTGTTTTATGACTTTTATTAAATTAAGAGAGTTTAATTTTAGTTAAATTTGCGAAATTTTTTACGTAAAAGCATCATGGCGAATATTATCAACGAAGTATCAAGAACATTCAATGAATACCTGATTATCCCCGGTTTAACAAAACTTGTACACACTCCGGATAATGTAAATTTAAAAACTCCGTTAACCCGTTTTTCCAAAGGGCAGTCAGCAAAAATTGAACTAAAAACACCATTTGTGTCAGCCATTATGCAATCGGTTTCCGATAGTGGAATGGCAATTGCGTTGGCCAAAGAAGGTGGCGTTTCATTTATTTATGGTTCTCAAACCATCAGGAATCAGGCAAGAATGGTGAAAACCGTTAAAAAACATAAAGCAGGATTTGTTGAAAGTCGTGCCAATATTCAACCGGAGCAAACACTTGCCGATGTTATTGCCGTAAAAAATAAAACAGGTTTTTCAACCGTTGGAGTAACTGATGACGGAACACCGAACGGTATATTTGTAGGGATTGTAACTGGTCGCGATTATCGTACCAGCAAAGATAGCCTCGATAAAAAGGTGAAAGATTTTATGACCCCAATCTCGGCTTTAATAACCGGAGAACTTGGGATTTCTTTGACTGAGGCAAACGATATTATCTGGGATCATAAATTGAATCAGTTACCTATTGTAGATAAGGGCGGAAGATTACAATACTTTGTTTTCAGAAAAGATTACGACAATCACAAGCAAAATTCAAACGAATTATTGGATGAACACAAACGACTGATTGTGGGAGCAGGAATTAATACCCGCGATTACGAAGAACGTATTCCTGCTTTGGTTGAAGCAGGAGTTGACGTGTTATGCATCGATTCGTCTGATGGGTTTTCGGAATGGCAAAAAGAGACCATTGAATATGTCAAAAGCAACTTTGAAAATGTGTCGATAGGTGCAGGGAATGTCGTCGATCGCGATGGATTTTTGTATTTAGCTGAAGCCGGTGCCGATTTTGTAAAAGTAGGTGTTGGTGGTGGTTCTATTTGTATCACACGCGAGCAAAAAGGAATCGGACGTGGACAAGCTACCGCTATCATTGATGTGGCAAAAGCACGCGATGAATATTTCGCGAAAACCGGTGAATACATTCCAATTTGTTCCGACGGTGGAATTGTTCAGGATTATCATATGACGCTTGCATTAGCAATGGGAGCAGACTTTTTAATGATGGGAAGGTATTTTGCCCGTTTTGATGAAAGTCCGACACAGAAATTAATGGTAGGCGGAAATTACGTAAAAGAATATTGGGGAGAAGGTTCAAACCGTGCGCGCAACTGGCAGCGCTACGATATGGGCGGTAATAATAGTCTGAAATTCGAAGAGGGAGTGGATAGTTTTGTCCCTTATGCCGGAAAACTAAAAGACAATTTGGAAATAACACTGGGCAAAATAAAATCAACCATGTGCAGTTGCGGTGTTTCTACTCTTACCGAACTTCAGTCAGAAGCAAAAATTACCTTGGTATCGTCAACAAGTATTATTGAAGGCGGTGCCCATGATGTGATGGTAAAAGACACAAATAGCTAAACTTGCTTTTTCTGACGATTCGATTTAACAAATCAAACGAATAAATACAATACAGGCCTCTTTCTTTTGCCGTTGGGTACAAAGGTAGAGGCTTTTTTTATGCCTTTTGGCACGTTAAATTGGTGATATTAGTTGTATTATGTGATAAACACTACAATTACAAAAAACTAAAATTGAGTAGTTCTTTTAAATCGAACTTTGGTTATAACCGCGGAATTGTTTTTATATTTAGGGCAACCTAATATATTTCACCTGTTTTAATTGAATGATAAATGTATATTAATCAACTAAAAAAAATGACATTGAAAAAAAGTCTAATCTTTCTAAGCCTTTTTTTGATTCTGGCTTGCAACTCGGAGGCAAAAAAAATTAAAGTATTAATTGTTGATGGACAGAATAATCATCAAGTCTGGCCGAAGTCGACAATCATGATGAAACAGTATCTGGAAGAAACAGGAATGTTTAAAGTAGATGTTAACCGTACAATATTTACCTGGAATGCGGAACGAGAGAAAGCATTTCTTCCGTATGCAGGTGTCGGAGAAACACAAGATTTGAAAGATCCAAAAACAGATCCTGATTTTGCTCCTAATTTCAAAAAATACGACGTGGTAATTTCCAATTTTGGATGGAAGGCAGCCGATTGGCCCGAGTCAACACAAAAAGCTTTGGAAGACTATATGAAAGCCGGTGGAGGTTTTGTTTCGGTTCATGCCGCTGATAATTCATTTCCCGACTGGGAAGAATACAATAAAATGATTGGTATTGGAGGCTGGGGCGGACGAGATGAAAAAAGTGGCCCATATGTTTATTATACCAACGAAGGTGAATTAAAACACGACCATTCGGAAGGAAGTGCAGGGGCGCATGGTCCACAGCATGTGTTTCCAATTACTGTGCGTGTAGCCGATCATCCAATTACGAAAGGAATGCCGGAAGTGTGGTTAACAGCAAAAGATGAATGTTATGCAAAATTGCGTGGACCGGGTGAAAATATGATTGTTTTGGCAACGGGAAAAGATCAGAACGAGAATGCTCCAACAGATCGTCACGAACCAATGCTAATGACTTTAACCTATGGGGAAGGTCGAATTTTTCATACAACATTAGGTCACGATGATTACTCGTGCGAAGGTGTAGGATTTATTGTGTCATTTCTTCGTGGTGTTGAGTGGGTTGCGACAGGTGAAGTTACAATTCCTATTCCTGAAGATTTTCCAACTGCCGATGAAGCAAAAAGCAGAGAATTTATACTGAAAAAATAAGAATCACTAACTCAATGGACAGTGGCCAACGATATACCTTATAGAGAAAGTATAATCGGCTTACAATCGCAATCGGCTGAAATTTTCTGGCGTAACATCGAAATTAAGTAGTTTGATAAAAGTGTGCCGATGGAAGAGTTTTTGAAGTAATCGGGAAGAGATTCGTTCGCCAGCATTCAATGCCTTGATTTGTGTTTGGATGTTGGTTTTTATTTTTTGTTCGAAGCAATTCTTCCAAATGAGCCACTATTTCCCGCTACCAATTCAAAAACCTGTTTTGGTTTTAATCCCGGCTCTTTTCGGTGCGCCACATAAATAATGGTAGTTTGACCTTCTTCTGCAATTTTGTTAATGAGTGCGGTTAATAAGGTGGCACTCTCATCATTTAAACCATGTGCCGGTTCATCAAGAATCAACAGCGGCGGGTGTTTTATCATGGCCCTTGCAATAAGTACCATACATTGCTGAACCTCGCTTAAAGTAGAAAAACGTTGGTGTTTTAAATTCTCAAGGCCTATCAACTTTATCCACTGGCCGGCAATCCGTTTTTGTAGTTCAGTAGGTTTTTTATACAGTCCAATGGAATCTACCAAGCCCGAAATTACCATCTTTTCAACGGTATTCCAGCCTCGGAATAAAGTGGTCATGGCCGGAGTTACATAGCCAATTTTCTTTTTAATGTCCCAAATGCTTTCACCGCTTCCACGTTTATGCCCAAACAATGTGATATCTTGTCCGTAAGCTTTTGGATTATCTCCCGTAATCATGGTTAATAAAGTGGTTTTTCCCGATCCGTTTGGCCCCATGAGTTGCCAGAAATCACCAGAATTAATTGTCCAGTTAATATCCTTTACAATGGTTCTGTTACCATATTCAACTGTAACATTCGTAAACTTTATCAGCGGATTGTTCTCGGCTTTAATATCCTCCAGTGGAGGAGGAAGTTGTTCTTTTAATTCGAGCGAATTTTCAACTGTAAAAAGTTGTTCATACTGCTCAATAGTTCCTGTAAAACTGATTATTTCATTTTCAACCCTGATTGCATCTTTTATAAAAGGCAGGAGGTTGTCTTTTCGTTTTATGACCTGAATAATTGACATCTGTTGCGAAAGTTCGCTTAAACGTTTTGTCAGATTTTCTTTTGACTGCATATCCAGCATGTCGAAAATATTGTCGAATACAATAAAGTCGGGTTGTAAGGATATCAGGTAATTCAGCAACGCTTTTCGCTGTTCGCCACTCGAAAAAGTTCGAATACTGCGGTGCTCGGCTTCTGAAAGTGTATAATCATCGTGCCGGGCTTCTTCTCTAATAAAATCATTTAAGGTATACGTTGAAAACAGAACGCCTCGTTTCCCCTCAAAGGCACTCAATTCATCAGGAACAATTCCTTTAAGCAAGTTTTGCATAAAGACTGAATTAGTGGAAAGTCCGGGACCAAAAATCGCCAAGTGTCTATCAGGTGTCATTGTTGAAAAATTTTACTGCGCAGCTTTTATCTCGAACGGAATTCGGTAACTGCAACCCCCTCTGAAATTAGAACATCCCCAGGCTGTTTTGCCTTTCATTATTTTGCCTGTTTTACAAACCGGGCAAACCGTATCTTTTTTAATTTCTGTTTGAAGGATCAGGTTTTTATCATCGGTAAATTCCAAACGGCCCGATATTTTCTCGTTTGCAAAAACAAATCCCGTAATTAAAGGACTTTTTCCTTTCGTAACCAGTGTGGCAATTTGTTTGTCGCTTAGTTTTTTCTTGTTAAAAGCAAAAGGAATAATGAATTTGCATCCCTCTTTCCACTCGGAGCAACCCCAGGCATTTTTCCCTTTTAACAGTTTTCCATTACCACATTTGGGGCAACTTAAATCATCATTTTTAACAGCACTCGATCTGGTAGATTTTTTCTTAGGTTTCTCTTCCTCCACTTCAATAGCAATAACCTTTTTAGGCGATTGTTTTACCTGCTGAATTACATCGAAAACCATATGTTTTAATTCAGTCATAAACTCTTTTATGGGAAGTTCGCCTGCTTCGATCTGCCTTAATTTACGTTCCCATTCGCCGGTTAACTGAGCCGATTTTAGTAAATCGTTTTCAATGCTGTCGATCAAATCAATGCCGGTTGGATTGGCTACTATTCGTTTTTTATCGCGTCGGATATATCTTCTACGGAACAGCGTTTCAATAATATTTGCACGCGTTGAAGGTCGCCCAATTCCGTTTTCCTTCATAATCTCACGAAGTTCATCATCGTCAACCAGTTTTCCTGCAGTTTCCATGGCACGCAAAAGTGTTGCTTCTGAATAGTAGCTGGGTGGTTTAGTCATTTTTTCCTGAAGATCGGGTTTGTGTGGCCCTTTTTCTCCTTTTACAAAGGCAGGCAAAATAGCATCGTCGGAATTTGCTCTTTGATCGTTTTGATAAATAACACGCCATCCCGGTTTTAAAATTTGTTTGCCGGTAGCTTTAAATTTATGTTTTCCAATTAGCGCTTCAACGGTTGTATTCGCCACTTTGCAATCGGGGAAAAACACACCCAAAAAACGTTTGCAGACCAAATCGTAAACCCCTTTTTCTGTCTGGCTTAAATCAAGTCGGGAAACACCGGTTGGAATAATGGCGTGGTGATCGGTAATTTTTTTATTGTCGAATACCTTTTTCGATTTTCGAAGTTTACCACTGCCCAGAATAGTTTGTATAAACGCGTCGTACCCTTTTAATTGTTTTAAAATGCCCGGCACTTTTTTGTAAATATCATCCGATAGAAAAGTTGTATCTACGCGAGGGTAGGTGGTTACTTTTTTCTCATATAATGATTGAATGGTTTTCAGCGTATCGTCGGCAGTCATGCTGAATTTGCGGTTGCATTCCACTTGCAACGAAGTTAAATCGAATAATTTGGGTGGATGTTCGTTGCTGTTTCGAGTGTCAATCTTTGTTATTTCCAGATCGATTCCTGAAATCTCATCTAAAACCGTTTTTGCCTCTTCAGGATTTTGATATTTTCCACTTTGTGCTGAAAAGGTGGTTTCCCGGTATAGCGTTTTGATTTCGTAATAGGGTTCCGGCTTAAAATCATCGATTTCTTTTTGGCGGTTTACAATTAATGCCAGCGTTGGCGTTTGTACTCTACCAATAGACAATACCTGTTTGTTTTGCCCGTATTTTAAAGTGTACATGCGGGTGGCATTTAAGCCAAGCAGCCAATCGCCAATTGCTCGTGCACTGCCGGCTTCGTAGAGATGATCAAAATCGTGGCCATCCATCAATTTCTCAAATCCTTCTTTAATGGCCTCTTCTGTTAAAGACGAAATCCACAATCGTTTTACGGGAGCTTTGTTTTGTGCTTTGGCAAGTACCCAGCGCTGAATTAATTCTCCTTCCTGACCAGCATCACCACAGTTGATAATTTCATCAGCTTTTGAAATCAAGGATTCAAGTGTTGCAAATTGTTTTTTTACGCCATCGTCGTCAATTACTTTAATGCCAAATCTGGATGGAATCATCGGAAGTTCACGGGTGTTCCAGTATTTCCAGCGTTCAGTGTAATCGTGTGGTTCTTTTAATGTACAAAGGTGCCCGAAAGTCCAGCTTACCTGATAGCCATTCCCCTCAAAATATCCATCTTTTCTTGAATTTGCCCCTAATATTTGAGCAATTTCTCTAGCAACACTTGGCTTTTCCGCTATACAAACCTTCATATAAACAATAAATCAAAAGTCCTGTTCCTGTTTGGTGAAAATTAAACTTGGTTTCTGCTGCAATGTTACCTAAAATTACGCTTCTTGGCAAAGGATTCATTTTAGTTCTTTTTCTGGAAATGCCTGTAAAATCTTTTTAAAAACAGATTTTAAACAATGTCACCACAATAAAAAAAACTATTTT
>JBFFMM010000066.1:0-14100 GCA_041554075.1 Draconibacterium sp. | reverse complement strand
TTTCAAAATACGACTGTGGGTGCTGACAAGCCGGACACAATTTAGGAGCAACTGTTCCTTCGTGCAAGAAACCACAATTACGGCATTTCCAAACTACTTTATCGCCACGTTTAAATACTTTTCCTTCCTCCAAATTATCGTATAAAGTGCGGTAACGCTTCTCGTGTGCCGCTTCCACTTTGGCAATCATTTTAAAGGCAATTGCTACTTCTTTAAAACCTTCCTCTTCTGCAACTCTGGCAAATTCCGGATACAACTCTGTCCACTCTTCATTTTCGCCTTCCGCCGAAGCTTTCAGATTTTCCATTGTAGTACCAATTTTTCCTGCAGGATAAGTAGCTGTAATTTCAACCATATTCCCCTCTAAAAATTTAAAGAAACGTTTGGCGTGTTCCTTTTCGTTCATTGCGGTTTCGTCGAAAATGGCTGCAATTTGTTCCAACCCTTCTTTTTTAGCCTGCTTTGCAAAATAGTCATAACGCATTCTCGCCTGCGATTCGCCCGCAAAAGCTTTTAATAAGTTTTGTTCTGTTTTTGTTCCTGCTAGTGATGCCATATCTCAATTATTTAAAGTTGATTTTAGGTGAATAAAATTACGAAAATTGATCATAAGATTAAATGACTTTAACAATTTTGAAACTTTCTTAATAAGCCGCATTTAATTATTGCCATAACCCAAATTTTTACGACATTTACACCCTTTAAAGCTTTTATTGTATGACAATTGAAGAAATACAGCAGGAAATAATTGACGAGTTTTCGATGTTCGAAGACTGGATGGACAAATATGGCTACCTCATTGAGTTGGGAAATGATTTGAAAGAGTTAGATGCCAAAGATAAAAACGACCAGAACATAATAAAAGGATGTCAGTCGCGTGTTTGGTTGGTTGCCGACATGGTTGATGGAAAAATTAACTTCCGGGGAGAAAGCGATGCAGTAATTGTTAAGGGACTTGTTGCTCTGCTTTTACGCGTAGTAAGTGGTAGAACTCCTAAAGAACTGCTCGAAAATGATCTGCATTTTATCGATGATTTAGGTTTAAAACAACACCTGTCGCCCACCCGCTCAAACGGATTGCTAGCCATGGTAAAACAAATTCGATTATACGCTGTTGCTTATAGCAAAATCGCAGGATAAAGGAGGACGATATGGATAAAAGAATCGATTTAATTATAAATAACCTGAAAGAGGTTTACGACCCGGAGATTCCGGTGAACGTATACGATTTAGGCCTGATTTACAATGTTGATGTTGACGAAAACAACAACGCCGATATTTTAATGACCCTGACTGCACCCGGCTGTCCGGTTGTTGATATTTTAGTTGACGACATTACACAAGCAGCCAAATCGGTTGAAGGCGTAGAGGAAGTAAATGTTGAACTCACTTTCGAACCGCCTTGGGATAAAACAATGATGAGCGAAGAAGCCCGATTGGAGTTAGGATTCTTTTAACAACAAAACCCTAAGGAAAATTATACCCTTAGGGTTTTGTAATATAATCTGTATTTTTGAGGTTTTCAAAATCTATGAATCAGATAAAGTTTAAATCGAAAGTTGTTATTCTGTGCGATGGTTCTTTCCCTCATCACCCCATTCCTTTATCGTATTTAAAAAATGCCGAACAAATAATATGTTGCGATGGTGCAGCAGATAAGTTAATTGAATATGGCATAACTCCCAGCTACATTGTTGGGGATATTGATTCGGTATCGGAAAGAACAAAAAACGATTATGCTGATCGTATAATTTACAGTACCGATCAGGAAACAAATGACCAAACAAAGGCTGTGGAGTTTGTTTCGAAAAATGGCGTTAAAAATGTTGTGATACTCGGAGCTACCGGAAAGCGCGAAGACCACACCATTGGGAATATATCGTTGCTTTTAGATTACGCAAAAAAACTGGATGTCGTTTCCATTACTAACTCGGGTTATTTTCGTCCTGTTATAAAATCAAAAGAGTTTGATTCATTTAAAGGTCAGCAAGTTTCTATCTTTTCCATTGGCACACCGACTGCTGTTACTTCAAAGAATTTAAAATATCCGCTCCATAAAACCGTATTAAGTTCCTGGTGGATGGGAACTCTCAACGAATGTTTAGGCGATTCCTTTTCGCTTGAATTTGAACATGGAAAACTGATCGTGTTTCAGAAATTCGACAAATGAGCTGCCCCGCAGCAAGCAGATGGAGTATTAAAATAATATTCTTCCTTTTACAATATAAACATAGGAGCTGTGCACTCATTTATACCAACAAGCAGCGCTGTTGGGATAATTGAAGCATAAAAAAAGGTGCATAAAGCACCTTTCCACATATTGTTTGTTGAATATATTTCCGTTTACGAAACCTTTAATGGTTTATCAACCTTTGCTTTTAACAAAGCAATTTCCAACACATCCATTACCGTATTTACAAAGTGAAAATTCAAGCCTTTTATATAGGCCTCTTTAATATCTTCAAGGTTTTTCTTGTTTTGTTCCGATAGAATTATTTCGGTAATTCCGGCACGTTTGGCTGCCAGTATTTTTTCCTTAATTCCACCCACCGGCAATACTTTTCCCCGAAGCGTAATTTCGCCTGTCATGGCAATGTTCTTTTTCACTTTGCGCTGTGTAAATGCCGATGCCAGCGAAGTTACCATTGTAACACCAGCCGATGGTCCATCCTTTGGAATTGCGCCTTCAGGAACATGAACGTGTACATTCCAGTTGCCAAATACTTCAGGATTTAAATCTAAATCTTCGGCATGCGATTTTAGATATTCCAAAGCCAACATGGCCGATTCTTTCATAACATCACCGAGATTTCCGGTTAAGGTTAACGCACCTTTCCCTTTGCTCAAGCTGGTTTCAACATACAAAATTTCGCCACCAACAGCTGTCCATGCCAAACCGGTTACAACTCCGGCAAACTCGTTACCCTGGTATTTTTCTTTCGAGTATTCAATAACGCCCAGATATTCACGAACATCAGCTTTGGTCAGCTTTTTATTGTAGGGCTCTTCAAATGCAATTTTCTTTGCAATCCGACGCACTACTTTAGCTATCTTTTTGTCCAACTCACGTACACCCGACTCGCGCGAATAACCATCAATAATCAACTCTATTACTTCTTTTGGGAAAGTAACATCCGATTTTTTCAGGCCATGGTTTTCCAATTGTTTTGGAATGAGATGTCGTTTGGCAATTTCAATTTTCTCTTCCACCAAATATCCACTCACTTCAATCAATTCCAAACGGTCGCGCAATGGTGATGCAATTGTACTTAACGAGTTGGCGGTAGCGATAAACATTACCTTCGAAAGGTCGTAATCCTGCTCCACATAATTATCGTGAAATTCGCCATTTTGTTCAGGATCCAAAACCTCCAATAAAGCCGAAGCGGGGTCGCCATGAAAATGTTTTGAAACTTTATCCAATTCATCCAATATAAATACTGGATTCGATGATTTTGCCTTTTTTATATTTTGAATAATCCGACCCGGCATAGCACCAATGTAGGTTTTCCGGTGTCCACGAATTTCTGATTCGTCGCTTAATCCACCCAAACTAACACGAGCATATTTACGACCTAATGCACGGGCAACCGATTTCCCCAAAGATGTTTTACCAACTCCCGGAGGGCCGTATAAACAAAGAATTGGCGATTTCATATCGTTTTTCAATTTCAATACCGCCAAATGTTCCAGTATACGCTCTTTTACCTTCTCTAATCCATAATGGTCTTCATCTAGAACTTTAGTGGCATGTTTTAAATCGAAATTATCATCGGTATATTCATTCCAGGGAAGATCGAGCAATGTCTGGCAAAAAGTATATTGCACCGAATATTCTCCGGCTGCCGGATTCAAACGTCCCAGTTTTTCAACTTCTTTATCGAAAAATTTAGACACCTCTTCCGTCCACTTTTTCTTTTGAGCCTTTTCTTTTAGTGCATTAATTTCCTGTTCTACCGGATTACCACCCAATTCGTCCTGGATGGTTTTCATTTGCTGGTTTAACATGAACTCGCGCTGTTGCTTATCGATATCAGTTTTCACCTTTTTCTGTATATCGTGCTTCAGTTCGAGCATCTGTACTTCTTTTACCAAAAAACTAATGGCTTGTATTCCCCTGTCTTTCATACTTTCAATCTCCAAAAGTTTTTGTTTGTCTTCAACACTTAAATCGGTGTTAGAACAAATAAAATTGATTAAGAAAGTAGAGTTCTCGATATTTTTTACAGCAAAAGTTGCCTCTGGAGGAACATTGGCCGAAAACTGTGCAATTTTTATTGAAAGGTCTTTTAATGAACCAACAATAGCATTAAATTCATTGTCGTCTTTCGAACTTTTATCTTCTAACGTTTCAATTGAAGCTTTAAAATAGGGTTCATCGCTAATAAACTCCCTAATCTGGTATCTTCTTTTTCCCTGAATAATTACAGAGGTCGAACCATCAGGCATTTCCAACACTTTTAATATTTCGGCAACGGTACCAATCTCATACAAATCTTCTTTCTCCGGCCGGTCAATCGTATAATCTTTCTGAGCAACAGTTCCCAACAGTTTACTTCCTTTATTTACATCCCGAATAAGTTTCAACGAACGTTCGCGACCAACTGTAATAGGTAGTACAACTCCCGGGAAAAGTACGGTATTTCGTAATGGAAGAATAGGAAGGACACTTGGCACATCCACACTTTTTAAATCTTTATCGTCGCCATCGGCTATAATCGGTAAAAAATCCGATTCTTCGTCCATCATACCTGTTCCCAATATATTTTGAAATGCTGAATTCTTAAATTTCCCCATAGTAAAAATAATTTATGACAATCTGTCGCACCATAAGCGCAAAAACATACAGGCACCTTTATTGGCAATTGCCGTGCCATTAAGATACAATGAAAACTATGTCGGTTTGTTCATGGTATTCAGGAAAAAACACGACAAAATTTCATTCTATTAAACTTTTTACCTCCTTTCGCAAACATCACTTATCATCTGAGATAGACGATCGGCTCTTACGGTAAGCCCGGAGATTTTGGCAAAAAAAAACATCCGTCAACTGGCGGATGCTTTTCTTAATATTATTAAGAAGAATTATTTCTTCCTGTTTTGCATGTGTTTTCCGTAACGGTTCATAAACTTATCCACACGTCCTGCTGTATCAACCAATTTAGTTTTACCGGTATAAAATGGGTGTGAAGTGTTTGAGATTTCCAGTTTGAAAACTGGGTATTCTACACCATCAACAACTTCAGTTTCTTTGGTGTCAACAGTTGAGCGAGTAAGAAAAACATGTCCGTTCGACATATCTTTGAACGCTACCAATCTGTATTCCTTTGGATGAATTTCTTTTTTCATTTTGCTTTATTTTTAGTCGAATGGTTACATTTCTTTTATGCAATCCATCCTTAAAATTATTATTTCAACCTAAATTTCGGGCTGCAAAGATAAATATAGTTTGTAAATTTCCAAAAACTTATACTATTTATTTGCTTCTTAACTAAGTTGTTAATCCATGCCAATTACCGGCGCCTTTGTTACCTTTTTCGAGCGATCGAACATATACCGCATAGTGTAGTGTGTTTTCGCCTTTTTCGCCCCCGTTGCTTCGTATAAAGCAATAACTTTTGGATTAAAATCGCCTGCCCATGACAATTCCACTTCAGTATATTGCGGTTTCTTTTTCATTAATGCATTCTGGTGCCAAAAAATACCCGACTCAATTCCCGATCGCTGGTATTTTGCATCAACACCCATAAGAATAATACGGGTGCGGGTCATCGTTTTTGTTTTTTTGTAATACAAAAATTTTAGAATGCCCCAAAAATTTAATTTACCATTTAGTTTCCGCAAAATCTGATTGATATCGGGAAGCATAACAAACATGGCAATGGGTTTCTCATTATCGTAAGCAAACCAAACCATTTCCGGGTCGAGAATAGCTTTTGATTCGTTAATAAAATCATATAAATCATCAGGATCGAGCGGTTTATAATGTTCGTGCGACGACCATGCCCCATCGTACACTTCGCAAAAATCCTTTATGAATTTTTCCGTTTCGTTAAAGTCGAAATGTTTAAAATTAAACTGCGGTTTTTTAGCTATCCAACCTGCAATTTTCCAAAACCGATCTGGAAATGGCACAGTATAATCAAGATGAAATGAATATTGCTCAAAATAAACTTCGAAGCCAAACTCTCGAAAAAGCTTCTCGTAGTATTTCGGATTGTATGGCATTCCATATCCTTGTGGCATAAAACCATCCACCAAAAGACCATGATTAACAAAGTTTTCGCCAAAATTCATTGGCCCGTCCATGGCCTCCATCCCATTCTCTTTGTTCCATTTTACAGCTGCCTCAAATAATGTGTTTGCGGCATCCTGATTATCAATACACTCAAAAAAACCACAACATCCGGTTGGTTGATCGTAGGTTTTTGCCAGATTAAAATTTATAAACGCAGCAATTCTTCCAATCGTTTTATTGTTCTCGTCAACCAAAATCCAGCGAATGGCTTTCCCATTGCGAAACGTTTTATTTTTTTCGGGATCAAAAATGGCTTCAACCATACCTTGTAATGGAGCAGCCCAGTTTTTATCGTTTTTATAAATTGAATGAGGAAAAGTATGAAATTTTTTCCTCGTTTTTTTATCCGTAACCTCTATTAAATTCATAAAATAACCGTCTAACTGATTGCGATGAAATTAGTATAAAGAAAGAACAAAAGAACAAATTTTAGTCGATTATTGGTGCTTTCTCAAACACTTTTTTGCGGTCGAATAAATAGCGCATCGTGTTGTGAGTTAAGGTTTGAGTGGCTCCAAATGAATTAAATAAAGCAATCATTTTTGGATTAAAATCGCCCACCCAGCTCATTTCCATTTCGTTGTACCACGATTTTTTCAACATCACCTGTTTTAAATGATAAAAAATCCCCGATTCAATTCCCTTTCCCTGATAACCCGGAATAACTCCTAAAACAATTACTCTACAGCGAGTTATTTCTTTCCGTTTTTTATAATATAGCAGTTTTAACGAATTTAAAAATGTCAGTTTCCCCGATTTTAGTTTTTGTATAATTTGATTTAAATCGAGAATTTGCATAAAAAAGGCAATGGGTTTCCCATTGTGATATACATACCACATAAACTCCTCATCAATAATGATTTTTGCATTTTTAATCAAACCTTTTAATAGTTTAAACTCAATGGGTTTATAATTTCCGTGACCGCCCCAGGCCTTTTTATGAATTTCAATAAAATCGTTGATGTATTTGTCCTGATTTTTAAATGTGAAATTTTCGAATGAATAGCCTGGTTTTTTCGACACCCATTCTGCAATTTTCCAAAATCGATCGGGTAAATCGGGATTAGTTATATCGAGCGAGTAACTGTATTGTTCGTAATAGGTTTTAAAACCGTACGCTTCAAATAAACTTTTATAATACACTGGATTGTATTGCATTCCAAATGTTTGAGGTTTGAAACCATCGGTCAACAATCCCCAGTAAAAAAAATTCTCATCGAAGTTAACCGGACCGTCCATGGCTTCCATGCCATTTTCTGCCAACCAGTTTTTTGCTGTATCAAAAAGTTGAAAGGCTGCTTTTTTATCGTTAATACATTCGAAAAAGCCACAACATCCAGTTGGTTGGTCGTAAGTATCGGAATAGTTTTTATCGTAAAAGGCTGCAATACGTCCCACATATTCATTGTCAATTTTCAACAACCAGCGTTGTGCATCGCCCGCTTTATAACGTGCATTTTTTGTCGGATCGAAAGTGTTTTCAATCATTATCCGAAGTGACGGAATCCAGTTTGAATCGTTGCTGTAAATTGTTTCGGGTATTTTATGAAATGCATCTACCGTTACTTTGTCGGTAACTTGAATAACTTGCATGCCAAAATAATTTAAAGTTTGAATGAGTACCGAAAATACAATTTTGGTTCTAAACAAAAAAAGGACTACCTCTTATTTCAATGAGGAAGTCCTTTTTAAAACTATTCTAATCACTAAAGCTAATTTCTACTAGCCAGTTTCGAAAGCAACCTTAAGATTTCTAAATACAACCAAACCAACGTTACCATTAAACCAAAAGCACCGTACCATTCCATGTATTTGGGTGCCCCCGAAGCCGATGCATTCTCAATAAATGAAAAATCAAGAATTAAGTTTAGTGCAGCAATCGCTACAACAAACAAACTTATTCCAATACTCAGGTTGCTGTTTCCGTATAAAAACGAAGTATTCATCCCGAAAAAGCCGCCGATAAAACTCAATAAATACACGAGTGCAATTCCTCCGGTTGCAGCAAAAACCCCCATCTTAAACCTTTGGGTTACTTTTATGGCTCCCGAGCGATATAAAAATAACATTACCACAAACACGGCCAGCGTTAATGCAACAGCACGCATTACAATGCCAGAATATTGCATTTCAAAAATGGCTGAAATACCACCTAAAAACAAACCTTCGAGAATAGCATAAATGGGCGCTGAAATTCCTGAACTTTGAGGCCGGAATACAGTGACTAAAACCATTATAAAACCACCAATTCCGCCAACTGCAAGCCATGGTAATACAGCGGCCATACCACTTTCGGGATTTATCGCAATTGCATCGAAAAATTTATTCCAGGTAAAAACAGCCGATGCTACTACCAATAATAGCAGAATCGATGTTTTATTCATGGTTCCGTTTACAGTCATTACATCCGACTGCATTGTATAATCGCGGCCAAAAGCTTTTTCTTTTAATACCGGATTTGAAGATTTTGTAATATTCATAATTAAAGTTTCTGATTTAACATTTTAACTGAGTCCAAAAGGAAACAATTTTCTTGCCACTAAAGTTCTATCTGACAAGATTGCAGTTAAAGAAAGTTAAGTGGATTACGACTTTATACTATCCTGAAAATAATCGCTGGTCAACTCTTCAAACAAATCTTCACCAAGCTTTTCAGCAGTCTCCGAGTTGCTCAATTGAAATGTTTTAGACAGCTCTACACACTGCTCATTCAAATATTTTGAGCGTGTGCCCAATGCAATTATTGCACGATACAATGGCGTATATAATTTGGCATCTTTTGCCAGCGTTGGAAGTTCTTCAAAAAAGGATTCAAACATTTCGTCAATGGCTTGTTTGTCGGTAATTGCCAGTCGCCCCATCAAATGAACTCCTGAAAAACGAACCAAATGTTTTTTCCCCCGGCACCACTCCAGTGCTTTTACAAAAGCAAACTTACTTTTCACCCACAAATTAGCAGAAGCCTGTTCAGCAATTTCACTGTTCTCAAACGACTTTGTCCAAAAATCCATCTGTTCTTCGGTAATTTCTTCAGGATGGTCTAAAAGTGTTGCTAAAATCATGGTTTCGCGCCACTGTTTGTTCCAAAGTTTTAAAGCCAGTAAATGATCGGGGTTATAGCTTTTTGCAATTTCACGCAAGTCGAGAATCGAAACACCCCAATTCAATTTGTAAATAATTCCTTGTTGATTCATTGCATCTGAAACCTCACCATTCTTCCGCAATTGAATTACTTTCAGTATTTGTTGAAACTTTTGTTCCACCTCTTCATTATCGAGAATAAAATCCATTCTTTTAAAAAATTAGTTCAGTAAAAATAAAAATTAGTTCCGCATAGTTGACCAATTTGGCATGCTTATTTTATAACGCAGTAACACAATTATCTTTCGGGTGAATAATAAATTCTTATTTTTACTTTCTGCTAGAGCAAAGCAAATATGTCAGAGATCAAAAAATCAATTCAGAATTTATTCGAAAGCGAATTTTACCGCAGCATAATAAGCCTTTTTTCAGGAATGTTTGTTGCCCGAATTGTTCCTGCCTTGTTTGCCATTGCAATAGCCCGAATTTATAACCCGGAAGACTTTGGACTCTTTATTTTATATCTGACCACCGCCTCGGTTTTATCGATAATTACCACCGGGAAGTACGAGAATGCCATAATTTTGGTGAGTTCATTAAAAGAAAAACAACAAATATTTAGAATTGCTCAAAAAATTAATACAGTAATTAATGGGGTAACATTGCTGGCTGTAATTTTGTTCTCGTTTTTGTTTGGCGACTACGAACAAAAAGATTTTCTCCTGATTGTAATGATTCCGGTTTATGCGTTCTTTTTTAGTTCCATTCAGTTAATCAGAAATGTTTTTGTAAGTAAAAAGCAATTCAATCAGATCTCAATTATGGAAACTGCCAAGGCCATTTTAACGGGCGGACTTCAATGTCTCTTCTTTGTGTTTCCCGACTTTGGATTATTTTTAGGTGCTGTATTAGCGCAGGGTATTATCTATTTATTTTATTCGTGGAAAGTGAAGGAGGCAGTTCATTTTAATGTAATGCGGTTAAGTTCAGATGAATTAATCTTGGCAAAACGCTATATCAACTTTCCAAAATTCTCTGTTCTTTCTGAGGTTTTCAATTTTATAAGCAGTCAACTTCCTGTGTTTCTAATCAAACCTTTTTTCGGAAGCAGAATGTTAGGTTTGTATTCCTTTTCTCATCGATACATCAGTATTCCGGTTCAATTGTTAAGCAAGTCAATCTCGAGCGTATATTTGCAAAAAGGCCAAGATTTAAAAAAGAATCATCAGGAATTGGGAGAGCTAACTCTTTCGTTGTTTAAAAAGCAATTTCTGCTCGGAATTCTTCCATTTACTATTTTAGGTTTATGGGGAAAAGCAATATTTATATTTGTTTTTGGAGCCGAGTGGGAATTCTCAGGATACCTGGCGCAGATTATTTCGCCATGGCTTTTTGCGGTTATGTTAGGTTCTCCACTTTCAGCTATATTTATTGTTCGTGAAAAACAAAAGCTTTCTATGCTATTTAATATTACTCTTTTGGTAGTTCGGGCTGCAAGTTTAATTATTGGTGGATGGGTTTATAAAGATATTACCATAGCAGTTGGGTTGTACAGTTTAAGCGGCTTTGTATTTTTTGTTGCTCTCACAGCTTACTCCTTGTGGCTGGCCGGTGCAAACCTAAAAAAAGCAATGTTATATGTTTTAAAAACAGTGTTAATTATTGTGCCTCTTATACTTCTTAAACTATGGATATGAGTTTGGATCTGATTCTCGAAAAATATAAATGGTTTTCTGACAAAAATATTTTTGTTGTTGGTTTCGCATGGATTAACAATACATATGTCACCCGGCAAGATTTTTCTGATTTAATAAAGAATCAGCCTGACTTTAAGAGCTTTAAAACGTTTACTGCTTCCTTGAATGGACAATTCTCCATAATTATTCGACACCATAATGAAACATGGTTGTCCTGCAGCCACACCTGGAGTAATCCCATTTTTTACAGGAAAAACAAAACCAAATATATTATCAGCGACGAACCCGAAAAACTCATAAACAGTGATTCGGATAAAAAGCCTGATTCACTTTCGTCCGTGTACTTTTTAAACTTTGGAGTAACTCCCAAAAATACTACGCTAAGCAAAAATATTTCTCAGATACGACCGGGTGAGACTGTGTGTTTAAAAGCTTTGGATAAGATCATTACAGAAGTGCCTGATTTTTTAAATTTCTCAAGCGATAATTCCTCCGAAGAAGTAAGTAGTATCGATTTACAAAATCATTTAATTGAGTCGTTCGAAAAATACTACGAGCAAATCAAGGGAAAGCAGGTTTTATTGCCGCTGACCAAAGGATATGATTCTCGACTGCTGGCTTGTTTATTATCGGAATTCGGGCACAAAGATGTTATTTGTGCAACTTGGGGAAGAAAAGATAGTTCGGAAAAACACACTGCACAAAAAGTGGCCGAAAAACTTGGATTCAAATACTTTTCGGTTGAATATTCCGAAACAATGATCCATAACTTTACGAAAACAGAAGAGTTTAAAAACTATGTAAAGTATGTCGGTCACTGGTCGTCGATGCCGTTTTTTTACGAATATTTCGGGCTAATTCATTTGCGGAATAAAGAGATTATTAACGAGGAAGTATTTGCTCTACCCGGTCATCCGGGAGATTTTTTAAAAGGTTCGCATCTCAATCAAAATATGTTGAACTTTTCGGCCGATGACTTTGGGGCTCACATTGTTTCCCATTTCGGCACTTCTACACCCATTCAAAAAAGTAGAAAGAAGGAGCTGAGTAAATTTATAGTAGAGAACTATTTTATGGGAAACGAGACATCGTTGTGGCAGAATTTTGAACAATGGGATCTTGAGGAACGTCAGTGTAAGTTTATAGGCAATTCCTCCATGATCTTTTCATTTTTTGGTATGAATTATTTTATGCCTTTGTTCGACCTGTCAACCCTCCAGTTCTTTCGTAAAATCCAAATAAACCAGAGAATTGGCGAAACCTTATACAACAAGACACTCGAAAATAATTTTTTCAAAAAATATCATGTCGATTTCGATTTGAAACCCGTCGTATCTAGCAGTGCTGCAAAATCGAAACTAAAAGATGTACTAATTAGGCTGGCACCGCATTTCTTAAAAATGCATTACTATCCTGTTAACGATGATATTTTTTATCGGGAGATTACACAGGAGTTGCGAAATGCGAATAAATTTTTTGAATTCAAACATCCGTTAAGACCACATTTTTACAATAGTTATATTGCGCAATGGTATACACAATATCTTGTCGGTAATCCCTGTTAGTTACCCGAATAATTTTATAAAATAGAAAGAAAAATAGAATGATTAGTCATCAATTACTTCGTTGCATTAAATGCAATAATAAAAGCCTGGAAATTTCAGAGAATAAAGACGAATTAGTTTGCCTTGATTGTAAACAGTCGTACCCAATTCAAAACGAAGTGCCCAATTTATTCAATCCCGATGACCAATCGGAAATTTTCCAATCCGAAATACACAAAAAACAGGGAACTGAATTTAAGTATAAAGAACATTATCAGCAGGATGCAATAGATTTTGATTATTTTCAGGTACGCGACAGCGGAACAGAACACAGCGAAAGAAGAGTAAGGGAATTCATATTTGCACAAGCGCAAAAAAATCCGAAAAGGATACTGGATGTTGGATGTGGAAAAGCCTGGGTGGCAGAAATGTTTTGCCCTACTGCCGGAGAGGTTATATCAATGGATATCTCGTATACAAACGTTGGAAAAGCATTGGAAAAATATCCGTTTAAAAACCACTTCGGAGTTGTTGCTGATGCTTTTAATTTACCTTTCCGCGAAAATTCATTCGATTGTATTGTTGCCTCCGAAATTATTGAACATGTGGTTCATCCCGATAAATTTATTGAAAACCTGATTCGGATACTAAAACCCGGAGGTATACTTTTAGTGACAACACCGTACAAAGAAAAATTGCATTACAACTTGTGCATCCATTGTAACAAACTAACTCCTGACCATGCTCATATTCATTCATTCGATGAAAATAAACTGGCCGGATTATACAATAAAAACGACGTGTCGTTTGCCTATAAAACTTTTGTCAATAAAGTTTTAATGCATTTACGAACACATATTTTTCTGCATTTCCTGTCGTTTAGACTCTGGCGATTTATCGATAAAGTGGCCAATACTATTTACAAAGCACCTGCAACCATCTTTGTAAAATGGGTGAAAATTGAGTAAAAAAGAAAGGCCTTTCTTATAAAAAAGCAAGAAAGTTTCAACTCTGAAATTGAATTCTTCGACTCAAGAACCTTTATGTAGAAGCTAAATTCAAAGGGACATGCAATTTGATTGAGCCACAATTTGGATTATATTTGTTAAAATTCGAAAAAATGATTCAACTGAAAGGATGGACCAGAAATACGCTTTTGGCGCTCGGTTTTCTTTTTACTGTTTTTTTGATCTGGTATTTTAGCGCCATTGTTACTTACATTCTTATTGCAGTCGTACTATCGTTTATTGGCAGACCTTTAGTACGTTGGCTCGCACTGGTGAAATACAAAAAATTCCGAATTACAAAAGGGCTGGCCGCATTTATCACCTTACTTACTATCTGGATTGTATTTATAAGCTTTTTTAGTTTTATAATCCCATTATTAATCAGTGAATTAGAAACCCTTTCAAAAATTGATTTTACCCAAGTTCTCGATTCTATTGAAGAACCACTGTTACATCTTTCGCAAATTTTCGAC
>JBFFMM010000065.1:0-14189 GCA_041554075.1 Draconibacterium sp. | reverse complement strand
AATGAATTACAAAATGTGACTGTTGATGATGCATTGGCTCATCCGAACTGGGATATGGGGGCCAAAATTACAATCGACTCGGCAACTCTTATGAACAAGGGTTTTGAAATGATTGAAGCATGTTGGTTGTTTGGTTTACCCGCTTCAAAAATTGATGTAATTGTGCATCCACAGTCCATTATTCATTCTATCGTTCAGTTTGAAGATGGATCGATGAAAGCTCAAATGGGCTTGCCCGATATGAAATTGCCTATTCAATATGCTATGGGGTTTCCTCGGCGAATAAAAAATAACTTCCCGCGTTTCAACTTTTTAGATTACCCCTCGCTTGATTTTGAGCAGCCAAATACAAAAATTTTTCGTAACCTTGCACTCTCTTTTGAAGCAATGGAAAAAGGCGGCAATGTGCCGTGTGTATTAAATGCTGCAAACGAGATTGTTGTTGAGGCATTTTTAAATCGAAAAATTGGGTTTTTACAGATGCCGGAGATAATTGAAAAAGCCATGAGTAAGGTTGCATACATCGAAAAACCCAGTTTAAACGATTTAATTGCAACAAATGATGAAACAAGAACGCTAACAAAGTTGTTAGTGAAAAACAGAAATTAGGAAAGTAATTGAATGGAATCGATATTAATAAAAACAGCACAGCTACTTTTAAGCCTTTCTATATTGGTTGTGTTGCACGAAGCAGGGCACTTTATGTTTGCCCGATTATTTAACACCCGTGTTGAAAAATTTTACCTCTTTTTTGATCCCTGGTTTTCGCTTTTTAAAACAAAAAAAGGCGATACTGAATACGGAATTGGCTGGTTACCGTTGGGTGGTTATGTGAAAATTTCGGGGATGATTGACGAGTCGATGGACAAGGAAGCGATGAAACTTCCTCCACAACCTTATGAATTCAGAGCAAAACCGGCATGGCAACGTTTGTTGATTATGGTTGGTGGCGTTTTAATGAATTTCATTTTTGCCATGGTAATTTACATTGGTGTTTTGTATGCCTGGGGCGAACAATATTTGCCAACCGAAAATGTAAAATACGGTATTGTGGTTAATGAGCAAGGTGAACAACTTGGATTTCAAACCGGAGACAAAATTTTAACCGTTGATAATGTTTATATCGAACAGTTTAATCGTATTATTCCTACCATTGTTCTCGATGGTGGTAAAACCGTTCAGGTTGAACGCGACGGACAGAAGCTTGATGTTGAGATAACCGGTGAAGATTTGGCACTTTTATTAAAAAGCAAGAGCATTTGGGACGAACGAATTCCTTACGATATAAATATTGGGAAATTGGCTAAAGATTATCCCGCAGCCGTGGCTGGTCTTCAGGTTGGCGATATTTTGGGCTCAGTTGATGGGAAATCGTTTGAGTTTTACGATGAGTTTACCAATTATTTAGCGGCAAAAGCAGGAAGTGAAATTGATATTGCAGTTACCCGTGATGGCCAAAATCTGACAAAAACTGTAACGGTTAATGAAGAGGGGAAACTGGGTTTTAATCCGGCATTTAATAATCCCGATGTGTTTGAATACAAAACCATCAAATATGGATTTTTTGAATCGATTCCGGCAGGTATTGACCGTGGAGTTCAAACCACAAAAAACTATTTAAAGCAGTTTAAACTGATATTCAATAAAGAAACAAAAGGATACGAATCGTTGGGTGGATTTGCCACTATTGGTAATATTTTCTCACCCACCTGGGACTGGGGGCATTTCTGGAATATGACTGCATTTATCTCTATTATCCTTGCCATTATGAACTTGTTGCCTATTCCTGCGTTGGATGGGGGACATGTAATGTTCCTGTTAGGCGAAATTATTACAGGCAGAAAACCGGGAGAAAAATTTCTGGAGTATGCTCAAATTGCCGGAATGGTATTACTTTTGGGCTTGGTACTTTATGCCAATGCCAATGATATTATAAAAATGATAAACGGAACATTTTAATAAAAAAAATTCTATTTTTGTTGTTGAACCAATTAACTTATTGTCATGAATTTATTTGTAATAGCAGGATTTGTTGGACCGCAGGAAATAATAATCATACTAATTATTGTTGTTCTTCTTTTTGGTGGACGTAAAATTCCGGAATTAATGAAAGGTCTGGGAAAAGGGATGAAGGAATTTAAGAACGCTACAAAAGAAGATGATGGCGAAAATGCCAAGTCTGAATCCGAAAAAATTGAAAAGTAGTTAATATCGAAATTGATATTATCAATCCCGTTCATAACCGAACGGGATTTTTTATGAATATGTTTGTCTATCCGAACGTTTAATACTGGTAAGGTTTTTGTTAGATTACATCAAAATTCCATAAAGCTGATTAAAATGAAAATTAAATTTTACCAACTGTTTAGTGTTGTGTTGGCAACACTGTTTTTATTTTCGTGTGGTAGTGACTCAACGGTCATGCATAAAAATATTACCGGAAAGGCTGGTGAGCTTGTTGTTGTAATCTCAAAAAATTCGTGGGAAGGAACTCCGGGAAAACTGATACGGGAGACTTTGGCACAATCACATATTGGTCTTCCTCAGGATGAACCACTGTTTGATGTGATCGACATTCCACATGCTGCATTTAAAGATATCTTTAAAAGTACCCGAAATATTATTCAAACTAATATTTCGGCAGATGTTACAACACCGGGAATTTCATTTACAGACGATGTTTGGGCTTACCCGCAGGCCACAGTAAAAATAAGAGCAAAGAATGCTGCCCAGTTTGAAGAGATCTTTAATAAAAACAGGGAGAAGATTTTGTCTTATTTTTTAATGGCAGAAAAGGAGCGGATAACCATGAATTACAGTAAAATCTACGAAAAAGGAGTTTATAACGTATTAAGTAAGGATTTTGGAGTAACCATGAAAGTTTCACCGGGTTTTGTTATTGCCGAGCAGAAAAAGGATTTTTTGTGGTTTAAATACGAAACTCCTGAAATATCTCAAGGCATTATTGTTTATACTTTCCCTTATGTTTCTGATAGTGCGTTTACGGTAAATTACCAGTTGCCCATTCGCGATAGTTTGTTAAAATCAAATGTTCCTGGTCCGCTGGATGGTAGTTATATGACAACCGAAAAACTGTTTGAGCAAACCTATAATGTGTTTAAGCACCATGGAAATTATGCTTCTGAAATGCGTGGTTTATGGCGTGTTCAAAATGACTTTATGGGAGGACCTTACATTGCCTTGTCGGAACTAGATGCAGCCAATCAGAGAGTGATTACTGCCTATGCATATGTTTATGCTCCAAGTAAAGATAAACGCAATTATTTACGCCAGGTAGAAGCCATGATTTATTCGTTGAAATTAAATAATCAGGAGGATAATGACAAGTTGAATAAACAGTCGGATTTTGATGTTCAGGTGGACGGATAGACAGTTCAGAGTTTAGAGTTCAAAGTAAAATTCTTCTTCTTGTATGCAGGCATGGGAGCAACAGTGATAGGAATTCCTGTTTGGAATGTAGGCGCAAGTCGAATAAATAAAATTGAAATCGCAATAATTCAATTCCATTATTCATCAGCTTTTATATAAAAACGATGGGGTTAAGTTTGAAAATAAAGTTCTAACAATCATTTTGAATCATAAAATTGAAGCAGTCGGTTGATTAAGCCACTGGTAAAGTAAACGATACAGTTGTGCCCTTGTTTTTTTCGCTTTCGATTGCAAATGTTCCTCTGTTTTTTTTAACAAACTCTTTTACCAAAATTAGCCCCAAGCCTGTGCTTTGTTCGCCTTCGGTTCCTTTGGTATGATGGGATGAGGTAATATCGAATAGTTTTGAAAGGTTTGCTTCATTAATGCCAACACCCGAATCGATAATTTGTATAAGGGCAGTGTTTTTGTCTTTTAACTGCGACCTGATAATTACCTTTCCCCCTCGGTGTGAAAACTTAATGGCATTACCCAAAATATTGCGTAAAATCGTTTGTGCCATGTTTGGGTCGGCATTCACTACAATCTCATCGATGCTTTCTAGTTGAATCGTAATTTCTTTGTTGTTGGCCGACTGCTCTGCTCCTTTTTGGGCATTCAGAAGCATTTCATTGAGATCTATTTTTGTTGGTTTGTAATCAATATTTCTGACTTGCGTTTGTGCCCAAAGAAGCAGGTTCTCAAGTAAACTACTTACGTTTTCTGCTGAGTTGTGAAGGGTATCCATTAACTCTTTTAGTTCTTTTTTGCTGAAGTCGTCGAAACTCGAATTTAAGTGTTTAAGTACAGCTGTCAGTGCACCTGTTGGGCCGCGTAAATCGTGGGCAATAATGGCAAAGAACTTGTCCTTGGCTGCATTGGTCTCTTTTAGTTCGCGGTTTTTGTGACGCAATTTTATATAGAATAAATAAATTACAGCTAAAACGAAAAATGCCAATACAATACTCAGAATCATTACATTTCGGATAGTCCGATTTTGTTTGATTGTCAGCACATTTATCTGGTTTTGTTTTTCCAGTTCAGCAATCTGATTGTTTTTTTCATCAATTTCGAAAAGGTCCTGCAGCTGTTCGGCTTTTATATTTGCCCCACCCGATAGAAGCAAGTTCTGAATTTCAATTTGTTTATTCTGAGCAATTACTGCATTTTTCAGATCATTTAAACTCAAATAAATCCTGGTCAGATGTGAGTAAATGTCTAGTTCCACTTTTTTCTGGTTGTTTTTTACCGCCATATCCAGCGCCAACTGCACATTTTTAAATCCTTCCTCTTTTCTGCCAGTCTTAATACGACTTAATCCCAAATATTCGTACACCCTTGGCAGGCCAAGTAAATTATTTGTTTCCGTTTTTAGCTGAAGCGACTTTTCTAAATGCTCTTCAGCCAGTTGGTAATTTCCCGAAAAGTATTCAATTTTCCCCAGGTTTGAATAGACATTCGACATGCCTAATTTTGAGTTGCTTTCGGTGTATATTTTCAGTGTTTTGTTTATGCTTTGGCGGGCCACATCCAAATGTCCGGTTTCCAGATTCAGTAATCCAATTTGTTCGTAGCAAATGGCCAATCCATTTTGTATCCCGTCAATAGCTGCCAGTTCCATGTAAATTTCCAATGCTTCAGTAAAATAGTCAAGCGCCTGATCGTAAAGTTTTAAATCGAAATAAG
Source organism: Draconibacterium sp. (assembly GCA_041554075.1). Taxonomy (GTDB): domain Bacteria; phylum Bacteroidota; class Bacteroidia; order Bacteroidales; family Prolixibacteraceae; genus Draconibacterium. The sequence continues at coordinate 9,074 of JBFFMM010000065.1, read as the reverse complement.
TGCGTCCCAATAAATAGGCAGACCAGGCACTTCCTTCTGTAAATGCTACTTTTTCGTAATTCAGTTTTGCTTTAATAATGTATTCAATGGCCCGGTCGTATAAACCATTGATTCTAAAAATGGTTCCCATCATAGAGTACACCGACCCCATAACTTTAAAATTATCGGATAAACGACAAGCCTGAACTGCCTCGTTAAATATTTCGAGGGCTTCCAGTTTTTCGCCCATTTGGTGTTTGTTTACCCCAATGCGAAAAAGGATGTCGCCCTTAGTCCATTGGTCGTCAATGGTCTCGCAAATTTGCAAAGCCGAATCTAAATAGGCCAGCGATTGCTTCTTCTTATTTTGTTTTGTATAAATTCTCCCCATCACAAAATACGAGCGCATTTTCAGTTGGCGATTATTAATTTTTTTTGATTCTGACAAGGCTGACTGGCTCAATTGCTGTGCTTCGTTGGTATCTCTGTCGGCAAGTTGTAACGCAAGATCGAGTTGGGCAGCAATTTTTTCAGATCCATTTGCGGTTCCAAGTAGGGTTCGCAAACTGTCGATTTTTATTTCGCCCACAGATTGACCAAACGAACCAAACGATAAAAGGACAAAACTCATCAAAAGCAAAAGAGGAGTTCCCCATATTTTATAAGAGGTGTTGTTGGGTGTTATAGTTCGATTAGTATTACTCATTAAAACTTTGTTTTTAACGAAAGGGGAAATTACAATTATTTTTAATACTCCCTTCATTTTTTAAGAACTAGTTGATAATGCACGGGTTGTGTCTTTTTTAATCTAAAAATTACCCAAGGCTTTGCCGCGGGGTTTCGCTTATTCTCCTCTTTCGAGGGGAGAATAAGCCATTTGGCTGACAGAAGGGTGAAATAATGAGAATTCGATTTTCAGCGATTTAGCTGAAATAAAGTTAGCGTAATACCCCTTGGCTCTGCCGCTGGGATAGTCAACTTTAAGAATTTTCTTTATTAAGTTTGTTGGGTAGGTTTAATGACTTTTAAATTTTCAACAGTGTCAGTTTTAAAGCGAAACCTGTTAACGCAGAGTTAAAAGAGAATCTTGTGAACGACCTATAAGGAACAATAGCTATTTTTACAGCTATTTTTAAAGTATTACATAAACCAAAAATCCAAATTAATATGAGAAATCTATTTCTTCTGTGTATTCTTTCTATTTTATTATTTAGCTGCCAGCCACAAAAAAATACAAACTGGAACCAGTATTTAGGGCCCGACCGAAATGCTACAATCGATGGAGCTGGAATTATGCGTGCCTGGCCTGCCGAAGGTCCTGAAAAAGTTTGGGAGTTTCCTCTGGGACCGGGTTATGGTGGAGCCAGTATTTTCGATGATGAAGTATTTGTGCTTGACCGGATTCAAGGCGAAGCAGATGTGCTGAGGTGCATCGATTTAAGCACTGGGAAAGAGAAATGGAATTATAAGTACGAAGCCGTGGGAGAGTTGCCTTATCCCGGTTCGAGAGCTGTACCTACTGTTGATGAGGATTATATATGGTGCGTGGGGCCACGCGGGCATTTCAATTGTATCGATAAAAACACACATCAGGCCATTTGGACGCATAATTTGCTGGAGGAATATGGCGGCGAACTGCAAAACTGGGGCTTTTCGTTGTCGCCTATTGTTTTTGGCGATTTGGTGATTGTGGCTCCCCAAGGTGAAAAAGCCGGCGTGGTTGCCTTTAATAAGTTAACAGGCGATGTGGCGTGGGAAAGTCGTCCACTTACAGGTCAGCGTTTTCATGTGTCGCCTACTATGGGTAAATATGGTGGTATCGATCAGGTGATTATGATTAGCTCGTGTTTTAAAGGTGATAGTTTAAGTTCCGATGAGGTGGTTTCGTTTGAAGCGAACACCGGTCGCGAGCTTTGGAGTTACAAAGGAATCGATTCGCATGCGTGTATTGCACCTCCTCTGGCAGTCGATCAAAATCGTTTGTTTTTAACATCGTGTGCATACAACGATAAATACGATCCAATTTCTATTCTGTTGGAGATTTCTGCTGAAGGTGAAGAATTTTCGCTTAAAGAAATTTTTAGAAACGAAGAAGCAGGCTGTAAAATGCATCCACCGGTTTTCGCAAACAATAACATTTACATCAATAATAACGGGCGCCCTAACGAGCTGGTAGCTATGAATCTGCAAGGAGAACGACTTTGGGAAAAAGGTTCAGCTCCTGATTTCGAAATGGGATCGATGATTTTGGTGGATGGATTAATTATCAACCAGAACGGTAAAAACGGCGATATTTATTTAATAGAACCTACTCCCGAGGGGTATAAAGAACTTGGAAAAGCGTCTTTTTTCGATGCTGAAAAATCTCAAGCCTGGTCGCCATTGGCTTTTGGCAATGGGAAATTGTTGGTGCGTGATATAAATAAAATAGTTTGTGTAAACTTAATGACGGAATAAAGAGAAGAGAAGTTGTTAGCTGGTAGTTTCCAGTCATTCTTCTTTTACCCATATTACGCTTATACGAAACTGAAGATATTGGTCATTAGTCAAAAGAATTCTTTCCGATGACAAATGACCAATGTCTTTTTCAGAAAACTGAAACAGTTCTTATTCCATTTCCCAGTTAGTCGACCATTTGGGTAAAAACCAGCCTTTTTTGTTTTCAACCTTACGCACATGTTGAGAAAAATTCTGCCACATTTTCTGAAAATCTTCACTGTATTTTTTGTCCATTTCGTTTTCCACTGTACGAAGAGCCAATTCATTTTCGGCACGCACCATAAGAATCCAGCACGGTGTATCGTGTCCAATTGTGACAGTATATACATCCCATTCATAGTTTTCATCAATGCCATCGTAAAACGTTTGGTATTTTTTTATCGCTTCGGCGGCTTCCTTTTCATGTCCGGCAAGCAGGTAACAAAAAGTCCATTCAACAAACGGTTTTTCTTTGCTTTGCCCAAACTCACCGCTGGGGTGGTACGATAGCTCTTTTGACCAATGTATCATCGTTTGTCTTCCGGTTGATAAATCACGGAATTCTTTATCTGCATCAAAGTTTCCTTCGTCTTTCATCTTTTTCCAGACCCCCATCATCGTTTCGTAAAGGGCATCCATTCCTGCAAAATTTTTAATCGGAACTACCCAATAAAAAGCATTGTCGTCGTTGCGGTAAGAAAAAACAGGGATTTCTAACTTAAACTGGCTCCAAAGTTCTGTCACTTTTTCCTGAGCTTTGGTGTAAGCCGGCATGTCGGCAGGCGCAACAAATTCTTCAAATACAACAAAATTTTCTGGTGGAGTAACTTCCTGGGCATAGCTCTTAAGCGAGCTAAACGCTGTAATAATAATACATAATCCAATTAGCGAAGTAAATGTTTTCATAACTGTAATTTTTTGGTGAAACAATTTTGCTTACGAGGAAAGGGAAGATTAGGTTATAAAAGGTTCATCTAAATCAAAATGTTAAGTCCCAAAATTTCTTCACTTCTTTTCTGTACACTGAGTTTCATGTTTCCTGCTGCAAGCTTTTTTTAGCAATGCCGATGATTTTTCGGGCAAACAGTGCCTATTCATCAGGCGTGGAATACCAGCAACGGAGTATTTGTGTGAAATACCATTTTACGAGCCAGGCTCGGATTAAACAAACGCGAAATCATTCCACGTTTGTGGGTTGTTAACGCCAAAACATCTACTTTTTCGAGTTCCAGATAACTGGACAGCGTTTCTAAAACATCGTTTCCCATAATTAGTTTACAATCGAACTTTTTCGACTCGTATTTTTTGTGCAGAATAGCTTTCATACCTTCCAAACGTGCCAGATCCCAGCTGTTGTTATCTGGTTCGCCAACATGGGCACAGGTAATCTGAGTGTCAAATGGAAGCAGAATATCCATGAGCTTGTCGAGAGCAGAAAAATCTTTTGTATCAAAGTTGGTAGCATACAAAAATTGGGTAAACTCTGCTATCGGTTTTTCTTCCATTTCCTCGGGGACAATCAATACCGGCACTGGTGCATTATACATAATATCTGCAGTTACACTTCCAACTGTTCCCGACCACGATTTATCGCCTCCGCGTCCGATGACAATAAGCTTTGGATGTTGTTCACGGGCATATCCCAAAATATCTTCATCGGCAAATCCGGGTTTAATGATAAACTGCATCACTACTGTATCCCATTTTTTCTTGCCGATGCTTTTTACCAGTTTCGACAAAAAGGCTTTAAAATCACTATCCGCTTTCTTTTCAACTTCATCCGATTGCATCATAATTGTGGGTTCATATGGATAAACATCGCCATACGGAAGCACATAGCGGATCGGGCTAATGTACGAGTGCATAATTACCAGTTCTGCGTTTAAATGGCTGGCAATGTTAAAGGCCAGTCGTGCAGCTTTCTCCGAAACTTCCGAAAAATCAACCGGAACCAGAATCTGGCGACTTTTCATTTCCTCTTTTTGCTTTTTGACATCCGTTTTAAGACCCAGTAAAAAATCAAGCTCTGCTAATGCTTCTTTAATGTCTTTTTCCAGAATCATAACTCTGATTGTTGAGGTGGGTGCTCCTTCGATTAAATGGAAATCTTCCAATTCGCATTTAATCTTTTTTGCCTCTAAACGCATCTTCAAAATGTGCGCTTTTGAATAGGGCAATTTTACTAATGTTACAAGATTTTCATTCATGGCTAAAGTATTAGTGTTTCTGTATCGGTTTATATGCTTAAAATGCAAGATTGGTTTCAATTCAAAGCGAATACTTTTAGGTGCTTTCCAATAAAATCTTCAGTATATCATAGTAGTAAGGTATTTCGTTGCTATATGGGTATAACCTTTCTTTGCTGAACATTGCGACTGTATACTTTCTTTCAAAGACCTGATGTATGTTACATCTCAATGAAAAGAAATTTCCTATTTTCACACACTCATTTAAAAGTGGAAAGATGTTTCAGAAAACAACTTATATAGCACGAAGAAAAGAGTTAAAGGGAAAAGTTGGAAAAGGATTGATCCTGCTTTTAGGTAACGATGAATCGTCGATGAACTACGCTGACAATACTTATCATTTCAGACAAGACAGTACTTTCCTTTACTACTTTGGAATTCAACATCCCGGGCTGGCTGCAGTAATTGATATTGAAAACGACCGTGAAATTATTTTTGGAAACGATTATACCATCGACGATATTGTTTGGATGGGACCTCAGCCAACCATTGCAGAAAGAGCCGAAAAGTGCGGAATCAGTAATGTTCAGGAAGTAAAAAAGCTAAAGGGGGTAGTGGATTTGGCAACGCGAATGGGACAAAAAATACACTTCCTGCCAGTTTATCGCCCCGAGAATAAAATTAAGTTGCTCGAATTGCTTGATGTGGCACCAAAAGATGTAGCCAACACCTATTCACACGATTTGGTAAAGGCGGTGGTTAGTCAGCGCGAATTTAAAAGTGATGAAGAAATAGAACAAATTCACCAGGCTGTTGATGTTTCGGTTGACATGCATGTGGCTGCCATGAAATTTGTACGACCCGGAATAACTGAAGCACAGGTAGCTGCAGAAATCAATAAAGTTGCGCTGGCTGCCGGCGGAAATATTGCTTTCCCGATAATTGCTACCATAAATGGGCAAACCTTGCACAATCACTACCACGGAAATACCATAAAAGAGGGCGATTTGTTTTTGGTGGATGCCGGTTACGAAAATAAAATGTGTTATGCCGGAGATTTGTCGAGTACTATTCCGGCGAGTAAGACCTTTAGTTCGGAGCAAAAAGATATTTACGAAATAGCGCTTGCAGCTCATCAGGCGGCTGTTGACGCATTGGAATTGGGCAAACCATTTAAAAATGCACACATTGCTGCAGGCACTACTATTTTTAATGGACTGAAAGCGATGGGTTTTACCAAAGGTGATGCGATGGATGCTTTTGATTCCGGTGCACATGCCTTGTTTTTCCCTTGTGGAACCGGGCACATGATGGGGCTTGATGTGCACGACATGGAGGATTTGGGTGAAGTTTGGGTAGGTTACGATGGGCAGCCTAAAAGTACTCAGTTCGGTTTAAAATCGCTGCGATTAGCAAAACCACTGCAAGTGGGGCATGTATTTACTATTGAACCCGGTATTTATTTTATTCCGGAACTAATTGACTTGTGGTGCGGGCAAAATAAGTTTAACGACTTTATTAACTGGGAGAAGGTGGATAGCTTCCGTAATTTTGGGGGAATACGAAATGAAGAAGATTTTGTAATGACCCCAACAGGCGCCAAATTACTGGGCAAGCCCAAACCAAAAACCATAGCTGAAATTGAAGCACTCAGGTAATATCAAATTATTGTCGACTTATTATAGTTGTAATACAAACAAAGCAATTATATTTCTCCTGTTAACTTGCTTCTTAACATTGGCCGTTGTAAACCCATTCAACTTAAAAAAAGGTGTACTTTTGATCCAAATTTAAAATGCATGAAGAAGGTTGTTTTACTTGCTTTTTTATTGATGAGTTCGCATTTGCTTTTTGCGCAGAACGAGATTGGTCCGGAAGGCCACAAAATCTTGTGGGTTTTAATTATTCTGCTGGTTTTAGTGCTGGCTTTTATTTTTATGGCAAAACCCTTTAAGAGGAATCATAAAAAGGGAAATAAACCTTTGTTTCCGAACCGAAAAGTTAGTATGAATTTGGAAAAGGATACCTTGTATTACCCCGATAATTTAAGTTTGAATATTAAAAATACCGGGAATACAGATATCGATTTAGATCAACCTTTATTGGTTTTCGACAATTTTTGGATCAAACGGAAATTCAAACTAAAGGGAATGGAAAATCGCACCTTTTATCCCTTGTTTTTGGAAAAAGGTAAAACACATACTTTGCACATTAATTTAACCCGTTTTTACGGACACGATAAACGTTTGAAAAAATTCCCAAAAGCAAAGGTTTATTTAGCCGATGTGAAAGGGAAGAAGCTGGGTAGTAAGTCTGTTTTTTTGCGTAAAACTTTGTTTAAATTCTAATGAGAAACTGGAAGTTTAATCATATTGATTTTTCAACGTACCCAAATTATGACGCAAATGATTTAGGTGTTTTTTGGTCGCCCGAAAAAACGAAAATTAAAATTTGGGCACCAACGGCAAAAATAGTTGAGTTACGCCTATACAAGGATGGAGTTAGTGGAGAGGCCTATCACAAAACAAACCTACAGCAGTTTGAAAATGGCATTTGGTCAACTGTTTTATCCGGTGATTACGATGGTAAGTTTTATACGTTTCGTGTAAACGACGGAGAGTGGCTCGACGAAGTTCCGGGTATTTACACACGATGTGTTGGAGCAAATGGTTTGCGTGGGATGATTTATAACCCGAATAAAACAAATCCTGATAACTGGATTAACGACAATGGTCCGCGCTATAAAAGTTTTACCGAAGCGATTCTCTACGAAACTCATGTTCGCGATTTTTCTATTGCTGAGAACTCGGGTATTCAAAACAAAGGGAAATACCTGGGATTTACCGAATCTGATACAAAAACGGGAGATGGAGTTAAAACCGGGCTCGATCATTTAATAGAACTGGGCATTACTCATGTGCATTTATTGCCGGTAAACGACTTTGTTACTATTGACGAAGAAAAACCGCTGGAAAAATACAATTGGGGATACGATCCGCAGCATTTTAACGCGCTCGAAGGTTCATATTCTACAAATCCTTACGATGGAAGTACACGAATACTGGAGTTTAAAAAACTCGTACAATCACTTCACAATAATGGTATTGGCGTAATTTTAGATGTGGTATTTAATCATACTTACTACGCTAAAGAATCAGTGTTCAATCAAATTGTTCCGGGTTATTTTTACCGACAAAAAGCCGATGGAACTTTTGCCAATGCTTCGGGTTGTGGCAACGAAATTGCGTCAGAACGCACCATGGTGCGCAGATATATTATCAACACATTAAAATACTGGATCGAAGAATTTCATGTGGATGGTTTTCGTTTTGATTTGATGGGTATTCTCGACATGCAAACCATGCAGGAAATCCGTTCGGAATTGAATAAAATAGACCCTGGTTTATTTTTGTATGGCGAAGGATGGGCAGCCGATCAAAGTCCGATGTCGGAAGAACAGCGTGCGGTTAAACAAAATACCTCACAGTTGAATGGTATTGCAAGTTTTAACGACGATTTTCGGGATGCCTTAAAAGGAAATCATGGCGATAAAAAGTCGAAAGGTTTTGTAAGTGGTTTAGGTTTGCGGGAAGAGGCGATTAAATTTGGAATTACAGGAGCAGTTTATCACCCGCAGGTAAATCCCGATTACATTGAATCTGTATCGTTTCATTGGGCTGCCGAACCCAATCAGTGTATCAACTATGTGTCGTGTCATGATAATTATACGCTTTGGGACAAATTAAAACAAAGTTTGCCAAAAGCGAGCGATGAAGAATTAAGAAGACGGGTAAAGTTGGCCGGAGCTTTGGTTTTAACCTCGCAAGGAGTGCCACTTTTACATGCTGGCGTTGATTTTTGTAGGAGTAAAAAAGGGAATGGAAATTCGTATAAATCGCCCGACACCATCAACCAAATTGATTGGGATCGTAAGAATACTTATATCGATGTTTTTGAGTATTTCCAAAAACTAATAAAACTTCGGAAGAACCATCCGGCTTTAAGAATGGCAAAAGCCAAAAAAATCAGGAATAATCTTAATTTCTGTACAAATTATCAAATCGGAGTGGTTTCTTATTGTTTAGACGGAAAGTCGGTTGGCGATACGTGGGATAAGATGACATTCATTTTTAACGGCAACGAAAAAGAAATAGAAATTCCTTTGCCCGAAGGCAACTATCAGCTAATTGCCAATGCAACCGATATCAATGAAGATGGTTTAGGTGCTATGGTAAAAGATAAATTTACAGTTGAGCCACTTTCTATGGCAATATTGGTGTTAACCTGAGTTTCGACTCTAAAATATTTTCACAGAAAGTCAGAATTGCACTAGATTTGTTTCGAAAATACTGAAGGAATAGCGGGTTATTTCAAAGGATTTTTGGGACAAAGATGGCGCAAGTATGACTTTTCATATTGACTTTGCTCTTT
>JBFFMM010000064.1:0-14206 GCA_041554075.1 Draconibacterium sp. | reverse complement strand
TTCAACCATAATATGTATGTTGCAAGATCATAACGGATTTATGTGGATTGGAACAGCAGATGGACTTAACCGATACGATGGATCTGAAATAAAAGTATATAAACACAGCCGTTTAAATAGATGGAGTATTCCTGATAATCTTATTATTTCAATGCTTTTGGTTGGCCAAAAGATGTATGTTGGAACCAATGCCGGATTAAGTATGTATGATCCCTGTACAGATGGATTTATTACTTTCAGTAACGATTCGAATAGTTGTTTGTTTAATTTTACGTTTCAATGCAGAAGTGTTGAAAAAGGTGCTGATGAGAGTCTGTATATCGCCAGCAACAAGGGGCTTATTCATTTTTATCCAAAACAAAATACCTATCAGCTTTATCCATTTGAAACTCGGGACAAACAAAAATACAATGACATTAGGATAGATGATTTATGTTTCGACAGAAATAATAATCTTTGGGTTGGATCATTGCGTGGTATTTATTTATTTCAATCAGATACAAAAACATTTGAGCCTGTTAACAGAGGAATTGATGGTGAAAATTATTCGGAAGTAAGATTTAATCGGATTGTTGAGGATAAAACGGGGGCGATATGGAGCAGTAGTTACGATCACGGATTATTTCGCGTTACTAAATCAACAGATGGTGAACTGCAATTGGTAAATTATAAACACAATCCGGATAATCCAAATTCGATTTCAAAAAACAGGTTGTTATCCTTGGTTGTTGATGCACAAAATAATTTGTGGATAGGTGCAGAAAACGATGGAGTGTTTCTGTTTAACCCTGAAAAGCAAAATTTTTCACATTTTCTAGCCAGCAATTCAGATCCATTATCTACTATCACGTATTCGGGAGAGTGCCTCTATGTTGATGATTCAGAAAATCTATGGATTGGAACTTTTGCTTACGGTGTAAACATTGTTCCTAAGAATGGCGATGCCATTGTTGCTTATTCGAAGTTTAAAGGCGGCGATTTAAGTTTAACAAATAACATGGTAAATACATTTGCCGAGGACGAGTCGGGAAATATTTGGGTAGGAACCGATGGCGGCGGCGTAAATATTTTGAATAAAAAAACGGGTTTATTTCGGAATTTGAGTACCAATAATTCTAACCTTCCAAGTAATTATATTCTTGCTATTGAAATTGATAATGACAATATTTGGTTATCGACCTGGGGCGATGGATTGCTGCGCTATGATGAGAAAAAGAAAAAGTTTCAGAGTTTTAATACAGAAAACAGTGACATTCCGAGTGACAATATTTTTAGTATGTTAAAAGGACAAAACGACGATTTATGGCTGGGAACCTATAATAATGGACTTGCTCATTATTATCCTCAAACGAATAAGTTTATTTCTTACAACATTTCCAATAGTAAAATAAACGACAATTATGTGAATGTTGTTCGAATGGGAAATCATGGGAACGTACTAATTGGAACTCGATCGGGGCTTGCATCTTTTGATACAAAAACCGAACAATTTACAGTGTTTTCGCTTTTAGATTTGGATGCAAAAACCTTAAGTAACCAGCATGTTTACGATATTTTTGTCGAGAATGACACATCTGTTTGGGTGGCTACCTTGTCGGGATTGAATCAGTTAAATCCAGAGACTGGGGTTAATATAAAATACTCGGTAAAAGATGGATTGCCAAGTAACAATATTCGTGGCATTTTGAAAGATGATTTGGGAGGATTATGGTTTAGTACGCGATCTGGAATATGCAAATGGGACGGAAAATTAAAGAACCACATTATTCTTACAAAAGACGATGGCCTGCAAGGAAATGAATTTCGACCACGAAGCCAGTTAATAAGTAGTGAAGGAGACTTATTCTTTGGAGGAGTGAATGGTTTTTCTATTGTTTTTCCCGATCGGATTGAAAAAAATACCAAAATACCACGTGTACAACTAACTGATTTGGAAATTTTGAATCAAAAGGTGGTTCCAGGTTCCGAAGGATCACCATTGAAACGAATTATTACAGAATCAGAAGAGTTAAAAATACGGTACGATCAAAGTGTAGTAACATTTCATTTTAGTGTACTGGATTTTACCCGACCGCAGAAAAATCAACATGCTTACATGCTTGAGAATTTTGATGAGGACTGGATTTATAGTGGAGAAAGTAGGGATGCTACCTATACAAATCTGGATCCGGGAGAATATGTTTTCCGAGTAAAAGGCTCGAATAACGACGGCATATGGAATGAACAAGGAGTTGCTTTGAATCTGGTTGTAGTTCCACCATGGTGGGCAACCTGGTGGTTCAAAAGCAGTATAGTTCTAATTATTCTACTAATAGCCCTGTCAGTTTATTTCATCAGAGTTTCTTCATTAAAAAAACAAAAGAAAAAGCTGGAAATAACAGTTCAAAACAGAACCCGGGAACTAGCTCAAATAAATGCCACAAAAGACAAGCTGTTTTCAATTATTGCGCATGATCTTAGAAGTCCGTTTAATACCATTCTTGGATTTACAAATGTTTTGCTCGAAAACTACGATGATTTGGATAAGAAAATGATTAATCGTGTTTTAAATGATTTAAAAAAATCGGGAGAAAATGCTTTTTCTCTTTTGGAGAATCTTCTTACCTGGTCGCAGACCCAGCAAAACAGGATTGATTTTAAGCCAATTGCTATTTCTGTTGATTCGTATCTTCATAAGATTACTCAAGAGTTTAATCTACTTTCAAAGAGAAAAGATATTGAAATTATTGATAAAGTTGAATTAGGAGATGCCTCTGTATTTGCCGATACGAATATGCTTTCGCTCGTATTTCGTAATTTGTTGTCGAATGCGATAAAGTTTAGCAGATCAGGTTCAAAAATCAGCATAAGTGCACAAAAATCAAACAATGGATGGATAACTTTTTGCGTTAAAGATACAGGATTAGGAATTGCTTACGATAAATTAAAAACCCTTTTTGATTTAGGTGAACATGAATCTGTTAAAGGAACACAGGGGGAAAAGGGAACCGGTTTGGGTTTGATTTTGTGCAAAGAATTTGTTGAAAAACACAAAGGTCGGATTTGGGTAGAGAGCGAAATTGGGAACGGGTCTTCTTTTTATTTTACTATTCCTACATCGGAGAAAGTCTTTAATCAGGTATAATACAAATGGCACCCACCAATTGGTGGATGCCATTTTAAAAAACCAAAAACCAACTTTGAAACTTTACTGTTTCCAATTGTCCCTCTCCTAACTTCAATTTTTAAGCTGAAGCTCCTTCCATAAATATTTTCAAATCCTGATCCACCTCTGTAATTCCGGCAATTCCAAAATTCTCAACCAAAACATTTACAACGTTTGGCGATAAGAATGCCGGAAGTGTTGGTCCCAAATGAATGTTTTTAACTCCCAAATGAAGCAATGCCAACAATACGATGACTGCTTTTTGCTCGTACCATGCAATGTTGTAGGCAATTGGCAACTCGTTGATATCGTTCAGTTCGAACACTTCTTTTAATTTAAGTGCAATAACTGCCAATGAGTATGAGTCGTTACACTGTCCGGCATCGATTACGCGCGGAATTCCGCCAATGTCGCCCAATGGCAATTTGTTGTAACGGTATTTCGCGCAACCTGCAGTTAAAATAACGGTATCTTGTGGTAACTGCTCAGCAAACTCGGTGTAATAATCGCGGCTTTTCATTCGTCCATCGCAACCGGCCATAACAAAGAATTTTTTAATGGCACCTGTTTTTACAGCATCCACAATTTTATCGGCCAGGGCAAAAACCTGAGCATGTGCAAAACCACCAGTAATTGTTCCGGTTTCAATTTCTACAGGAGCAGCACATTTTTTTGCGTGCTCAATAATCTGACTAAAATCTTTCATCTCGCCTTCTGCACGATCCGGAATATGAGTGGCACCACTTAAACCCGATGCCCCGGTTGTATAAATTCTGTTAGTGTAAGTTGCTGATGCTTTTGGCGGAACAATACAGTTTGTAGTAAATAAAATAGGCCCGTTAAAACTTTCAAATTCAGTATTTTGTTTCCACCATGCATTTCCATAGTTACCGGCCAGATGCTCGTATTTTTTAAAGGCCGGATAATAGTGTGCCGGCAACATTTCGCTGTGAGTATAAACGTCAACTCCGGTTCCTTCGGTTTGTTTTAACAGGTCTTCCATGTCTTTCATATCATGACCGGAAATAAGTATTGCCGGATTGGTACGAACTCCAATATTTACTTTTGTGGCTTCCGGATTTCCATAAGCCGAAGTGTTTGCAGCATCTAACAAAGCCATTACGTCAACACCAAATTTGCCGGTTTCTAAAGTAAGTGCAACCAGTTCATCAACCGATAAGTCTTCGGTAGTTGCTACAAGAGCACGTTGAATAAATGCAAAAATTTCAGCTTTCTTTCCGCCTAAATTGTAGGCATGTTCGGCATATGCAGCTATTCCTTTTACGCCGTAAATAATCAACTCGCGCAACGAACGGATGTCTTCATTTTCGGTGCTTAAAACACCCACCTCTTCGGCTTTGGCTTCAAACTCTTCAACCGAACTGGCATTCCAGGTTGCAATTGCCGGAAGTTCTTTTGGTAACGCTATGTCTAAGGTTAAACATCTTGCGTGCAATTCATTCCGCAATTGTAAAGCTTTGATAATTCGTTTGGTGAAAACATCTTTGTCGAAGTTCGCATTCGTTATTGTACTAAATAACCCGTCGAAAACAAATTTATCTACTTTCTCGGGATTTACATTTTGTGCCCGTAACTTTTCGTTGTACCAGCTAATTCCCTTCAATACATACAATAAAGTATCCTGAAGGTTGGCTACATCACTTGTTTTTCCGCAAACTCCTGCAATTGTACAACCTGTACCTTTTGAGGCTTCCTGACATTGATAACAAAACATACTCATATTTCTAACTTTTTTTGATTAATACTTTTTTGGAAAAAGGATTCTTTAAATCCGAAAAATAGAATTCCGGTTTTTCCTTTCATTTGAATGTTGAAAAGGGGGGCTGCTAAAAAAGCGTTGTGATTATTTTAGATCCACTCTTCGCTTAATATATCTCCCTTAATTCCTATTACAACTTCTTTTACCGGAACTTTTCGTGAAGCCATTTCTGTAGCCATTTTTACCATTCGCGACAAGCCGCCACAACAAGGTACTTCCATAATAACAACCGTAATAGTATTCACTTTTGAAACGTCGATTAAGCTGGCTGTTTTCTGAATGTAAATGTCTTGTCCCTGGTCTAATTTCGGGCAGGCAATTACCATTTTTCTGCCTTTTATAAAATCGTTATGAAAATTACCGTAGGCAAAACCGGCACAGTCGGCAGCTATTAATAAATCGGCACCGTGAAAATAAGAGGCAGCGGGATTGATCAAGTGCATTTGTACCGGCCACTGAGTTAATTCCGAAGGAACTTCATTTGCTGGCGTTGCCATTTTAAATCCTCCGGTATCGAAAGCCATGGGTGCCGATCCCGGACAACTTCCGGTGGCACAACCTCCTGTACCTGCAACTTCTTGTGTGGTCTGACTGTGCAGCAATTCGTGTACTTCGCTAATTTCAAACGGCATCGCTTCGCGGTTTGCTTTTATGTAACCCAAAGCCTGCTGTAAAAATCCGGTTTCGCCGTGATCTTGCAAATGTTTTAAATGAGCAAAAACGGTAGCTTTTCCGGCTTTTATCATTTGTGTAATTACAACTACTTCGTCGTAATCTTCTGCTTCGCGTTTTTCAATTGTAATGGCTCCTTCGGGGCAATGTCCCAAACATGCTCCCAGTCCGTCGCACATCAGTTCGCTTATCAATCGTGCTTTCCCATCAATAATCTGCAATGCACCTTCGTGGCAGTTTGGAACACAGTCGCCACATCCGTTACATAACTCCTCATCTATTTTTACAATCTCGCGTATCATACTTATTTCTTTTAATTTTCTACAACAAAAGTAGTGGCTAAGCGTTTCAGAATTTGTATCAATTGTTACAAACAGCAAATAAATGTTGAATTATCAATTATTAACGTATTCTCCTGTTTTTATGGGGATATCTGACGAAGAAACCCACAAACTGCTGGAGCAAATTCATTTTCAGATAAAAAATTTTGAAAAAGATGAGGTTGTGGTGTATGCCGGCGACGAAGTGAAAAACTTGTATATTATTTTGTCGGGAAGTGTTCGCGGGGAGATGATTGATTATTCAGGGAAAACGGTAAAAATTGAAGACATTGAAGCGCCAAAACCACTGGCATCTGCATTTTTATTTGGTAAGGAAAACAAATTTCCGGTAACGGTTACTGCCAATAACAATGCTAGTGTGCTGGCCATTCCTGTTACCGAGTTTTTAAAACTTCTACAATTGAATACAAAACTTCTGCGAAATTACCTGAATAATATTTCAACCCGGGCACAGTTTCTTTCGCAAAAATTACATTTTCTGAGTTTTAAAACCATTAAAGAAAAGGTAGCTCATTTTCTTTTGAAACAAGCAGGCGAGCAATTTCATTCGTTCGAATTGAAAAATACACAGCAACAATTGGCCGATTTGTTTGGAGTTACTCGTCCTTCGCTGGCGCGGGTTCTTGGTGATATGCAGAATGAGGGCCTGATAAAAATTGAAAAGAAAACGGTTACTTTGCTCGATAAACAACGATTAAACGATTTATTACGGAATGGATAAAAACGCAGGTCTTGTTCACTATAAACTATTTGAGTCTTTTACTAACGTTTTTGCTTTTACTACCACAAAACAAACTTTGGATATTGAAAATGTGCGGTACTCGAATGTGCCGGAGAACAAAGTGAAGCTGGCTGAAATCCTTGGTTTGAAACCAGAACAAATTGTTTTCCCGAATCAAACGCACACCAATTGTGTGGTGCAAATTTCAGAGCTACCGGAAGAGGCAATAAACGAAACTGATGCTTTGGTAAGCAATAAAACAGGAATTTGTTTGTGTGTTCAAACGGCAGATTGTGTGCCCATTTTGCTTTTCGATCCGGTGGAAAAAGTTGTTTCTGCCATTCATGCCGGTTGGCGCGGAACGGTTGGGAAAATTGTGGCAAATGCAGTAAACAGAATGGTTCTGGATTATGGAAGTTTGCCTGAAAATATTAGGGCAGCTATTGGTCCATCAATAAGTCCCGAAATTTATGAAGTTGGCGATGAGGTTGTGGAAGCGGCTAAAAAGTCGATTCCGAATGTTGCGCAAACGCTACGTAAAAATGCCTCCGATAAGTTTCATTTTAATCTTTGGGAGGCAAATCGTCAGCTTTTATTAAGCTGTGGTTTAGCTACCGAAAACATTGAAATCCTGGGTGAATGTTCGTTTATGGAAGAAGAGAAGTATTATTCAGCGCGCCGCGATGGTGTCGAAACCGGTCGAATGGTTTCGGGGATGATACTAAAGCTTTAATAATCTTAAAATAAGAATACAAACGCAGCTATTTTCGGCAAAACCCTTATCTTCGCAGCTGTTGAATATTTACGCAATATTTACGGCGCTATTAATTGGTGTCGCAACATTCTGAAAAAAGTATAAAATGAAACAATACAAACTGTTTAACAACGTATTTGGCTGGGTAAGTTTTTTAATTGCCGCCGTTGTTTATCTGTTAACGATCGAGCCCACCGTAAGTTTTTGGGATTGTGGCGAGTTTATAACCACAGCGTTTAAATTTGAAGTGGGACATCCACCGGGAGCACCTTTATTTATGATTGTGGGTCGTTTTTTTACCTTGTTTGGCGGCCCCGAAAATGCGGCTAAAATGGTAAATGTACTTTCGGCATTAGCTAGTGCAGCTACTATTTTATTCTTGTTTTGGACCGTTACCCACCTGGCGAAAAAGTTATTGGTTAAAAACAATGAAATTTCGTTTGGACAGACCATTGCTATTGTTGCAAGTGGATTGGTTGGTGCCTTGACTTACACCTTTTCCGATACTTTTTGGTTTTCAGCTGTCGAAGGCGAAGTGTATGCCAGTTCATCGATGTTAACTGCGCTTGTGTTTTGGGCCATTTTAAAATGGGAAGATGTTGTCGATGAACCTTATGCCAATCGCTGGCTTATTTTTATCGCTTACATTGTCGGTCTTTCAATTGGAGTTCACTTGCTAAACTTGCTGGCCATTCCGGCGATTGTATTTGTTTATTATTTCAGAAAATATGAAGTTACACGCAAAGGAATCATCTGGGCACTGGTTGCTTCTGTTGCTTTGTTGGGTGTAATTATGTATGGTATTATTCCGGGATTTGTAAATATTAGTTCGTGGTTTGAGCTGGTATTTGTCAATTCTTTTGGCTTGCCTTTCGATTCGGGATTGTTTTTCTATTCAGCACTGGTAATTGCAGCTTTGGCATTCGGAATAATTTATACCCACAAAAAGCAAAAGGTAATTTGGAATACCGTTTTATTGGGCATTGCAGTTATTTTAATCGGATATTCATCATTTGCGATTATTATAATCCGTTCATCGGCGCAACCCCCAATGGATCAGAATAGCCCAAACAATGCGTTTGCTTTGCTGGGGTATTTGAATCGTGAACAATATGGCGATCGTCCGTTATTTACCGGGCAATACTACAATTCACCATTAAATCCTTCGAAAAGATTTACTGAAGGCCGTGCAATTTATTCGCAAATCGATGGAAAATATGTGATTACGCACCATCGTTACAGTGCCAACTACGATCCAAAATTTACAGGGTTTTTCCCGCGAATGTGGAGTTCAATGGATCCTTCGCACGCACAGGATTATGCCGAGTGGGGACAAATTAAAGGAACCCGGATTCAGCATCGTAACGAACGGGGAGAAACCGAGGTAATTGTAAAACCAACCTTTGGCGAAAACATGCGCTTCTTTTTTAGTTACCAGGTGAATTTTATGTATTGGCGTTATTTTATGTGGAACTTTGTAGGACGTCAAAATGATATTCAGGGGCACGGTGGTGTTTTGCATGGAAATTGGTTAAGTGGTATTAAATTTATCGACGAGGCCCGTTTGGGCGATCAGGATAATTTGCCTGCAT
The DNA here is from genome assembly GCA_041554075.1 of Draconibacterium sp. Taxonomy (GTDB): domain Bacteria; phylum Bacteroidota; class Bacteroidia; order Bacteroidales; family Prolixibacteraceae; genus Draconibacterium. The sequence continues at coordinate 5,201 of JBFFMM010000064.1, read as the reverse complement.
CATTGGCAAATAATAAAGCTCGGAATACCTACTATTTTCTTCCATTCTTGCTCGGAATTTTGGGAATATTCTTCCAGTATAACCGTGGCAAAGAAGGGAAAAAGGGACTTTGGGTGGTATTTCTTTTGTTTACTTTAACGGGACTTGCCATTGTGGTTTATTTAAATCAGTATCCACATCAACCCCGCGAACGTGATTATGCGTACGCCGGTTCGTTTTATGCCTTTGCCATTTGGATTGGTTTAGGCGTGTTGGCCATTACCGAAACTTTAAAAAAATACATTCCTGAAACTATTGCTGCCGGAGCAACAGGAATAATCGCACTGGTTTTGGTTCCCGGAATTATGGCTGCTGAAAACTGGGACGACCACGATCGTTCGGGACGATACACGGCACGCGATTTTGGTGCCAACTACCTCGAAACATGCAAGCCCAATGGTGTAATTTTTACCAATGGCGATAACGATACATTCCCGCTTTGGTATAACCAGGAGGTGGAAGGTGTTCGTACCGATGTGCGCGTTTGCAATTTAAGTTATTTGCAAACCGACTGGTACACCAATCAAATGCGCCGGAAAGCTTATGAATCGGAGCCGCTTCCATTCACATTAAAACCTGAACAATACCGTTTGGGAACACGCGATGCCGTTTACATTGTTGATAACCCACGGATTAAACGCGATTACGTAGGCTTAAAAGAAGCCGTTGATTTTATTGCCAACGATAACCCGGCAACCAAGTTAACACAGGCCGACAATGCGGCTTATATTCCTAAAAAGGTCATAAAATTTAAGGTTGACAAAGAAGCGGTTATCAGAAATAAAGTGGTTGCTCCTGAAGATTACGATAAAATTGTAGACGAAATAGTTATTGATTTGTCGGATAAAAGCATGTTGTCGAAAGATGAAATGATGATTCTCGATCTGTTGGCTACCAACAACTGGGAACGACCAATTTATTGGGCAATTACTGTTGGAAGAAGCAAATACCTGAACTTGCAGGATTATTTCCAGGTAGAAGGTTTTGCCTATCGACTGGTACCCATTAAATCTCAAAGTGCGCCACAACAATTGCAGTTTGGTAGAGTGAATACCAAATTGATGTACGATAACCTGATGAATAAATTCAAGTGGGGTGGAATGAATAATCCGGATGTTTATTTGGATGAAACCAATACCCGAATGATGACCAACATTAGAAACAGTTTTAACCGTTTGGCAACTGTTTTGATTTCGGAGGGTAAAAAAGATTCGGCAATTGCAGTAATCGATCGTTGTAACGAGTTAATTCCACACGAAATTGTTCCATATGAATATTTTGCAATGAACTTAGCCGATAGTTATTTTAAAGCCGGAGCAACGGATAAAGGAGTTGAAATGATTGAAAAAGCATTCGAAAATTTTGACGATGAATTGAGTTACTATTTTGCTTTGGATACAAAATACCGGTTCTCGAAAGGAATTAGTGAGGAAATTCAGCGCAACATGTTTTATTTGCAAAATATGGAACGTATAGTCAGAACTTCAGGACAAACTGAACTGGCAAAAAAAATTGGCGAAAGTTTACAAGCACATTTCGAAGCTTATAGCAGCGCCAATTCGTAATAATTTTTAAAATATAGAATCTTTATCATATGAATATTTTAATTGTTGGATCTGGCGGAAGAGAACACGCCCTGGGCTGGAAAATAAAACAAAGCGACAAAATTGAAAACCTGTTTTTTGCTCCCGGAAATGCGGGAACAGCAGCATTGGGAACAAATCTGGAAGCCGGTGTTTCCGATTTTCAGAAATTAAAAACTTTGGTTCTTGAAAACAACATTGATTTAATGTTGATTGGCCCTGAGGTTCCGCTGGTAGAAGGATTACATGATTTTTTTGCTGCCGATCCGGAATTAGCATCAGTGAAAGTTGTTGGCCCTAAAAAAGCGGGTGCTGCTTTGGAAGGAAGCAAAGACTTTTCGAAAGATTTTATGCTTCGCCACAATATTCCAACAGCCAAATATTTAACGGTAAGTGCCGGAAATATTGCCGAAGGAGTTGAATTTTTGAAAACAATGACGGCACCTTACGTACTAAAAGCCGATGGTTTGGCGGCCGGGAAAGGGGTGTTGATTATTGATTCGATTGACGAGGCCGAAAGTTCCTTAAAAGAAATGTTGGCGGGTCAGTTTGGTGCTGCCAGCAGTAAAGTAGTTATCGAAGAATTTTTAAGTGGTGTTGAAGCATCGGTATTTGCAATTACCGATGGGAAAGACTATAAAATTTTGCCCGAAGCCAAAGACTAAAAACGAATTGGCGAAGGCGACACCGGATTAAATACCGGTGGTATGGGAGCAATTTCTCCGGTGCCTTTTGCCAATGCCGAATGGATGGCAAAGGTGGAAGAGCAGATTGTAAAACCTACTGTAACAGGCTTACAGAAAGATGGAATTGAATACAACGGTTTTATCTTTTTCGGACTGATTAATGTGAATGATAATCCTTATGTAATTGAGTACAATGTGCGAATGGGAGATCCCGAAACTGAGGCCGTGATGCTGCGTGTTAAGTCAGATTTTGTTGATTTACTGGAAGGTGCTGCAACAGGAACTTTGGCCGAAAAAAGCGTGGAATTCGACGAAAGAACTGCCGTAACCGTGATGTTGGTGTCCGGCGGTTATCCGGGAGATTACGAAAAAGGAAAAGTAATTTCAGGAACTGAAAAAATTAGCGATAGTATTGTTTTCCATGCCGGTACAAAGGTAAGTGGCGATAATGTTGTTACTGCCGGCGGACGTGTAATCGCCGTAAGTTCGTATGGTGAAAACATGAAAGATGCTTTGGCAACTTCGTTTAAAAATGCACAGGAAATCAACTTCGAAGGAAAATATTTCAGAAAAGATTTGGGATTCGATTTATAGAGTGAATACTCTTCAATTGAGATGATATTAAAAAGGATAAAAACAAACAGTGGTCTAAATTTATTTCTAATTCCGGTAGCAGCCCTTGTTTTCTGGAGTAAAAATTTGTTGCATCCCACTGTCTACGATTATTCGGTTTGCGAAAGTAAAAATATCCTTTTTTCTCCTATTCTTAACCTGATTGGTAATAATCCATTTGTGCATGCCGTAATAAGTTTGTTGCTGGTTGTTGCTTTAGGTTTTTTAATGCAGCTGGTAAACGACCGCTATTCGTTTATTCGCATCCGAAGCAAACTGCCATCTATACTTTTTGTAATTATAATGGGCGGATTTGTTGGGTTACACACACTTCACCCGGTTTATTTTGGGGCAATATTTGTGTTGTTTGCCATTAATCGTTTGTTCGGAATGTTCGAAAAATCACGCCCCTATTCTGCGATTTTTGATGTTGGTTTTTTGTTGGGTGTGGCCTCTCTTTTTTGCTTTAACTTGATTGTTCTGTTTCCTGCTTTTTTTGTAAGCATTGCCGTGTTAAGTCGCGAAAAAAAATGGCGGGAGTTTGTTATTCCACTACTTGGCTTTTTATTGCCTTTTATCTTTGCAACATCCTATGCTATAATTACCGATAACTTTCAGGAAATACTTGAAATCTACAGGTGTAATATCACTACCCCGGTTAATCATTTTCAAGGCAATTATGCTTTGCAAATCTATTTAGGAGTTCTGTTTTTATTCACCGTTATTGGGAGCATCGATATTTTAAAACAATATGATAATAAGAAAATTAGTTCAAGAAAATACTTCACTGTTTTCTTTTGGGTGTTTATTTTTTCGATGATCAGTTTTATTTTTATACCTGCGGCTTCGCAAGAGATGCTTTTAATTACTGCTATTCCGGTTACTTATCTCATTGCTAACTTTTTTGTTTTTATGAAGAAAAAGTTTTGGAGTGAGTTGTTGTTTACCTTGTTGCTGGTCAGTGTTATTATTGTGCAATTTGCCGAATTCATTTTCAATGGATAAAAACAAACCAACCTTAGCAATTTATGGTATTCAGGATCGCTTCGATTACGAGCATCCGTTTTATGTTCACGACCATAATCTGGCAATAATGCAAAATGGCAGGGTACTACATTTTTTGCAACAGGAACGTATTTCCCGCAGAAAACGTGACAATTCGCTGCACATTCATTTAAAAGAAATTCTGAAGGAGAAAAAGCTACTTGGGCGCAATTACGACCTGGTTTTTATTGATAATGTAGTTGGGCGAACTTTCCTCTTGCAAAATGGCGAGGTACGTTTTGAGGCGCCTTTAAATAAATTGCTGGCCGATGATTTGGAGAAAGGAAAGTGCTGGTGGTTTGGCGAAGAAAAAGAAGCATGGGTATTAAATCACGAACTGGCTCATATTTTTTCATGTTTACCCTTTTTCGGGAACTTTAAGGAAAATAGTTTGCTGGTTCATTTTGACGGTGGAGCGAGTTTAAGCAATCTTTCGGCCTGCATTTTTAAAAACGGAAAGTTAGAATGGGTGGAGTATCATTGGGATTTAAAACCCTACTCAAGCCTATACAATGCCAATGCTTTGGTTTTTGCCATTATTGGCGCAAAACTTTCGGAACAAAATGCTGTACCGGGTAAGTTTATGGGTTATGCCGGACTGGGAACTTACAAGCCGGAGGTGGAAAAATGGTTGATAGCCAATAATTTCTTTCAGGATATTTGGGGAAAAACTTCCTTGTTTTTCGAAGCTGCTAATAAGGATTTTGGCATTGAATTAAAATCGTTTAATCAGAAAGATCCATTTATTCAGAATGTGGCAGCTACTTTGCAACAAATTTTTGTCAATCAAATCCTAAAAAAACTAAAAGAACTTCAACAAAAAACCGGAGCTGAAAACTTATATTATACGGGAGGTTCAGCCCTGAATATTGTAGCAAATACACAGATTATTAACAGCGGTCTTTTTAACGAGGTTTATATTCCACCCTGCACCGAAGATTCGGGATTGGCATTGGGTGCCGCTGCTTTTGTGGAATGGAAAAAACACGGAAGCGTGGAAAAACATTCAGCTTATTTGAACAATTGGGGGATTGAGAGTTTCCAGCTTCCCCAAACGCCGGAAACCATTAAAAAGGTGGCAGAACAGCTCGTTCAGAAAAAAATAGTTGGAGTTTGTAATGGTTTTGGTGAGGCCGGTCCGCGTGCACTTGGCAACCGGAGTATAGTGGCATTGGCCAATTCAAAAGTTTTGAGTAAAACCCTGAGTATGGAGAAAAAAGGCCGCGAATGGTATCGG
>JBFFMM010000063.1:0-14242 GCA_041554075.1 Draconibacterium sp. | reverse complement strand
GTTGTTTCAGTTTATAAAAGTAAGAAAAATGAGGCAGTTGATTTTAAAAAGCGGGAAGTATTTATTTTTTTTCATCTTATTTTTAGCATTAAACTTATCGTGCGACGAAATAGATTCGCAAATACCTGAAGTCTCCGTAAATTTTCCCATCAACCTAAACATTTATAACGAGCTTCAAAATCCGGGAAGTTCAGTTTATTTTCAGAATGTTGGATTTGGTGGCGTAATTGTTTCGTGTTTTGTTGAAGGAGAATACTATGCCTACGACGCTGCTTGTACGCATGAAATTAGCCAATCGTGCCATCTCACTCCAAATGGTTTGCTGGCAGATTGTCCGTGTTGTGAATCACAATTTTCACTTTTTTATGCGGCAACTCCATCAAAAGGACCCGCAACTGCCCCGCTCAAACAATACAATATTTCGTTTTTGGGGAATTCAACGCTCAGGGTATACAATTAAAAATGGGCTCCAAAAAAACTTGAAACCCATTTTAAATATCTATTGAAATTATCTCTAATATCTATAATGTTCTGGCTTGAAAGGACCTTCTTTCGAAACGCCCAAATAAGCAGCTTGCTCGTCGGTTAAAGTTGTCAGTTTTACACCAATTTGATCAAGGTGCAAACGAGCCACTTCCTCATCCAATTTTTTAGAAAGTGTAAATACACCCACTTCGTAATTATTCTGCCACAAATCAATCTGCGCCAAACTTTGGTTGGTAAACGAATTACTCATCACAAATGATGGGTGACCGGTTGCACAACCTAAATTCACTAAACGACCTTCAGCTAATAAGAAAATACTGTGACCATCGGGGTAAGAGTATTTATCAACTTGTGGTTTAATATTTGTTTTTACAATACCATCCCATTTTTCAAGCTGAGCAACCTGAATTTCGTTATCGAAATGGCCAATATTACAAACAATAGCCTGATCTTTCATATTCGCCATATTATCGGCAGTAATCACATCTTTGTTTCCGGTTGTTGTAACATAAATGTTTCCCTCTGCCACTGCCTCTTCCATCGGCTTTACTTCAAAACCTTCCATGGCTGCCTGTAATGCACAAATCGGATCAATCTCGGTAACAATTACGCGGGCACCATAGCTACGCATCGAGTGGGCACAACCTTTACCAACATCGCCATAACCAGCTACTACTACAACTTTACCTGCAATCATTACATCGGTGGCACGTTTAATACCATCGGCTAATGATTCGCGACATCCGTACAAATTATCAAATTTCGATTTAGTAACCGAGTCGTTAACATTTATCGCAGGAACCAGCAACTCTCCTTTATCAAACATCTGCTACAAACGATGAACTCCGGTTGTGGTTTCTTCAGAAACACCTTTCCACTCTTCAACAGTTCGGTGCCATTTCTGATTATCTTCAACCAAGGTACGTTTTAGCAAACTTAAAACTTCACCTTCTTCTTCGCTGCCTGGCTCAACATCCAATACACTTGCATCTTTTTCTGCAGCAAATCCTTTATGAATTAAAAGAGTTGCATCACCACCATCATCAACAATTAGTTGCGGTCCTTTTCCTCCCGGGAAACTCAAGGCCTCTTTTGTGCACCACCAGTATTCCTCCAGTGACTCGCCTTTCCAGGCAAACACCGGAACTCCGGCTGCTGCAATTGCTGCCGCTGCATGGTCTTGTGTCGAAAATATATTACAACTACACCAACGGACATCTGCACCCAATTCAACCAGGGTTTCAATTAAAACTGCTGTTTGTATTGTCATGTGAAGACTACCCATTACACGGGCACCTTTTAATGGTTTTTCAGGTCCAAATTTTTCACGAATCGACATCAATCCCGGCATTTCACTCTCTGCAATTTCTATTTCCTTTCTTCCGAAATCTGCCAGACTAATATCGGCGACTTTGTACTTCAATTGTTCTTTTACTGCTACTGTCATATCTTAATTTGTCATTAAATATCTTCAATTAGTTTATGTTTCCAGGGTGGATACAAACACTACATTACCTTTCCATGAAAAACCATGCAAAAGTAACAATTTTAATATTAAAAAGGTTGAGTTTCAGCAATAGGTAATGTGGATTAGTTTCCAAGATCGGAGAAAAACTTAACTCGCATCAAGCGAATATCATCTTCTGAATATTCATCTTCTCCAAGTTCAGCAAGAGCTTCTTCCACAGAGTCGGTGGTTGCTTCACGGAAATAATCAAATATTTCTTCCTGGTGATCTTCATCCATAACATCATTAATATAATAATCGATATTTAATTTGGTTCCTGAATTTACAATTGCTTCAACTTCTGTTATTACATCTTTTACTTCAATTCCTTTTGAATCTGCGATATCTTCGAAAGCCAGTTTCCGATCAATACTTTGAATGATGAAGACCTTCATCTTTGACTTATTAGCGACGCTTCGCACCACTAAATCTTCTGGCCGGTCTATTTCGTTATCTTCAACATAAGCTTTAATTAGAGCTACAAATTCACGCCCATATCTGCGTGCTTTACCTTGTCCAACACCTTGAATGTTCTGCAGTTCTTCAACTTTAATAGGGTATTGAATGGACATATCAGCCAAAGACGGGTCTTGAAAAATTACAAAAGGAGGAAGATTGTGTCGTTTAGCCAATTTTTTTCGTAAATCCTTAAGCATCGCAAACAACTGCGGATCTCCACTTGCACCACCCGAAGGAGCTCCTCCAGTATTTGAGTCATCCTCTTCTTCGTATTCATGGTTTTTTACCAACATAAAACTATGCGGTTTCGCTAAAAACTCATGCCCAAGTGGATTCACTTTTAAGAGCCCGTAATTCTCAATATCTTTATTAATTAATCCAGCTACCATCGACTGGCGGAAAACAGCATTCCAAAAACGCTCGTCATATGCTTTTCCTGTCCCAAAAGCCTTTAAAGTATCGTGTTTGAATGACTTAACAGCGGCAGTTTTATTTCCAATCAGAATATTTGCTACATGATCGCCTTTGTATTTTTCATTCACTTCAAGCATTGCCTTTAAGGCAGTTACAATCTCATTTTTCGCCTCAATTTGTTCTTTTGGATTTAAACAATTATCGCAATTACCACAATTGTCTGGTTCGTATTTCTCTCCAAAATAATGTAACAAAATAATGCGTCGGCAAATGGCCGATTCAGCATATGAAACAGTATCTAACAGAAGTTGTTTTCCTATTTCCTGTTCAGCAACGGGTTTACCGTGCATAAACTTCTCCAGTTTTTGAATATCTTTGTAACTGTAAAAAGTAATACATTTCCCTTCACCGCCATCGCGCCCTGCCCGACCCGTTTCCTGATAATATCCTTCCAAACTTTTGGGAATATCATAGTGAATTACAAAACGCACATCAGGTTTATCAATACCCATTCCGAAAGCTATAGTAGCCACAATAACATCCACGTCTTCCATCAAAAATTTATCCTGATTACCAGAGCGCGTTACAGCATCCATTCCTGCGTGATAAGCCAAAGCTTTAACACCATTTATCTGAAGTGTTTCAGCAAGTTCCTCAACTCTTTTGCGGCTCAGGCAATAAATAATTCCCGATTTCCCCTCGTTTTGTTTGATGAATTTAATAATCTGGATTTCGGGTTTAACCTTTGGTCGAACTTCGTAATACAAATTATCACGATTAAATGATGCCATAAAAACGTTGGCATCTAAGATTCCAAGGTTCTTTTGAATGTCGTGTTGAACTTTTGCAGTTGCAGTTGCAGTCAAGGCAACAATTGGCGACTTACCAATTTCTTCAACTATAGGTTTTATCCGGCGGTATTCCGGTCTAAAATCATGTCCCCACTCCGAAATACAATGTGCTTCATCAATGGCATAAAAGGAAATCTTAACTCTCTTTAGAAATTCAATATTGTCCTGCTTTGTAAGCGACTCCGGTGCAACATAAAGCAGCTTTGTCTTCCCTGCCAAAACATCTTCTTTCACTTCAGCAATAGCAGCTTTCGATAGTGATGAATTTAAAAAATGAGCAATGCTATCTTCAGAATGAGTACCTCTGATTGAATCAACCTGGTTCTTCATTAAAGCAATTAATGGCGAAATTACAATTGCGGTTCCTTCTAACATTAAGGCAGGCAACTGATAGATTAATGACTTCCCTCCACCGGTGGGCATTAATACAAAAGTGTTGTCACCATCCAACACACTTTTTATGGCTTCCTCCTGTTTCCCTTTAAACCTATCGAAACCAAAATATTGTTGTAACTTATCTGTAAGTTTAATATTTTTATCCATATCCCTTCTCACGCTCAAATCGTTTCCGATTTTTATATGTAAATTCTAAATTATTAAAAGTAAATTAAATCTCACGTAATTTTAATGTTTTTTATGAATAAAAGTAAATCCAGCAGAATAAGAATTTTATCAAAATACCTATTTGAACTAGTTTCCTCCTTTCATTTAAAACCTGCAATTATTTAACAAATATGGAGTATTTACATGAAGTATCATTTGCTAACCAAATAATTTTTCTCATTTACCACTATGTGATTTTAAATGCAAAAATTTCGTGTACATTTGTGAAGTTTTTTTGAAAAATTAAAAAATTCATGAGCGAAGAAAATACACGAGAAGAACAAACGACTAAAAAACAAGGCCCCAAAAAGAAGGAAGTCGAAATGTCGTTTCTCGATCATCTGGAAGAATTACGCTGGCACATTGTTCGTTCGGCATCTGCAATTATGCTTTTTGCCATTGTGGCATTTGTAATGAAACATTTTATTTTCGACGTAGTAATATTAGCACCACGAACTCCTGAATTCTGGACCAACCGAATGTTTTCAAAACTGGGCGACATAATAGGTTCGGAAGCCATTAAAATAAACCAGGTTGCGTTAAAAATGCAGAGCATTAAGATTGCCGGACAATTTTCTACTCATATAATGGTGTCCATTATTGCAGGGCTCATTGTTGCATCACCTGTGGTGTTCTATGAATTTTGGAGCTTTATAAAACCAGCATTATACGACAAAGAAAAAAAGCATGCGAGTGGAGCCGTATTTTTCACCTCAGTACTTTTTCTCTTGGGTGTTTTGTTTGGCTATTATTTAATTGTACCGCTTTCAATTCATTTTCTGGGAACTTATCAAGTAAGTGCCGAAGTAGAGAATACCATTAATCTAAGGTCATACATTGGTTCCGTAACATCCATTTCGCTCGCATCCGGGGTTGTGTTCCTGCTCCCTATTTTTGCTTATTTTTTAAGTAAGGTTGGTATAATTACACCTCAACTTATGAAGACCTATCGCCGACATTCGTATGTGATAATGCTTTTACTTTCGGCAGTAATTACGCCTCCCGATATTTTTAGCCAGATTTTGGTCTGTTTCCCGCTCGTATTTCTGTACGAAATCAGCATCATTATTTCGCGAAGCGTAGTTAAAAAACGTGAAAAAGAAATGGAGGAGATGTAGATCACCTGAAAAATTCCGTTATTTGAATAATTATGATTCTTCGAGCTGATAACATTATTAAGAAATACCGTAAGAGAACTGTTGTAAAAGGAGTTAGTTTTGAGGTTAATCAAGGCGAAATTGTAGGGCTTCTTGGTCCGAACGGGGCAGGAAAAACAACTTCGTTCTATATGATTGTAGGTTTGATTCAACCCTTTTCCGGCAACATTTACCTTGACAACCAAAACATTACCAAACTACCCGTTTACAAACGTGCGAAACTTGGCATTGGCTATTTGGCGCAAGAAGCTTCGGTTTTCAGAAAACTGAGTATTGAAGACAATATTAGAGCGGTTTTGGAAATGACCGACTACCCGAAAGAATACCAACGCGAAAAACTGGAAACTTTAATTGAAGAATTTGGCTTAGGTCATATTCGCAAAAGTAAAGGAATTCAACTTTCGGGCGGCGAACGACGGCGTACAGAAATTGCGAGAGCGTTGGCCATCGATCCGAAATTTATTCTCTTAGATGAACCTTTTGCAGGTGTTGACCCAATTGCAGTGGAAGATATTCAGCAAATTGTTATGAAACTTAAGGAGAAAAACATTGGAGTGCTGATTACCGACCACAACGTACACGAAACACTTAGAATTACGGATCGATCGTATCTTCTTTTTGAAGGCAATATTTTAAAAGCAGGTTCTGCAAGTGAACTGGCTGCCGACGAAGTTGTGCGTCGGGTGTATCTGGGAGCAAACTTTGAATTGAGATAATATTCCGTTACTTCAGTACTTTTTTTCATCTATTTATTTGCAGTTTAAAAAAACTTGCTTTTCTTTGCAGCGCTAAAATAAAAAACGGTGTTCTAAACGAAGAACGTCAAAATTTAAACAGAAATGTTTCCTGAAAATTTGGTGGATAACAAAAATGATGTATTTTTGCAGTCCCAAAAATAAGGGAACTATTAGGAAGGCCCGTTCGTCTAGGGGTTAGGACGCCAGGTTTTCATCCTGGTAGCAGGGGTTCGAATCCCCTACGGGCTACAAATTTAAAAAGAGAAGAAAAAAGAAATGGCACATCATAAGTCAGCTTTAAAAAGAATTCGTCAAGACGAAAAGAAAAGGGTACACAACAAGTACTACGCAAAAACTACTCGTAATGCGATTAAAGCTTTACGCGAAGCTTCTGACAAAGAAGAAGCAGAAAAATTGTTCCCTGAAGTTATTGCAATGATTGATAAATTAGCAAAACGCAATATCATTCATAAAAACAAAGCTTCGAACTTAAAATCGAAATTAACCGTAAAGGTTAACACTTTGTAAGAAAAATATTCCATTAAGATATTAAAACCTCTTCGGTCTTCGAAGAGGTTTTTTTATGCTTTGCAGCCTCAACCATATGTTCTGAAACTATCATTTGCCTCTTTCGAAAACCATTTATTATGGTTAAATTTCAAATGGCTAACCGCTGGTAAACATCGAAAGAATTCTTAAACTCCTCAGCAAATGAGCGATTATAAAAAAATAAATCTAAAAGATTGGGCCGTTGAAGACCGACCTCGCGAAAAACTACTCTCAAAAGGAGCCCGTTCGCTTTCTGATGCCGAACTAATAGCCATACTGATCGGGTCGGGAAACACCAAAGAAACTGCTGTTGAACTTTCGCGCCGAATACTTACGGCAGTAGATAACAACCTGAATGATTTGGGCAGAAAAACCACCGATTTTTTACAAACCTTTAACGGAATTGGAGAAGCAAAAGCCGTTTCTATTGTTGCCGCTCTTGAATTGGGGAAGCGCAGAAAAGAAGCTGACGTATTCAGTAAAAACAAAATCACAGGGAGTAAAGACGCTGCTGACTTTTTTCAACCTGTGCTTGGTGATTTAAATCACGAAGAATTTTGGATTATGCTTCTTAATCGTGGAAATAAAATAATTGATACTTTTATGATTAGTAAAGGTGGAATCTCGGGGACAGTAATTGATGTGCGTCTCATTTTAAAAAATGCCCTCGATAATATGGCGAGCTCAATTATCCTTTGCCACAACCATCCATCGGGAACCATGCAGGCATCTGACGCTGATTTGCAGATAACCAGAAAAATAAAAGAAGCTGCCGAAATAATGGATATTACTGTGCTCGACCACATAATAATAGGGCAATACAATTATTTAAGCCTTGCCGACGAAGGAATGCTAAATTAAAAAACAATCGAAAATGATACTAATCTATTCTGAAGAAATCACCCCCCGCATCGAGTACATTTTTAAATTGGTTTTCAATCAGATATTAAATGTAGATATTGGTTTTACCACAAACTCTTCGCAATTTCGAAAATCGGAATTACCCAAAATAAACTATTCGCTTGAAAAATTTGCCGATGAATTCTACATAAAACCGCATCGGCTAACACAATGCAAGGCTTTGATAAAACCAACCATTAACTCGGTTTGGTATAAGGGTGAAAAATACTTTTGCGAAAGTTCTAAAGATTCACACCTTCCTTTCGATCCATTTGCTGCATCGTTTTATGTTGTAACCCGGCTCGAAGAATATTTGGAAAAAGACCGTGATAAGCTGAAACGTTATCCGGCTAAAAACAGCATTCTATCTAAATATAAATTACTAAAAAAACCAATTGTAAATAGTTGGGCGCAATTGGTAGCCGAAAAGCTTAAAGAAGTTTATCCTGAGCTGGAATTCGCCAAAAATAAATTTAAGTTTATTTCCACCATCGACATTGACAATGCTTATGCCTATCAAAACAAAGGATTTTGGCGAACGAATGCTGCCTGGGCCAAGTCGTTGTTAAAAGGAGAAATGGCAGAACACAAGAAACGTAAGCGTGTATTTTCGGGTAAAGAACGCGATCCGTATGATACCTACGATTATTTAGACACGGTTTTTAAGGGGAACGAGGAAAAAGTTAAGTTCTTCTTTTTGCTTGGCGATTATGGACGTTACGATAAAAATATCGCCCATACAAATGAAGCCTATCGAAAACTAATTCAGAGAACAGAAGCCAAATACGACATTGGGATTCATCCCTCGTTTGCCACGAGTAAAAAAAGAGGTAAGAAAAAGGTTAAAATTGAAAAAGAACGATTGGAGGAAATAGCAGGAACTGAAATTACGAAAAGCCGTCAACACTATTTGATGCTTCAGTTTCCAAAAACATACAATCGCTTGATAAAAGCAGGAATTAAGGAAGACTACACTCTTGGTTATTCTGCCGAAACCGGATTTCGCGCCGGCATTTGCACCCCATTTTATTACTACGATTTAAAACACGAAACCACAACAAATCTCTTAATTGTGCCGTTTCAGGTAATGGATGGAACCTTGCGGCACTACATGCAACTGAAGCCCAACGAAGCTTTTGAAGAAATTAAACAAATTATGCGGGAAGTTAAAAACGTTGGTGGTACTTTTGTTAGCGTTTGGCACAACGAAACCGTTAACAACCTGGGACAGTGGGAAGGTTTCCGCGAAGTATTTGAAAAAATGAATCAACTGGGTTTTGAGTGGGCAAACGACGCAAAAGCTTAAGCTGATAGAACAAATTATACTGAATGGCAAAATCACAGAACTTTCAACACATAAAACATTCTGAAATTGATGCTAAAAAATGGAATCGGTGCATTGATAACGCCGGGAATTGTCGTATTTATGCCTATGACTGGCATCTCGACCGAACTGCCGAAGTTTGGGACGCGTTGGTTTGGGGCGACTACGAATTTGTGATGCCGCTTCCCTACCGAAATAAAATTGGGATTAAATATTTATACCAACCTCTTTATTCGCAGCAACTCGGAATTTTTCCTTCGCCGACACCAACAGTTGAACAAGCGTTTTACAACTACATCACTAAAGAATTTAGATATTCCGATTTTCATGGTAATTCCGAAAATCTGCCACCCCAAAAAAGTAAAGGCATAGAATTTCTTCCACGCAATAATTTTTTGTTGCCGCTTGTAAACGACTTTGAAACCATTTCATCGGGTTATTCGAAAAACACGAAACGTAACATAACAAAGGCCAACAAAAACAAATTAACCTTAATTGAAGGAGTACGGCTTGAAACATACATGGACTTTAAATTGGAGAATCTGCCGGAAAATCATGGAAAAAAAATTCTAGCCAAATTAAAGAATATAATTTCGTATGGTCTTTACAAAGGATTTGGGCAAATTTACGGTGTTTATACACCTGAAAACCAATTGTGTGCAGCCGTCTATTTTTGTCGTTGGAAAAACCGTGTAATATACTTTAATGCAGTTTCTTCAGAACATGGAAGAGAATTGGGCGGCATGTATTTTTTGGTAAATAAATTTATAGAACAAAACGCAGGCAGAAATCTCATTCTCGACTTTGAGGGTTCAATGCTTCCAGGTGTTGCACGTTTTTACAACGGATTTGGGGCAAAACCGGAAACCTATTTTCAACTTAAATTTAATCGTTTACCTTTGCCATTGAAGTGGATTAAACGCACCTAAAGTATGGCAAACTTCCCACGTGTTTTTAGCAAACAAATTGCTAGGTTATGGTCAGACGAAAAACTGTTTGGAATAAACACGCCGGTTTTTCATCCCTTTTACCACGTGGTTAGCAATAAAAAAATCCCCTACATTTTAAATTATCCATATTTAAACGAAAAACAATTTGAGCAGCAACTCGACTATTTCCTGAGGTATTTCAAACCTGTTTCATTGGCTGATTTGTACAAAAATCCACACACAAAACAGAAAGTTTTTCATTTAAGTTTTGACGATGGCCTGCGCGAATCAATTGAAATTGTAGCTCCTCTTTTGTTAAAAAAAGGAATTCCTGCTACTTTTTTTGTAAACAGTGGTTTTGTCGACAACAAAGAACTGTTTCACCGTTACAAAGCCAGTTTAATAGCATCCGAAATGCAGAATAATCCAGACGCTCAGGCAGAGAGTTTTCTACAAAAAAACAACCTGGATGCAAACAATATTCTTAGCGCGAGTTTTTTACAACGCGATATTTTAAACGAAGCAGCAGAACTTTTAGAACTTGATTTCAGTTCTGTTATAGCGGCACATAAACCTTATTTGAGCACCCAACAAATTAAAGATTTGCACCAAAAGGGGTTTTCAATCGGTGGTCACAGCCACAAACATCCGGAGCTTTGGAAGTTGTCGGAGAAAAAACAGTTAAAACACATTCGTAAAAGTATGGATTGGGTGAATGAAACTGTACATTCTGAAATCAGAGCCTTTTCTTTTCCCTTTACCGACGATGGTATTTCGGCTCAACTCATAAAAAAACTAAAGGAAGAAAATATTTGTGACATTACTTTTGGAACCGCCGGATTAAAATACGATGAAATCAGCTCTCATTTTCAACGATATCCGGCCGAACAGAATGGTAATTTCAGAGAAAACTTAAAAGCAGAGTTTGTTTACTTTAAACTGCGTAAATTAATTGGAAAAGCAACTGTAAAACATTGAACTTAGCGATAAAAAAAATACGATTAAAAGAGTTGGAAGAGTTTATAAACAGCAAATCTTTTCACGACTTTGAATTTATTCCCATCTCGCCTATCCGAGCAAATTCGTACTTGGCAAACCCCCATTCAAATCCCGACGATGTTATTTTGTACCTTGGTTTTATCGATAAAGAGCTGGTGGCTTTTCGAAGTTTGTTTGCCGACGTTGTTTGCAGCAAAAACGAACAAATTAGATTTGCCTGGTGCAGCGGGAATTGGGTTCATCCAAACCACAGAAGACAAGGATTTTCAGAAGCACTTTTAATGGAAGCCTACCAGGATTGGAACCAAAAACTGATGTTCACCAATTATGCTCCTAACTCAGAAAAACTCTACCTAAAAACAGGTCTGTTTAAGGCAATTCATCAGTTTGAAGGAGTGCGTGCCTATTTAATTCCAAAAACCAAAAAGTTATTTGCAAAAGCAAAGGCCAATCTGTTCTACAAATTCATTTTCTCAATCATCGATCTACTCATCTCAGTTTTTGCAAACTTTCGTTTGTGGTTTTATTCAGGTGAAAATCATTCCTCCATAAAATTTGAGACGATGCAGTTCCCTGACAAAGAATGTTATCAACTAATTGGGAAAAATACAAGTGCTTTCAAGCGTGGAAAAAACGAACTTAAATGGATTTTCGGCAATCCCTGGATTTCGTCAAACCAAATAGAACACTGCCGAAATTATCCTTTTTCATCCTATTCCAACTCCTTTTATTATAAAACGGTAAAACTCTTTTCCCAAAATAAACTAGTCGGATTTTTTATTTTTTCCGTCCGTGAGGGACATCTAAAAACACTTTATTTTAATCTACCCGATGAATTTCTTACCGAAACAGCAACTTTCATAAAGGACTTTAGCAAACAGAACAAAATTGAATTC
Organism: Draconibacterium sp.; assembly: GCA_041554075.1. Taxonomy (GTDB): domain Bacteria; phylum Bacteroidota; class Bacteroidia; order Bacteroidales; family Prolixibacteraceae; genus Draconibacterium. The sequence goes on along the minus strand of JBFFMM010000063.1, from coordinate 2,431 downwards.
GCAACAATCTATAAAAAAGGCTTGGCAACAGAATTGTTTAAAAGAAAATTCCCATTTTTGCAGCTGAAAAAATACGGCCAAAAAATATACAGTACATTCGAAATTAATGACAACACGGATTTTCACTTTCAGGATGGCGATGGCGATGCAATTTTTACCTAATTATTAGAACAATGGAAATTAAAGTTTTAGGGCACAATCACTCAATTCTGGACCAGTATCTGGCAGAAATCCGCGACATTTCGATTCAAACCGATCCACTTCGTTTTCGCGATAATTTAAACCGTATTGGCGAACTGTTTGCCTACGAAATCAGCAAAGAAATGAAGTTTGAAGTTAAGGATGTACAAACTCCTCTGGGAGTTGCTGCAGTTCCAAAGTTGGTGCAACAGCCCGTTTTAGCAACCATTTTACGCGCCGGACTTGCCATGCACAATGGCTTACTTCGAATTTTCGACCGTGCCGAAAACTGTTTTATTTCAGCGTATCGAAAATATACCGATGCGGGTGAATTTGATATCGAATTTGAATACATGGCCTCTCCTTCACTCGATCAAAAAGTAGTAATTCTCTCTGATCCAATGCTGGCTTCGGGCAAATCGATGGAAATTGGTTACGAAGCTTTGTTTAGCAAAGGAACTCCTTCGCACGTGCATTTAATTGCCATTATTGCCAGTAAAGAAGGTGTTGACTACATTGTAGAAAATATTAAAGCCGATAATGTAACTTTATGGCTTGGAGCTGTTGACCCGGAAATGACACCAAAATCATACATTGTTCCGGGATTAGGCGATGCCGGTGATTTGGCTTTTGGCGAGAAAGTGGATTCGAAATAATACCCTATTTCTATTCATTCAGGAATAAAAAAATGGGCTTTCTTCAAATTAAGAAAGCCCATTTTTCAAATTGTATTATTTCATTAAAAGTAGACTTCTACTGTAATATTTTCACGTCCAAAACCTTTTTCGCTCAATATCTCCATCGAATCAAAAATCATATCGCTGTTACCACACAAATAAAAACAAGTGTTTTTATCGAACTCTGTTTTTTTAAGGTAATCGGTAACACGACCTTTAAAATCTCCTCTGTTGTCGCGCGAAGTGCAAAGTGTTAACCTTTCCGAATCATAGTCTTCTTTTTCATATCCTTCTTCAATGGTGCGCACGCCATGAATTAAATGATAATCTAAATCGGTATTACTTTTTACAATGCTATGAAATGGTGCAATTCCGGTTCCACTGGCAATAAAAACATGTTTGTGGCTGTCTTTCCGTTTTTCGTCTAAGCCAAACTTACCAAACGGTCCGTGCACTTCAACCATATCCCCAATTTTCAGGTGTTTCAATTTTGGCGAAAAATAACCTCCATCAACTTCTTTCACCAGTACTTCAAGGTTTTTATCTTCTTCGGCACTGTAAATCGAATATTCGCGGCTTTGGTAGTCGCCCGAAATAGACAAAGAAACATGTTGTCCTGCCTCAAATTTAAAACGACTTTTGGGTAAACTCAGAACAAAAGTATGTTCTGTTAAACTCTTTATTCCTGTAACTTTGTAATAATTTGTGTCAAGTTGAACTTCTGGTTTCATATCAATTGTCATGGTATATTTCCTTTATGTTGTGCAAAACTAGTTGCTTTATCTAATTAAATACTACTTGGTATTTTATTTTGGCCGATATTTTTAGAGAATTAACCGATTATTAACACTATTGTTCATATAAACGGGGTAGTTTAGATAGATATTTTTTAACTCCGATTACAAATTTTTATCAGAAAAGCCTAAATATTATACAAAATGAAAACATTAATCGCCTACAGTACTACTCATGGATGTACTGAAAAAACTGCCAATGAACTTAAAGACTTTTTAGGAGGAACAGTACACCTCGTAAATTTAAAGAAATTCCCTCAACCTGATATTTCAGAGTACAACAAAGTAATTATTGGTGGATCAATACACGCCGGATGCATTCAAAAAAGAGTAAAAGAATTCTGCAATAAAAATGTAACAGAACTCAAGGAAAAGGAATTGGGTTTGTTTATTTGTTGCATGGAAGAAGGTGAAAAAGCAGAACTACAATTGCAGAATGCATTCCCCAAAACCTTACTATTAAATGCAAAGGCGAAGGCCTGTTTTGGTGGAGAATTTAATTTGGGGAAAATGAATTTCTTTCAGAAAATGATTGTTAAAAAAGTTGCCCATATTGAGCACAACACATCGAAGATTAATCATGAATCCATTCGATCTTTCTCAAATAAAATGGACAAAATTTTTAATCCATTTCTATTTCTCATCTAAAAGTGCAAATAAAAGGCCTTGGTAAGGGCAATAAAATCTTCCGAGTAATCTGCATCACCCTCATTATAAATTGTTAAACAGTCTTTTTGTAAGGCTACTTCCTTTTTGCAAAATGTCATCAAAACACGATTT
>JBFFMM010000062.1:0-14277 GCA_041554075.1 Draconibacterium sp. | reverse complement strand
GAGTGGCCATTGGGAAACACTTCCTAAAACAGTGACCGAATATGGTATATATCCTGAAGAAATTTTTGCCCAATGGGAAACTGTTAAAAATAAGGTTGGAAAAGACGAAATGAAAAACATTCCGTTTGGAGCCGTGGCAATGGTTGGTTATGCCGACAAACTTGCCGGTGGTTTGCAGCAATTTATGGCAGGTGCACGTAAGTTTAATTTGTCAGAAATCGACCGAAGTGACTTAATCGCTTCCAACCGGGAAACTGCTGAATTAACCAAAATTCCGTTTATGACTGATGCTCTTGATGCAGAGGCAAAAGCAATATTGAGAGGTTAAGCAACTTTTAAACTTTTCAATCTGAAAGTGACATCTTGTAATGGGATGTCACTTTTTTATTGTATCAAAAAACCGCCTTTGCGTACAAAAGCGGTTTATTATAATAGAGTAAGTAAGCTACCCGATTTAACTCGGCAAGCCAACTTACGGAAAAGCACCAACGCAATGTTGGTACTTGTATTTTAAATTTATTCTCATTGTCATTTCGACGACGCAGAAGGAGAAATCTGTTTCAAAAGAGAGAGATTTTTCACTTTGTTCAAAATGACAGCAACTATCTTATATCTGACCCGTTTTTAACTTTCACATCCGGTGCCACAATCGAAAGCGAACCATCGGCATTTTCAGCACACAAAATCATTCCCTGCGATTCTATTCCTCGTAATTTTTTAGGAGCCAGATTAACCAAAATACTTACCTGCTTGCCAATTAAATCTTCAGGTTTGTAATATTCAGCAATTCCTGAAACTACGGTTCGCTGGTCAATTCCGGTATCTACTTTTAATTTTAACAGCTTTTTGGTTTTAGCCACTTTCTCGCATTCAATTACAGTTCCGGCACGAATATCCATTTTTGCAAAATCATCAAATTCGATGTTTTCTTTTGCAGGAGTTGCTTTTGCTTCCGCCATTTCATTGGCTTTTTTTGTATCCTGTAATTTCTGCAATTGCGCTTCAATTACACTGTCCTCAATTTTTTCGAAAAGTAATTCGGGTTTGTTTACTTTATGACCAGATACGAGTAAATCTGTTTCGCCGAATTTATCCCAATCCAGTTTTCCAAGGTTGATGAAACCACGTAATTTGTTCATACTAAACGGAAGGAAAGGCTCCAAACAAATGGTAAGATTGGCGGTAATTTGCAAACAGATATTCATTACTGTTTTTACACGCTCTGTATCTGTTTTTACCACTTTCCAGGGTTCCTGGTCGGCCAAATATTTGTTTCCCAAGCGGGCTAAATCCATTGCATTTTTTAACGACTCGCGAATACGGAAACTGTCGATGCTTTTTTCAACCTCAGCCTTAATCGTTGATATTGATTCAAGCGCTTCTTTGTCGTAATCTGTTAATTCGCCACGCTCTGGCACAACACCATCGTAATATTTTTGAGTAAGAACCAGCGCACGGTTTACAAAGTTGCCGAGTACTGCAACCAGCTCGCTGTTATTTCTGGTCTGGAAATCTTTCCAGGTAAAATCGTTGTCTTTGGTTTCAGGCGCATTTGCTGTCAGTACATATTTTAGCACATCTTCTTTCCCCGGGAATTCCTCCAAATATTCATGTAACCAAACTGCCCAGTTTCTTGAAGTTGAAATTTTGTCGTTCTCCAAGTTCAGGAATTCGTTGGCCGGCACATTTTCTGGTAAATTGAAAGTTCCTTCTGCTTTTAACATACTTGGGAAAATAATACAGTGAAAAACAATATTATCTTTCCCAATAAAATGCAACATTCTTGTTTCCGGATCTTTCCAGTACGTTTCCCAATCTTTGGTTAATTCTTTGGTGGCCGAAATGTATCCAATTGGCGCATCAAACCACACGTACAATACTTTCCCTTCAACACCTTCAACCGGCACCGGCACTCCCCAGTCGAGGTCGCGGGTTACAGCGCGTGGCAATAAACCACTGTCTATCCATGATTTGCATTGTCCGTAAACATTCGATTTCCACTCTTTGTGACCTTCCAGAATCCATTCTTTTAACCAGGGTTCGTATTGGTCGAGTGGCAAATACCAGTGGGTAGTTTCTTTTAAAACCGGCTGATTTCCGCTGATTGTTGAAGTTGGATTGATTAGTTCGTTAGGGCTAAGCGAAGTTCCGCAGCTTTCGCATTGGTCGCCATACGCTTTTTCATATCCACATTTTGGGCATGTCCCAATAATATAACGGTCGGCTAAAAACTGTTTGTTTTCTTCGTCGTAATATTGTTCCGATGTTTTTTCAATAAATTTACCTTCATCGTATAGTTTTTTGAAGAATTCAGAAGCTGTTTCATGGTGAATTTTTGAGCTGGTACGTGAGTAAACGTCAAACGAAATACCAAATTTTTCAAACGAATCTTTAATAATTCCATGAAAACGATCTACCACATCCTGTGGTGTAATTCCTTCGTTTTTAGCCTTCAGTGTAATCGGTACTCCATGTTCGTCCGAACCGCCAACCATTATTACATCTTCGTTTTTAAGACGAAGGTAGCGCGCATAAATATCGGCAGGAACATAAACTCCGGCAAGGTGACCAATATGAATTGGACCATTGGCATACGGCAGGGCAGTGGTAATTAAGGTACGTTTGAACTTACTCATTCTGAAATATTTTGTTGTTCTTGAAAATCGATTTTAGGGCTGCAAAGATAATAAAAAGCAAGCACCTACGATTGAGTCGTATTCACAAAATAATAAGAGATAAATCAGCTTATTGAGCTTGGTTTAATTCATTGCGAAGAGAAGCTAGTGGTTTGTAAAAGAAAAACTCTTCTGTTGGCTCAACAACAACTTGTCCTCCCCAGCCCGAATCTCCACTTCGACCAGAGCTTCCATTAAAACCCGACCTTCCATTTCTACCACTGGGGTCTCCGTTTCCACCGCTTCCGCCACTTCCACCGCTTCCACCACTTCCTGCAAAACCTCCCATTCCACCATGGCTATGTGCCTCAATGTTTTCCTGGTAATTCCAGGCATCCTCGGTAAAATGCAGGAATATATATCCGCCATATCCGCCGGGTCCACCATATCCACCGGATCCACCATTTCCCCCATCACCACCATCTTCACCCGGTTCTTGATGTTGAATTTGAACCTGGAATGTTTCCTGAACATCGCGATACACTGTTATTTCTTCTGTAACGGTTTCTTCATATTCTTCTTCTTCACCGGTACCTGTTGTTCTTCTCTTTTTTACTTTTTTGGTAACGGTTTCGGTAAATGGTTTTTTAACAGTTCTGGTTTTGGTAATGGTTTCATACCAAATTCTTCCATCTTCTCCTCGTCCTCCATTGCCACCGTCGCCACCATTACCACCACTTCCGCCACTTCCGCCGGAACTGCTTACCGACAGACTTCCTCCATTTGGATTGATCAGGTATTTTAATTCTTCTCCGGTTCTGAAATTTTCGGCATAAACGTAAAGCAAATTGCAATTTAAAATGGAGTCGAAATAATTATCTGTCCAAACACCAATGTCGGGGCCGTCTTCGCCAGGTCCGCCGTCACCACCATAATCTCCCGAAGTTCCATTGTTTCCCGAAGTCCCGCTATATCCAGTCGACCCGTTAAATCCACTAAAACCCGATCGTCCCCAAAATGATAAATTGTAATTGTGTTTGTAATCGAGTAGTATCGAGAATGTGTTCGAAACATCCGGGTTTCTCTGTGAGCTAAGCCATAGAAACACTTCATGGTCAATAATTTTTGTAAAATCTGGTTCAATCAGAAATTTTCCTCTTTGCATCATCAAACCATCGGAATGAAGTTTGTAATTTTGAAATACTTTGTTTGAACGTAGATTTCTGTAATGCTCCACTTGCCCATTGTTGAAAGTTGCAATTATTTCGCCTTTGAATGCGCATCCGGGCGCTTTATCAAATCTGGTAGTTGGTTTAAATACAATTTTGGTTTCGTAATTTAAAGGAATTAAAAGGATTTGTGCAAGATTTGGTTTTTTCCGTGGCCAAACCTTTACACTTATATATTTTCCTTTTGAAGGCATTAGTTTTTCATTAACCGTTATTTTTCCCGATGAGATTGTGCCGCCAATAATTTCGGTTTCGTATCTCCACCAGAAAACCGATCCGCCAAGCAGTCCGATGGTTTCTCGTACTTTCCCTTTTTTGTGATACGATATTACTCCGATTTTAAACGACTCGCCGGGTAGCACCAGCTGACTTTTATCAAAAATAATTTGAATGGAATCTACTTTACGAGAGAATATACCTGCTGTAGATTTTTCGGGTAGAACTACTGAAAGCAGCAGTAGTAAAATTGAAATAGGAAGGTATATATTTTTCATGGCCCAATATTTTAAACGATAATACCGTTATGTAAAATCAAAAACTGTTCCGTAAATTCTAAACTTTATTGAGTTATCAGTATTTTTGCAACATGTCACAATTTTCACACATCCTTTTCGATCTCGACGGAACCCTAACCGACAATACGCAGGGCATAAAAAACTCGTTAAAATATGCCTTGAACAAGATGCATGTTGACGGCTATTCAGAAGGTATTATGGATAAATTTATTGGTCCGCCACTGCAATGGGGATTTAGCAATTTATTTGGTATGAATGAGCGAAATACAAAACTTGCGGTGGAATATTTTCGTGAATATTATGGCGAAAATGGCTGGCACCAAAACGTACCTTACGATGGCATTTTTGAAATGTTGGCCGAACTCGATGCTTTGGGAAAGAAGATGTATATTGCTACTTCGAAACTGGAAAAATATGCCCTTAAAATTATGGAGCACTTCGAAATGGATAAGTACGTTCTTCAGTTAAAAGGTGCCGATTATGGTGGTAAAAAAGCAACAAAAGCGCAGATCATTACCGATTTGCTGGAAATGCAGCAACTTGTGCCATCAGAACAAATTGTGATGATTGGTGACACGGTTTTTGATATTGAAGGCGGAAAAGAAAACGGACTATCGACGGTTGCTGTTAATTATGGTTTTGGAGAAGAGGCAGAACTTCGAAATGCGAATCCGGATTATTTTGTTGAGGATGTTGAGGAGTTGTACGAGATTTTATCTGCGTAATTTTGATTTGTTAAATGGTTAAACTTTAGAATATGTTAAAACAGTTTTTGTTATTAAGTATGTTGGTAATCCTGCTTTTAGGGTGCCAAAATAATTCTCCTGAAGAATCAAACGATATTCAATCGTTAAAACAATTATTGAGTGAAGATCCCAAATCAATATCGGAATTAACGGGTTCTATTTCGAAAGAAGAAAGTGATTTGGCTGAGCAACTAATAAACGAGCATGTAACGGCTAAACTAAAAAAGGATTTTCAATCGGAATGGCAAAATGAAATCCTGATACTGGGCGAACATCAATTAAAATTTAAATACAAGAAGTTTGGAGAGAAGCCGCCGGAAGGATGGAGTTTATACATCTCGATGCATGGCGGTGGAAACGCTCCGGCTGAATTAAACGATCAGCAATGGGAAAATCAAAAAAAATTGTACGAACCTGCCGAGGGAATTTATATGGCTCCGCGTGCTCCCACCAACACCTGGAATTTGTGGCACCAATCGCATATCGATACATTTTTTACTCAATTTATTCAATTGGCTGATGTTTTTGAAGATATAAATACGAACCGAGTTTACTTAACCGGCTATTCGGCTGGTGGTGATGGAACTTATCAGTTAGCGCCGCGAATGGCCGATGAACTGGCAGCAGCAGCTATGATGGCAGGACATCCGAATGATGCCTCTCCATTGGGTTTAAGAAACTTACCTTTTGCAATTTATGTTGGGGCGGAAGATGCAGCATACGACCGAAATAAAATTGCTGTTGAGTGGGGTGAAAAACTGGATGAGTTGCAAAAAAATGATCCGGAAGGTTACATCCACGATGTGCACACTCCGGAAGGAATGGGGCATTGGATGGAACGTAAAGATACGTTGGCTATTGAATGGATGGCACAATTTAGTCGAAACCCTTATCCCAGAAAAGTAGTTTGGAAACAAAGTGGTGTAACTCACAACCGCTTTTATTGGCTGGCTGTTCCGGAGGGTGAAGCGGTTAAAGATGCAGAAGTTATTGCAACATTTAATGGACAAACCATTGAGATTGAAAAAGCAGACTCAGTAAAGGAGTTGATCATTAATTTGAACGACGATATGTTGGATCTTGATAAAAAAGTGAACGTACTATTTAAGGGTAAAAGCATATACAATGATATTCCCAAACGCAAGGTTGCAACAATCTGGAATTCACTGAATGAGCGCAACGATTTAAACCAGGTTTTTTGTGCTAAAATTAGTGTTAGTTTGTAATAAAGATTAAATATGATTACACCACCACCCATAAAAACCAAGTCAAAAATTCGCATTGTTTCGCCTGCCGGAAAAATTAGAAAAGAACATGTATTGCCAGCTGTGGACTGGTTGGTAAAACAGGGCTACAACATAGAACTGGGGGAACATGTTTTTGCTCAATATTTTCAGTTTGCCGGAACCGATGAAGAGCGACTTGCTGATTTGCAAACGGCACTCGATGATCCTGATTGTGGTGCCATTATTTGTTCGCGTGGCGGTTATGGAACGGTTCGAATTATTGACAAGCTGGATTTTACTGCTTTCGCTAAAAATCCCAAATGGCTGGTCGGTTTTAGCGATATTACCATTTTGCACTTGTGTTTAAACAATTTGGGCTTTGCCACTATTCACGGTGTAATGCCGCGCTATTTTTTCCATGCCGATGGAAATCCGTCAGAAAGTCTTATTTCAATGATGAAAATGATCACCGGAGAAGGCATCAGTTATTCTGTGGATTCAACACCGCAAAATAGAATTGGTACAACAAAAGCCGAAATTGTTGGTGGCAATCTTTCAATTGTTACCAGTTTGCAAGGCACAAAATATGATTTGGACACCGATGGGAAAATCCTTTTTCTGGAAGACATTGACGAGTTTTTATATCACACCGATCGGATGATTCACCAGCTAAAATTAAGTGGAAAATTAGACAAACTGGCCGGATTGATTTTGGGTGATTTTACCGATATGAAAGACAATGAATCGCCATTCGGAAAAACAGTTCAGGGAATAATCTGGGATGCTGTGGCTGAATTTGATTATCCGGTTTGCTTCGGTTTTCCAGGAGGCCACGACAAAGACAACCGGGCTCTGACTTTTGGAGCGGAATGGGAATTGAGCGTTTCTGTAGAAAAAACTATTCTGAACTTTAAATCTTGAACTCTGAACGAATATGTTATCAACCCGTGAAATTGGAGAATTGGCCGAAGGAATGGCTCAACAGTACCTGAGTAAATTAGGATATGAAATAAAAGAAACCAACTGGTATCACGGTCATTTAGAGTTGGATATTGTGGCAATGGACGGCGACGAATTGGTTATTATTGAGGTGAAAGCCCGCACCGGAATACGTTACGAACATCCTTCGGAAGCCGTTACCAATGCAAAAATTAAACGTATTGTTGAAGCTGCCGATGCATACATTACTGAACGTGATTTAGATGTAGAAACCCGTTTTGATGTAATTACTGTAATCTTTTTTAAACAAGGACACGAATTGGAACATTTTAAAGATGCATTTTATCCCACACTTTAATTAAATATGAGGTCATTAGCACCCTTCTGTTTCACTTTGTTCAACATCTCCCCTTGAGGGGAGAACTGAAGAGGGATGATTCTAATGGAATAATTACAAAGGTTAGAGCTAATTTGCAAACATCATTTTGTTTTCAATTTGATTCCCTTATTTTTATCGTTTCTAAAACAAGGACAATGAATGTTGAAGAAATTCGTGAATATTGTTTGACAAAAAAAGGGGTCAGCGAAAGTTTTCCATTTAATGAGACAACTTTGGTTTTTAAAGTAATTAAAATATTTTGTTTGCTGGGATTGGATGATTCAAGGGTAAGTTTGAAAAATGATCCTGAAAAAAACATTGAACTGCGAGCACATTATCCGGCAATAATTCCGGGTTATCATTTAAATAAACAACATTGGAATACCATTGAATTGAATGGAACGGTTCCAAGAGAATTGATGAAGGAAATGATTGATGCGTCATACGATTTAATCGTAAATAGTCTGACCAAAAAGCAAAAGGAAGAATTAAGTAATTTATAGATAGTATGAAAGTATTAACACTGCTGTTTTTATTCATTTTTGCGGCAACATCCGTAACTGTTGCCCAAGATGAGAAGGAAGAATTTACGCTTGTAAAAGAATTAAAACATACACCTGTAATTAGCCAGGGACGTACCGGAACTTGCTGGAGTTTTGCAACCACCAGTTTTATCGAATCTGAAATTATGAGGAAAGGTTTTCCTGAAACAAATCTTTCGGAAATGTTCTTTGTGAATTATAATTATAAAAACAAAGCCTTTCAATATTTACTTTATCACGGCAAAAATAACTTTGGAGAAGGAAGTGTATCGCACGATGTAATGAAGATTATGAGTGAAAAAGGCATCGCAACATTCGAGTCGTTTCCAGGAAAAATGGTTGATGGAAAATACAATCATAACGATTTGGTGTCGCAACTAAAAAAGGAAGCCGACAATATAAATAAAACGAAAAGCGGCAAAAGTGATGTTTCTGATTTAGATAGTTACAAGTCGATTTTAAAAGAGCATTTAGGTAAATTACCTCAAAAAATAGAATTAGGAGATGACAAATTTTCTTCCGAAAAATTACGCGACTATTTTAGTCTCGATGCTGATGATTATGTGGAGTTAAGCTCATTTTTACATCATCCGTTTTACAAACAATTTGTTTTGGAGATTCCTGATAACTGGACGCATGCACTTTATTACAATTTGCCAATTGACGCGTTAATGGAAGTAATGTACAATGCCATAAATACCGGATATTCAGTTGCCTGGGATGGCGATACCAGCGAAAAAACTTTTACGCACAAAAAAGGAAAGGCCGATGTTCCTGAAAAACAAAGAGGTAAAGTTGATCAGAAATTACGTCAAAATACTTTTTACGACAGAACAACAACCGACGATCATTTAATGCATTTGGTAGGATTGTCGAAAGATGCAGAAGGTCGCGATTGTTTCTATACAAAAAACTCATGGGGAGCAGATAGTAACGATTATGGTGGATACCTGCATATGACCGATGATTACGTGCGTTTAAAAACCATAGCGATTATGGTACATAAGGATGCAATTCCTGAAAAAATTAAAGCTAAACTTGGATTATAATGCGCGAATTTAAACTCACCACAGAATTTATTGAATTGGTAAAACTTTTAAAACTTTTACGTATTGCACAAACCGGAGGTCATGCTAAAATAATTGTAGAAGAGGGTGAAGTAATTCGAAACGGAGAACCGGAATTCAGGAAGCGCGCCAAGTTGATAAAAGGAGATGTTATTGAAGTAATGGGGGAAACAATAACAATTGTCTGAAGATAAAAAGGATAAATACATAAACAGAAAAGGCTCTTTAATAAGAGCCTTTTCTGTTTATGTAGAACTAAAATATTATTTCTGAACGTGAACATCCATTTGTGGAAATGGAATGTTAAGTCCTTCTTTATCGAATGTTTTGTAAACTTGCTCGTTAAGTCCAAAATAAATGCCCCAGTAATTGGATGCTTCTGCCCAAACACGTACAACAAGGTTTACCGAACTGTCGGCCAGCTCGCTAACAGCTATAAATGGTTCTGCAGGATCGTTGATAATTCGCTCATCCGCTTTAATCAGTTTTAATAAAACCTCTTTTGCTTTATCCACATCGTCGCCATAAGCAATTCCAAAAGTAAAATCAACTCGACGTTTTGGTTCGGCCGAATAATTCGTCATCGAGCCGGTTGACAAACCACCATTCGGTATAATAATGGTTTTGTTATCAGGTGTTTTTAATATGGTATTAAATATCTGAATTTCATTTACAATTCCGGCATGACCTTGAGCATCGATATAATCACCAATTTTAAAAGGTTTAAAAATCAGAATTATCACACCTCCGGCAAAGTTTTGCAAGGTGCCCGAAAGTGCCATTCCAACTGCCAAACCTGCCGCACCAAGAATCGCAATAAATGAGGTCATTTCTACTCCCATCATGCCAATTACGGCAATCCACAACATTAATTTTAAACCAATACCAATCATGCTGTTTAGAAATCCACGAAGTGAAGGATCCACATTTTGTTTCTCGAAGCGGCGACGTAGAGTTCCTCGTAACAGAGAGATTACCCACATACCGATTACCAGCGTAACCAAAGCGCCAATGAGTTTAGGACCATAAACCATTATAATCCCATAAAGTTGTTCTGAAAGGTTTTCCATTTTTTCCATACTATTTTTTGATTTTATTTAATGAAAGTACAAAGAAGAGCCCAAAAAGGTTCAAAAAAAAAGACTTCTTTTTAAAGAAGTCTTTTTAAATCTCTTTTCCTGTTTACTAGTTACTCATATAAACGAGTTCTCCGCGAAGATAGTGAAGCGTATCATCTACACTACCAAATTTACTTAATTCGTCGTCTTCAACTGCTATGTTAAAAGTCCGTTCGAGATAAAAAGTAAAAATTGTCCAGTCAATTTTGTCGAAGTTCAGATCATCAATAAAAGAAGCACTTAGACAAATGTTCTCTTTTGTAACGCCTGTTTTTCTTAACACTCTGTAGAGGTTTCTTCTAATCGACTTTTCTTCTACAATTTCTATTACCATTGTTAAAGTTTAAAATTCGAACAAATGAATCTACGGGTCAAATATATAAATAACAACTGAGTAAACCAGTATTTACCAAAATTAATTCATAACTATCGCCTTGATCCTCTTAAATGTTAACGACAATTAAATATTGGGAGGGTTGCAATTAATTCAACCAGTCCGATTTTAGTATACTGTAAACTTCAAGATTTACGTATCCCGTGGAGTGTAATTCGCCTTCGCGTTCTACTCCTTCAAGGGTAAAACCAAGTTTTTGAGGAATTGTTGCACTTCGGTTGTTTTGTTCGGCAACTTTTATTTGAATACGATTTAGTTTTTGATTTTTGAAAGCATAACGTATTAATTTTTGAACGCATAAAGTTGCTATTCCTTTTCCTTGCATTTTAGAAGTCAGCCAATAACCGATTTCTGTTTTATGGTTTGCCCAATCGGTATCTTTAAATCCCATTAATCCGGCAAATTCTTCCTTATACCAAATGCAAAAAATGTTGTCTTTTTTATTTCCGTCACCACTAATGCTGGCAATAAATTGTTCGGTGTCGGAAACTTTTTTGGTGTATTCAACAAAAGGCAACCATTGTTTTAAATGTTCTCTGTCGTTATCAATTGTATCAAAAATAAGCTGTGCCATCGATAAATTAATTTTTTCGAGACGAATTTTGTCGTTCACTCTAATGTGTTCCATTATTTATTTTTGAAATGTCGAAAAGAAAAACTTGTTGTTTGAATGATTTTGTTTTCTCGCATGAAACCAGAAGCGAATTATTGTCGCGGTAGCAAATTCCTTCTGTTTGTGCATTGCTGGTTTTATATAAATGAAAATACTGGCTTGTACCTTCAAAAAAATTATCGTCGGGGAAATTGGAAAACAGCCAGATAAACGACTGATAATCTTTATATCCAACGAGTGCCAATTGTTTTTTGTTTGGACTAATATCGGCTCCGGTAATCAATCCGTTCACGTTAAATGTGTCGATTGGTTGTAGCTCATAATCACCTTTTTTCGGTGGGATTTTATAAATAGTTGTGGTAAATTCTTTCCAGTTTTTACTGAAAATATACAAATTGCCATTAAATTCGGTCATGGCCTCACAATCGAATGCAGTTGATTGCGGAAAGCTGATGAATTGTTTTTGATTTGTATACTTGAACTTAATTTTCTGAGACTCCACTTTTTGCTCTTTTTTATCTTTAATAGCATTCTTTTTTATTAAGCACACAATAAGGTTTTCACGGTTGCCCATATTGTTTCCAAAGTCGCCAATATATATGTTTTTGTCATCTTGTGTAATCGATTCCCAGTCAACGTTTTTGGCATCCTTTAATTCAATTTCCTTTTTTATTTTGCCATCAATGTCAAAGCCATAAATTGTACTTTCCCCGCCGCTGTCGTTAAATCCCCAAAATAATTCATCGTAAATTAGTAATCCTGAAATCTCAAGCAACTTTTCATCCAACTCGGGGATAAATGTAAGTGGTATTAAAGTGTCAATCTGAGATCTATTTTCGAAAACTACTTTTCTATTTTTTGAAGGGTTGCACGAAAAAAACAGGAACAAAACGATCAAGAGAGAAAGTATATTCTTCATCTTTTTATCTTTACAGGAATTTTTGAAATTTGAAATTAGTTAAAATAACGAAGTGATGAAGAGATTGTTTGTTTTAATGTTAATCGTTTTTATTGTTGCCGGGGTGTCGTGCAGCCGGGCACAAAAAAAAGGAAAGGATGATTTAGTTGTGATTAAAACGGAGTTTGGCGATATCAAATTAAAACTCTACAACGATACACCCGAGCACAAAAAGAATTTCTTAAAACTTGTTGACGAAGGTTTTTATGACGATGTTTTGTTTCATCGTGTTATGAAAAAATTTATGATACAAGGTGGCGATCCTAATTCGAAAAACGCACAACCTGGAGCCCGATTAGGTTCCGGTAATCCGGGTTATACTATCCCTGCAGAAATTCTTCCCAATCATTTTCATAAAAAGGGAGCGCTCGCGGCAGCTCGAAAAGGAGGACCTTCCAATCCGGAAAAACGATCGAGCGGCTCGCAGTTTTATATCGTTCAGGGCGAAGTTTTTACTCCAGGGAAACTCGATACCATGGAAGTGATGATGAATTCGCGGGCAAAAAACGATTTTTATAAAACACAGTTTACGGCTGCAACAAATGAATTAAACGAATTCAGAAACAATAATGATCAGGCCGGATTCAATGTTCGGATTGCAGAAATAAGAGCCGCAGCAGACAGCCTTTGGGAAACTCAACCAAAAGTTGCTTTTTCTCCTGAACAACGCGAATTATATACAAGCATTGGAGGTTATCCGTCGCTTGATGGAGAATACACGGTTTTTGGCGAGGTAGTTGAAGGATTGGATGTGCTGGATAAAATTGCAGCTGTTGAAACCGATCAGTTTGACAGGCCTAAAAGCGACATAAAAATGGAAATAGAATTGGTAAAATAAGGTATGGTTCGTTTTGTATTTATATTGTTTTTTTGTGCTACGTGTTCCTTTTCAGTCAGTTCGCAAACTAAAGTTATTCAAATTTCGACCAACTTTGGAGCGATGAAATTCAGGCTTTACAATGATACGCCCAAACATCGCGATGCCTTTATTGAGTTGGCAAAAGAAGGTTATTACGATGGTACTCTTTTTTACCGTGTCATTCAGAATTTTCTTATTCAGGGTGGATCGAAAAGTTCGAAAAATGCGCCTCCGGGAAAACGCATAGGTTATGGCGATCCCGATAAAACAGTGGATGACGAAATCCTTTCGAATCATTTTCATAAAAAGGGATCGCTTTGTGCACCGCGCCAGCCCGATGAAGTAAATCCATTTAAACAATCCGATATTTCGCAGTTTTTTATTGTAAAAGGAAGCGTGCATACAGCAGGTGCGCTTGACACAATGGAGATGGCGATTAACCGACCCATTCGAAAAAAAATAACCGAAAAATATTTGACTCCATCTGTCAGGGCAGAGTTAAAGCAGTTAAAAAGTGAAAAAAAGGTGGAGGAATTCAGGGCGATTGCCAATGAGGTGAAAGCTAAAATTGAAACAGAATATTCACTCGATCCGTGGACTTTGGAGTTCTCAGAGGCACAACGAGAAGCTTATACAACGGTTGGTGGATATCCGGAATTGGATGGCAAGTACACTATATTTGGAGAATGTATCTCGGGTTTCGATGTAATTGATAAAATTGCGGCACTAAATACCGATAAAAACAATCGTCCCTACACAGATGTAAAAATTACAGTTACAGTTTTAAGCGAATGAACCGATTTTTTGCCATATTATTTTTAACTCTAATTGTACTTTCTTGCGGTAAAAAAGAAAAGTCAGGGAAAGAAAGCTCAGAAAAAAAGACAGTAAACAAAGATACTTCAGCCCAAAATCAGGACAACGAATGGGAAGAAATTTTTATGGCATTGGTAAAAATTGATTCGTATGACGGGAGTCGTATTTTGGAATCGGGGCAGGGGTTTTTTGTTGGCGAAAATTTAGTGGTTACAAAATATTCGTTGGTGAATGAAGCTACCAATGTGCAAATTACTCCTT
>JBFFMM010000061.1:0-14486 GCA_041554075.1 Draconibacterium sp. | reverse complement strand
AGAGAAAACACGCAACATCTCGACGGGCATCACACTTGTTTCGGAAAAGTTTATGAAGGTCTTGATATTATTGATGATATCAGACAAGGAGATGAAATTGAAAAGATTGTTATTACTGAAGAGTAAACTTCTTTTTTAAAATATTACACGGGGATTTGTACTGAACATTTCCCCTTTTTTATGCGCTATTGTAAAGGAATACAACTTTCTGGTTAATATTCGTTGTTTACAATTATTGAATTAGGAATGGTTACTAAAAGTTCGTATCAGGTACTTGGATTTGATGACAATAAAATACCAGATCCCTTCAATGAATACATTAAAACAGCACACAATGCAGTTCCTCATCTTTTTAAAATCAACGGACGCTTCAAAGTTTTCGAAACTTTAAACATTTGCAACGATAAAACGCAGGAAGTTTTAAATAATCAGGTATAAAAGAGTGGTCCTAAGACTGACATCTTTCCTGAAACTCATTGGTGAATATATAGAAGCCCGAGGCAAAGCCCGGAGAATAATTAAATTAAACACAAATAAGGAACTCACTTTTTCAACCTTTAGATTCAAAAAGTAGAGTTTTAAAATAAATTGAAATTTAACGTTGTACTATTGCAAATGTCGATTTGAAGATATTTATTTGCTAAGGATTTAGTATTGACGAATTAGAAAAATAAAGATATAATTAGAAAGACTTTAAAATCATCAATTGATGAATTTACCATATTTAAATTTGTACTACAATGACAACTAACAAACCAAGGGTTATTAAAAATTACGACAAACTCGATAAGGAGTTGCAAGAGCAAATTAAATTCGTTTACACAGATGGATTTGCCGATAATCTGATCCATTTTTTCGACAAAAACGGAGTTAAAATAACTGTTCTTCCTTTTGAAACAGAGGACAAATACTACATGCTTCGAATGACGGAAAATGAAGCTGTTACGTTAATTGACAAGGACGATGACTACGACGATGATGGCTTCTTAAAAACAGATGTAAAACAAGACTACGAGGATAAGTACGCTGATTTGGATCATATTGCCGATCAGGTTTCAGATGATGACGATGATTAAAACAAAAGGCCTGCAAAATTGCAGACCTTTCTAGTTTTAATGTACCGGTTGGTATAAATTCAAATCAATATTTTAAGTTCTTTTTTAAGCTAAAAGTGCTTTTACTTTCACCGAGATTGCAGCTCCGTCGGCTTTCCCTGCCAATTTTTTCGATGCAACTCCCATTACTTTTCCCATGTCTTTCATACTGCTGGCTCCCACTTCTTCGATGATCGTTTTTATCACAGCAGTTAATTCTTCATCCGACATTTTTTCGGGCAAATACTGCTCAAATATGGCTACCTGGGCAATTTCCTGTTCGTACAAATCGTCTCTTCCCTGTTCTTTGTAAATAGCAGCAGAATCGCTTCCTTGTTTGGCCAGTTTCGAAATGATTTTTAAAGCTTCGTCATCGCCCAATTCAGCGCTACCTCCTTTTGCTGTTTTGGCCTCCAGCATTACTTTTTTTATGCCTCTTAAAGCTTCCAGTTTCTCTTTCTCGCGCGCTTTCATTGCCGCTTTAATATCCTCGTTTATTTGTTCAAATAGTGCCATTATTATAATTTTAAAATGTACCTAATCTACATTGTCGTGTAAATAACTGTTCCTGTCAGAAATATTGTTATTACGTGTTACCGAATAGCCCGATAGCTTTCGGTCGTACTTCGGATCATTCATTCGTATTTGTCTGCGTTTGTATGCAGGTATATTCTCCAGTTCATCCACGTCATCATCGCTCATGGTTGCATAATCGGTTGCCTGGATTGGTTTTTCAGGTTTGCTTCGCTTTTTCGATGTATTGGGATACAAAACCTCAAAATCATCCTCATCTTTTTCAATTTTAATATCAAACTCGAATGTTGTTTGATTACGTCTTTCCGATTCTTCTCTTTTGACGGACGAGGGTTTTCGAGCTGTTTCGGGTTCCTGTTCCGTTTCAATCTCCAGATTATGATTTACGGGCTTTGTTTGGCTTTTTTCAGATAACTCCGATATAATACTGGTTGGAAAACCTGTTGCAATTACTGTTACAGACAAATCTTCACCAAGTTCATCATCCTTGCCGTTCCCCCAAATCAGGTCTGCATCAAATCCTGCTTTGTTCTGCACATAATCTGTTATCCTTCCAACCTCGTCCATGGTAACCTCAATGTTACCCGATGTAATATTTAAAAGAATGTTTTGTGCGCCACGTATGTCATTGTCGTTTAAAAGTGGCGAATTCAAAGCTTTTTCAACTGCCACTTCTGCACGATTTTCTCCGGAAGCGACACCGGTTCCCATTATTGCCATTCCACTTTTTCGCATTACGGTTTCCACATCGGCAAAATCGACATTTATATACCCCGGAACAGTAATAATTTCAGCAATCCCTTTTGCAGCGGTTGCCAAAATATTATCAGCTTTGGCAAATGCTTCCGATATACCAAAGTCGCCAAACATTTCGCGAATGCGTTCATTATTGACCACCAATAAAGAATCAACAAACGATGCCAGCTCTTTAATGCCTTCGTAAGCCTGGCGTAATCTTCTGCGTCCTTCATTCCGAAACGGGATAGTAACAATGGCTACGGTCAAATATCCCAGTTCCTTACAAGTTTTTGCAATTACCGGTGCTGCACCGGTTCCGGTTCCTCCCCCCATTCCGGCGGTTATAAAAACCATTTTTGTATTTTCTGAAAGTGTTCTTTTTACATCGTCGATATTTTCGAGAGCGGCTTGCTTTCCCACCTCGGGTTTATTTCCGGCACCGCGTCCTTCTGTTAATGCTTCGCCCAATTGCACTCTTGTATGAATTGGACTTGAGGACATCGCCTGTGCATCGGTATTGCAAATTACAAAATCAACATCGCGAATACCATGCAAATACATGTGGTTTACGGCGTTTCCTCCTCCGCCACCAACACCTATTACTTTTATTTCGGCACCTGGCTTTTTTTCCATTGCAAAGTCTGCCATTTTCTCCATCTTCTATTCCTCTTTGTTTGTCAATTTACTCCAGAGGCTGATCCTCATCGTCACTAAAAATCTTGCTTCCAAAATTTTTATAAAACCAATTGTCGATGTTCGATTCGGTAACCGGCTCATCTTTTTTGGCTTTGGTCTTAGTTGGCTTATCCTTTTTAATCCACGATTTCTTTTTTGGTTTTTCAACCACCGTGTTTTTGGATTGGGTAAACATGATTGTCTCTTCTACTTCTTGCTTCGGTTTCGGTTCCGATTGACGAATAATTACTTCCTCTTCTTCAGGGATGTTTAAACTATCGTTTACCAAATTTTCAACTACTTCCTCTTCAATTGCTTCCTCTTCTTCCAAATCGAAGTTTTGTATTTCCTTTTTAGGCTGAAGTTCCTGATTTGGGTTGGTTACAAAACCGGTAGCCAGAATAGTTACGCTGATTCTATCTCCCAAACGTTCGTCGTAACCGTTCCCCCAAATAATATCGGCTTCCTGACCGGCTTTTTCCTGCAGTGTTTCAATAATTTCACCTATCTCTCCAATTCTGATTTCTTCACTCCCTGAGATAATATTTAGCAGAATATTTTTTGTCCCGAAAATGTCATTACTATCTAAAAGTGGCGATTCGAGTGCCTGGTTAACGGCATCCATCGCCCGACCCTCACCCGTCGCAAATCCGGTTCCCATAATAAACACATCGCTTTTGTGCATTACGGTGTGTACATCGGTGTAGTCGATGTTTACATTTCCGTGAACAGTAATAATCTCAGCCACTCCTTTCACTGCAGTAGCAACAATGTTATCGGCCATTTTAAATGCCTGGCTTGCCGGCAAATCGCCATAGATATGATGCAATCGGTCGTTACTAATTACCAGCATACTATCAACGTACTTACCCAGCTTTTTCAAACCTTCTTGTGCCTGGTCGTATCGTTTTTTACCTTCTGCGCGCGAAGGAATTGTAACCACAGCTATGGTTAAAACATCCAGTTCTCGTGCAAGGCTGGCAATTACCGGAGCAGCTCCGGTTCCAGTGCCGCCACCCATTCCGGCTGCAATAAACAGCATTTTGGTATTCTCCTTCAGAACCTTTTTCAGATCCTCGTAATTCTCGCGGGCGGCTTCTTCACCCATTTCTGGCTTATTACCGGCTCCGCGCCCTTCGGTTAGCGTTACCCCCAATTGTAGTTTTATGGGTACAGGACTGTTCTCCAACGCTTGAGAATCGGTGTTGCAAATTATATAATCTACCCCATTAATTCCCTCTTCGTGCATATGATTGACCGCGTTGCAGCCCCCACCACCAACTCCAATTACCTTAATAATGGAGGACGATGCTTTGGGAAATTCAAAATTTGCTAAATTTTCGGTCATATCGCTTCTTTTATTTCAATTCTAAATCTTCAGTTCCGTCGTCGAAAAAATTGATGGCACTTTGCAGCGCCCCTTTGAAATTGGGAAAAATACTTTTCCCATTTTTAGTTTTCCGTCCCGATTCCGGCAATATGCGAACCGGTGCTTCCGTATTGGTTAGGGTAAGTTTTAATGCTCCTAAAGCAGTAAACATATCCTGATTTTTCAGTTCCTCTTTTCGGTTAACCGGATGAATAACAGAATGTGCCTTGCGAGCATCCATTCCGGTATGGTACTTTACCAGCGTTATAATATTTTCGAGGTTTGATGTTCCTCCTGTTACCACAATTCCGGTACCCAAAAGATCTTTCACTCCCGATTTATCTATTTCAGAATTAACAATCTCTACAATTTCTTCCAGACGTGCCTGAATAATATAGGCCAGGCTTTTTATGGTTATTTCTTTGGGCTCCCAGCCATTGTTTTTAGCAATGGTAACTGTATCTTCATTTTTTATTTGATCTCCAAGCGCCTGTCCGTATTTTACTTTTAGCAATTCAGCTTTTTCCATAAATGTTGCACAGCCGCATTTCAAATCGTTGGTAATTACTTCGCCGGCAAAAGGAATTACTGCAGCATGCACCAAGGCATTGTCGTAATATACCGCCAAATTAGTTGTACCTGCGCCCAAATCCAAAACCACGGTTCCCATTTCCTTTTCGTGTTTTGGCAAAACAGCTTCGGCTATGGCTAATGACGAATGATAAACCTCGCCCAATTCCACACCAACACTTTCAAAAACTCGTTGTAAATTAATTAGTTCATTTTCAGGAATTACGACCAATTTATAGTGCGCTTCAATCTTTTTACCGGTTACACCAACTGGCTTCAATTCCTCTATTTCGTCATCAATAATAAAAGAAGTGGGTATCACTTTCAGAATTTGATAGCCGCTTTTTAACTCTACATTTTTGGCTTCGTCGTATAGTTCGTCAATATCGAAATTGGAAACCACACCACCTTCGCCAGTAAAACGCGACGCTTGATAATGAATGGTTTTCATTTGTTTTCCGGCATAAGCCACATCCACAACATCAATTTCATCTTCAAGTTGATCATCGAGCAAACTTAAGACCTGTGTAACCGACTCAATTGTGTCGGCCAGATTAAAAATGACACCCCGCTTTATTCCTTTTGAAGGAGTTTTCGCTACACCGAGAATTTCCATTTTGCCCGACTCGGTTACTCTTCCGGCAAGGGCTACTAGTTTTGATGTTCCTATATCAATAACAACTGAAAGATTTGATTTTGAAGCCATGATTATCTTCTTTTTGCTATTACCTGATTCTTATATTTTAAACTCACTGATTTATACTTGTTCCAATTATTGTCGGCCAAAACTTGTTTGTAAAAGGCCTTCATATTTCTAAGTTTTTCCTCGTAATTATCGAGCTTCCCCAGTTCTATAAAATGATCTCCAACCAAGGGTGTGAGAATCACCTCGCCATTCTTCTCAACATAAACCTGCTCGATTTGAGCCTCCCAAAATTCATCGTTCTCCATAAAAAGTACAAAAGGCAGCAAATTTTCTTTGGCAAATTTTTCGTTAAAAGTTCCGGTACTCACCAAAACATTTGCAGTATAATGCGGCGAAACAGGAATTTTGCCGCCAAATTGATCGAGGTAGTAATTACTTTCTCCGGCCATAACCCGTAACACCGGTAAACGATGTTTCACACGAACGGTTAACACTCCCTGATACGATGAACTATCAGTTGTTGTAACAACCTTATACACTTCAGCCTTTAAAAGAGCATCGTGTTTTTCAACAGCCTCTTCTATTTTTACGGCGTCAATCTGATCGAACTTTTTCCCAATAATCTTATCATCTGCTGCTATAACCAAAGCAACAATTTCATTTTTATCAACCCGAATTACATCTCCGTATTTGTATTCAATTTCAATACTACGGCAGCTTGCATTGTTGTACTTTATTGATGTAAACGCCAGCGTAACAACAACAAAAAGTGTCAATACTAAAAATCCTGCTATTTTACCTAATTTCCGTAGCATTTTATTTATTCTCTAATAATTCAATTATTCCGTTTACCATGCGGTCAATATCGCCGGCTCCCATGGTTACAATTATTTCGTTGGAATCGGTTTTAAGCAATTCCATCGCTTCATCCTTTTCTGCCATTACTTTTGCATCAATTTTCATTTTATCAAAAATGATTTCTGATGACACACCGGGAATGGGCTTTTCGCGGGCCGGATAAAGTGGAATTAAAATGGCTTTATCCAACAAATCGAGACTAGTTGCAAATTCGGCAGCAAAATCCTGTGTCCGCGAGTACAAATGCGGCTGAAAAACGCCTGTTACTCTTTTCCCCGGATACAAAGCCCTAACCGAAGTAATAAAAGCCTTTAGTTCTTCAGGGTGGTGAGCATAATCGTCGATGTATATTTTTTGTTCCGATTTAAAACGGATATCAAAGCGACGAGCGACACCTTCATAATCTTCAATTCCTGCTTTTATTTCGTTTGCTGTTGCTCCGGCAAAATAAGCCAAAGCACATGCTCCAACCGTATTTTCAACATTTACTAAACCCGGGTAATTCATTTTACAATTAGCAATTGTTCCGCCTGGTGTTTTTAAATCGAAATGATAAAAACCACTTTCACCATCCAATCTCAAATTTACCGTAGCAAAATCAGCATCACCTTGCAAAGCATAAGTAAAAACTTCAGCCGAGGTTTTTGATCTGTCGATTTCAACTCCCTTTTTAATAACCAGTTTTCCACCCTTTTTTATTTGTGAAACAAACTTCTCAAAGGACTCAACAATCTTTTCCTTTTCGCCATAAATATCCAAATGATCGGCATCGATCGAAGTAATTAATGCCAACTGCGGATTCAAGTGTAAAAACGAACGATCGAACTCGTCGGCCTCAGCAACTATCCATGGCGAATCAGCTTTTGGCAACAACAAATTGCTTCTGAAATTTTTTGAAATACCTCCTAAAAATGCACCACAGCCCTTTTCTGTTTTATTAAGAATATTGGCCACCATGGTACTGGTAGTTGTTTTACCGTGCGTTCCAGCCACTCCAATTCCATGTTGCTCGTTACAAATTAAACCCAACACTTTGGCACGTTTAAACAATCCGATGGGTTGCGACTTAAACCAGGCCAACTCTTCATGATCGTCGGGTAAAGCAGGAGTGTAAACAGCTATCGTATTTGCCGGATTCCAGTTCCCGGGAATATTTTTAATATCATCTTCAAAATGAACATCAATTCCTTCTTCCTGGAGTGTATCGGTTAAGGCAGTTTGCGTGCGGTCGTAACCGGCCACATTTCGCCCTGTATATTTAAAATATCGCGCCAGTGCACTCATTCCAATTCCCCCAATTCCGAGGAAATATACATTCTTTATGTTCTCGATGCTCTTCATCGTAATAATTTCTCTACTTCGTCAACAATTGTTTTTGTGGCATCAGGTCGTGCCAACTCTTTTATTTTTTCTGAAAAGGTTTCGCATTTTGCTTTATCGGCAACAGTCTGAAATGCTAACGGGAATAACTTCTCATCTATTTCATCGTCGTGCACCATTAATGCAGCATCTTTTTCAACCAAGGCCATTGCATTTTTTGTTTGATGGTCTTCCGACACATTTGGCGATGGTACTAAAATGCATGCTTTCCCCACCAAACACAATTCTGAAATCGTTCCTGCTCCGGCTCTTGAAATCACCAAATCAGCAACTTCGTATGCCAAATCCATTCGTGTTATAAACTTATGAATTTGCAGATTTTCAGGTTTCGTATCTTT
Source organism: Draconibacterium sp. (assembly GCA_041554075.1). Taxonomy (GTDB): domain Bacteria; phylum Bacteroidota; class Bacteroidia; order Bacteroidales; family Prolixibacteraceae; genus Draconibacterium. The sequence goes on along the minus strand of JBFFMM010000061.1, from coordinate 6,284 downwards.
TAGCTCATTCTGAATCCGGTCGAAATAAATTTCTCCCGTTTGCCAAACTACTTTTACTCCCGAATCAGCTATTTCTTTTCTATTTTTTAATACTGAATTATTAATTGAACGTGCGCCAAGACTGCCGCCAACAATTAGAATGACAGGCTCGCCTTCTTTCAAATTAAAATAATCAAGTGCTTCCCTTCTATCCTGCTTGTGAATTAAGTTTTCACGAACCGGATTTCCTGTAAAAACAATTTTATCGGCCGGAAAAAACTTCTCCATTTTATCGTAAGCCACACAAATTGAATTTACCTTTTTGCTGAGCAATTTATTGGTAATTCCGGCGTACGAATTTTGTTCCTGAATTAAACAAGGAACATTCTTTTTGGCCGCAGCTCGCAACAAAGGTCCGCTTGCATAACCACCAACACCAATAGCAACTTCCGGATTAAAGTCCTTCACAATTTTTTTTGCCATCGATGCACTCTGTTTCAATTTTTGAAAAAAAGTTAACGTTTTCAGGCTAGGTTTACGAGGAAAACCCATCACCGGCAAACCAATAATTTTGTAACCTGCAGCGGGTATTTTTTCCATCTCCATTCTGCCCAAAGCCCCAACAAACAAAATATCGACGTCAGGATTGCGCCTTTTTATTTCGTTGGCAATGGCCAATGCCGGGAAAATATGTCCCCCGGTTCCACCTCCACTTAATATTACCTTATTTATCTTTGTCATCTAATCATAATTGTTCGTTTCCAAAGGTATTCGATGGAACTCGCTTATACTATTCCTCTTGAATAGCAGAGTATTTATTTGCTCGTTTCTTCATTTTCAATTTCGTAATCTTCATCGGGAGCTTTTACCATCAATGGCTGCTCCTCAATCTCGTGGTTCTTTTGGTTTTGGTGACTCACACTTAAAATCAGCCCAAAAGCCACCGACGTAAACAGTAAAGATGTTCCTCCCAAACTAATCCAGGGCAGCGGTTGCCCGGTAACCGGCAGCGCTCCACTCGACACGCCTATATTAATCATGGCCTGATACACCAGTACCAGCGTGAGTCCAATCACCAAAAATGCCGGGAAGGTTCGTGTGGCCCGCCGGACGATTGTTACTCCCCTAAAAAAGAAAATCAGGAACAGTAAAATCACCAGAGTTCCACCAATCAAACCATATTCTTCTACTATAATTGCAAAAATAAAATCGTTATATGCTGCTGCCATGTAATTACTTACATCGGAATGGCCCGGTCCTTTCCCAAATATTCCACCCGAATAAATGGCTAACTTCGCATAATCAGCCTGAGTAATTCCTGTTTCCGAGTTGGGGTCGCCATTGGCAAATCGTTCAATTCGCCCTTTCATGGTTTGTACACGACCGAAACTTGATGGTAAAATGTCGGCTGTAAAATAAATGACAACTATCAAAGCAATTCCGGCTCCTACAACAGAAAAGAGATACAACAAAGGAATTCTGCCGGCAAACATCATGGTCATTACAGTAGCAAAAAGCAAGGCTGATGTAGAGAAATCGGATATAAAAATGAGGCCACAAACCGCTCCTGTAAAAAGCATTATTCGTTTAAAGGCATCCCACAAATCGCCTTTGGTTTTTTGCCGTTTACCCAAAATTTTGGCTGTATATAAAATCAATGAGATTTTTGCGAGCTCCGCAGGTTGAAAAGTTAATCCAAAGAAATTTAGTGTACGCCCGCTGGTGGAAACAAATTGAGTTCCTTTCATGGCCACCGAAAACATCAAAAAGCCAATACTGGCCCAAACTGCCCACAATGCCATTTTGGAATATAATTTTATCGGGAAAACATTGACCATCAACAAAATCACACCAATTCCTCCACTTAAAAACCCTACCTGCCTCAACAAGTATTTAAAGGTATTACCCGACGCCACACGATATGCCAATGCCCCGGTTGCGCTATACACAATCAACAACGACAACAACGACAGCAACATCAACACCATCCAAATAACACGGTCGCCTTTAAATATTTTCCGTACGGAAAGCTCCATTATAAATTCCTTACTTGTTTTTTAAACTGATTTCCTCGGTCTTCGTAATTCTCGAATAAATCGAAACTCGCACAAGCCGGCGAAAGCAAAACAGAATCGCCATTGCGCGCCAGGTAATAAGCTGCTTTTACAGCCTCTTCCATACTTGATGCATCCACAACATCGGCCACCAAATCGCCAAATGCTTCGTGTAACTTGGCATTGTTTTTACCCAAGCAAACAATTGCTTTTACTTTGCTGGTAACCAGTCCCTGCAACATCGAGTAATCGTTGCCTTTGTCAACGCCACCAGCAATCCACACAATAGGCTTGTGCACACTTTCCAGTGCATACCATGTTGAATTTACATTTGTAGCTTTTGAGTCGTTGATAAACTCAATTCCATGCACTTTCAGAAAGCGCTCCAAACGATGCTCAACACCGGTAAAATCAGACATACTCTCTCTCAGCTGCTCGTTTCTGATTTGCAATACCATGCTCGCAATTCCTGCGGCCATGCTGTTGTACGTGTTGTGTTTTCCCTGTAATGATAAATCCAGAATAGACATACTGAATTGGTTTTTATGAAAATTAATAATTATCCGATTCTCGTGTACTCCTGCTCCCGGCTCGGATGCCATTCCTAACCCAAAAGGAATTTGAACAGGTTTTATCTCTCGTTTACTTAATTCGTTTTTTATCACTTCATCGTCGTTGCAATAAATGAAGTAATCGTTGTTTGTTTGATTTTGAAGAATCCTGAATTTGGAGTCGATGTAGTTTTGCATATCGTACCCGTAACGATCGAGGTGATCGGGTGTAATATTCATTAAAATGGCCACATCGGCTCTAAAATCGTACATTCCGTCCAATTGAAAACTACTGAGTTCAATCACATAAACGTCGTGCTCTTCTTCTGCTACCTGCCAGGCAAAACTTTTTCCCACATTTCCGGCAAGCCCCACATTTACTCCTGCACTTTTCAGTATGTGGTAGGTAAGCAAAGTTGTAGTTGTTTTACCGTTACTTCCGGTAATACAAATGGTTTTGGCTGACGAATATCTTCCTCCAAATTCAATTTCAGAAATAACCGGAATACCTTTTTCTTTTAGCTGAATAATTAATGGCGCAGCATCAGGAATACCCGGACTTTTTACCACCAACTCAGCACTCAGTATTTTTTCTTCCGAATGTTTTTCCTCTTCAAAATCAATACTATAATTTGAAAGAACGTTTTTGTATTTTTCTTTTATTTTGCCCATATCGGATACAAATACTTCGTACCCTTTTTTTTGTGCAAGAATGGCTGCTCCAACCCCGCTTTCTCCAGCTCCTAATATGGCTACCAACTTCTTCAAACTACCTCATTTTTAAAGTTGCAATTGTTACTACTGCCAGAATAATTCCCACAATCCAAAAACGTGTAACAATTTTTGGTTCCGGAAAACCTTTCTTTTGAAAATGGTGATGAATGGGGCTCATTAAAAACACCCGGCGTCCTGCGCCATATTTACGTTTGGTGTATTTAAACCAACTCACCTGAATTACTACTGAAAGATTTTCTATGACGAATATTCCACAAAGCAGTGGTATTAATATTTCTTTTCGGATGATAATGGCAAATACGGCCAGTATTCCACCCAGAGCTAAACTTCCTGTGTCGCCCATAAACACTTGCGCCGGGAATGAATTGTACCACAAAAAACCAACGGTGGCACCAATAAATGCAGCAATAAATACAGTAAGTTCGCCAATGTTGGGGATGTACATTATATTCAAATAATCGGCGTAAATAATGTTACCGCTTACATAGGCCAGTATTCCTAAAGTGGCCCCACTTATTGCTGAAGTTCCGGTGGCCAGTCCATCAATTCCATCGGTTAAATTGGCGGCATTCGACACCGCAGTAATTATTAGAATAATGGCCAGCGCATAAACCACCCATTTCAACCAACTTGCTGCATCGCCTGCAAAAGCAACCAACCAACCATAATCAAACTCATTCGATTTTATAAACGGAATGGTTGTTTTGGTTGACTTTACATCTTCGGTAACGAATTGTGTTACATGTTCGCCAGTTGTATTATTTATGGTTATTGTTGTAAGATTGTTGCCGTTTTCGTCTTTTATGTGTTCGCGTACTTTTACATCGTCGCTGATAAAAAGGGCTGCGGCCACAAAAAGGCCCAAACTTACCTGTCCCAAAATTTTAAATTTACCGGCCAAGCCTTCTTTATTTTTCAGAAAAACTTTAATGTAATCGTCAATAAAACCAATCAAACCCAAAAAGGCAGTGGTAATCAACATCAATAAAATGTAGATATTATCAAGTTTGGCAAAAAGCAATGTTGGAATTATAATCGCCATCAAAATAATAATGCCGCCCATTGTTGGAGTTCCCTGCTTTTGCATTTGTCCTTCCAAACCCAGGTCGCGTACTTCGTCGCCAATTTGCTTGTGTTGCAAAATGCGTATCATTTTTTTACCAAAAACAGTGGTAATAAAAAGCGACAAAATTATGGCAGCCGCCGAACGAAAAGTAATACCCGGAAGCATTCCAATTCCCGGAATATCATAACCTGCCAATAATTCGTATAACCAATAAAACATAGTTCAGTTTTTAATCTTCAATTCCAAAACAGTTTTTAATCTCTTCTTTATCGTCGAAATGATGTTTCACACCATTTATTTCCTGATAGTTTTCGTGTCCTTTGCCGGCAATCAAAATAATATCGCCGGGCCGTGCCAACATTGCAGCCGTTTTAATTGCATCGCGGCGGCTTTCAATGGTCACCACTTTATTTTTAAATTGAGGCTGAACACCAGCCTCCATATCTTTTAATATCTCTGCCGGATTTTCAGTACGTGGATTGTCCGATGTAAGAATTACTTTATCGCTGGCCAGCAACGCTTCTTTCGCCATTTCGGGACGTTTGGTTTTGTCGCGGTCGCCACCGGCCCCCACTACAGTAATTACCTGCTCATTTCGGGTTCGTATTTCAGAAATTGCAGCCAATACATTTTTTAATGCATCGGGTGTGTGAGCATAATCTACAATGGCATATTTCCCGTCAACACTGCGAATGGTTTCGAATCGTCCCTGCACCGGCTGCAGATTACTTATAATTGCCAGCACCTCATCTTTGTCCTGCTCCAACTCAATGGCCGTTGCATAAACCGCCAAAAGATTTGATGCATTAAACAAGCCCACAAAACGCGTCCAAATTTCCTGATTGTCGAGGTTTAACAACATCCCGTCAAAATGATTTTCCATCACTTTGCAACGGTAATCTGCCATTGCCCGGTTGGAATAAGTAAGTTTTCGGGCATTGGTATTCTGCAACATCACCAAACCATTTTTATCGTCGATATTGGTAATGGCAAATGCATTTTTAGGCAATTCATCGAAAAATGCCTTTTTCGCTTTTATGTATTCTGCAAAAGTTTTGTGGTAATCTAAATGATCGTGGGTGATGTTGGTGAAAACACCACCGGCGTATTCAATCCCTGCAATTCGTTTTTGATGAATGGCATGCGAACTCACCTCCATAAAACAAAACTCACAACCTTCATCAGCCATTTCAGCCAATAACTCCTGAATTTTTAATGCGTTTGGTGTAGTATGCGAAGCAGTTTCTTCACGTTCGTTTATTTTATAAGATATGGTTGAAATGAGTCCAACACTGTAACCTTGCAATAAAAATAATTTATGAAGTAGTGTTGCAATACTTGTTTTTCCATTGGTTCCGGTAACGCCAACTACCTTCATCTTTTTGGATGGAAAGCCATAGAATGCTGCAGCCAATTCACCTAAAATCCGATTTGAATCAACTACTTTTACAAAAGTTATTTTTGAAGAATATTCTGTGGGAATTTCCTCACATACGACTACGGTTGCCCCTTTTTCGATTGCCTTATCAATAAATTTATGGCCATCAACATGAACGCCACGCTGCGCCACAAAAGCAAAATCCTTCGCCACTTTCCTTGAGTCAAATTCAATTCCTTTCACTTCTACATCAAGTGAACCAGTTTGCTCAACAACCTCAATATTTCCTAATAAATTCTTCAGTTCCATGTCTCTCTAATTCAATGCGAGATAAACCGTTTGCCCGATTCGGTATTTACTTCCCGGACTCAATGATTGTTTATTCACTTTCCCAACTCCATTTAGTTTCACTTTTAAGCCTGCATTTTCCATCAGGTAAACGGCGTTACTGGCTCCCATTCCCATAACATCAGGGACAGTGCCGGAAGCAATTTCCTTATCACTTAAAACCACTTTATTTT
>JBFFMM010000060.1:0-14543 GCA_041554075.1 Draconibacterium sp. | reverse complement strand
GATTAAAGCCATTTTATAAAAGCGAATTGGTTGATCTGGCTAAACTACCCAAATTGAACCGCGAGCTCATTCGGCACAATGCCTATGTTACCACCAATGCCATGCAGGCAACACGCGGCTGTGTTTATAAGTGTGAATTTTGTTCGGTGGCAGCATTCAACCGCTACCAAATCAGAACCCGGCCCATTGGGCAGGTAATTGATGAACTAAAAGGATTGGGTCGCAGCGTATTGTTTATGGACGATAACATTGGCTTGAATCGCGAATATGCAAAAGAGTTGTTCAAAGCCATAAAACCTTTAGGAAAAAGATGGTTCAGCCAATGTGGAATCCGAATTGCCGAAGATGAAGAGTTGCTCCGGCTGGCACACGAAAGTGGTTGCCGGGGGTTGTTTATTGGTTTCGAATCTTTGTCGCAGGAGAGCCTTGAAAGTTGGAACAAACAATGTAACCGACGACGTGATTATCTGCAGTCGGTTAAGAATATCCACAAAGCCGGAATTGGAATTTTTGCAGGTTTTGTATTTGGCAGCGATAATGACGGCCCTGATGTTTTTAGCAACACATTCGACTTTTTACTGGAAGCGAACATTGAAGTGCTCCAATCAACACGATTAACGCCTTTCCCCGGAACTCCACTTTTCGACAAAATGGATAAAGAGGGCAGGATTGTTACCAAAGATTGGAGTCATTACGACTTTTTTCATGTTGTACATAACCCATTAAATATGGATGCTGAAACGTTGCATTATGGTACAGCCTGGTTGCAACGTCAGTTTTACGGCTACAAAAGTATTACACGACGGGTACGGAAAGCCTTTTCGTATCTCGATACAAATACCGTAACAAAGGTAATGCTACCACTAAATTTGGGCTATCGTATTAAACTGGCAAAGTATGGAGCATTTGAAATGGGCAGGGCATTTGATGGTAAAAATGCCCTACTCGTTTAAGACTTACATCCTACATTTTTGTAGGATTCACCTCATTTTCTTACAAAATAGAAAGATTTAGAACTGCTTTCGAAACCCTAAATTATTGGTTTTTAAAAGACTGTGCTTTTTGGTATTGCTTTTGCCTAAGGTGTGCCAAACAAAACTCAGAAGATATGAAAGTAATGCTACCCATTGCGGATAAGAAGAGAGGAAAAGAGACAGTGGCCCGGGGATTTCACAATGCAAGTTATGTTTGTATTTACGATAGTCAAAGCAAATCGTTTGATTGGATGCCCGTAAAATCAGTTAGCCCCAATCCCGGCGATTTTAGCAAAGAATTGCAACGGATGGGAATAAATACGGTTATTAGTGGGTATTTGCCACCCATGGCTTTACGTATTTTTGCCAGAAGTGGTTTGGAGGTGTTTCGGGCACGCGGAACAAATGTAGCCGAGAACATCAATTTTTTTATACAGAACCAGCTGGAGTCGTTTACCACACAAACTGCCCGCGAAACCTGGGGGTGTAACTCGTCGTGCGGTTCATGCAGTTCAACATCATGTAATTAATTAAAATATGGCAATAGATAGAGCAATAACTTTTGTGAAACGAGCTACCACCGAAATCGCTTTTCGGAAAGAGTGTTACAACTGTCAATCGCGACAAGAACTGATTGATAAAATTGGTTTTGATGAGATAGAATTCGACGATGCCGTAAATATGCAATTGGTAAAATGCCAATCTTATGAGGAAGCTGAAGTGTATCAGCAAATAAGAATGTGGTTTTTATCACTTTAACTAAGTACTCAAGTCAGAAAGGAACGTTGGTCTTCTGACTTCCAACTTTAAATATATGAATTACCGAGATTTAGAAGCCGTTAGGCAAATTGTAAACAATGCCACCGGATTGGAAATAACTTACGCTTACGACGATTTGGTTTTCCCTGATAACGGGGTTTTTATCATTCAGTTTGACGAATCAAATAAAGATAATCTGTTTTGTTACTTTCAGGAAGAGTGTAATCCTACTGACCGGAAGAACATTTTTGCGAGTTTGGCTAACGAAACGTCAAAAAAGAAAGCTACCATTGAGCTAAAAGGTGGATATATTTTGGAACAGCAAGGCGAAAATATTCAGATAAAATTTTCGTAAACTAAACCATTGTAATTCGTACTTTTTTGTTTTTCAGTTTTGTATTGCTGACTGCTTGAATTACGTCCTGCACTTTTTCGGAATGAACAGCTACAAATGCGCAGTCGTGTTTTAATTCGATTACGCCCAGCTCGTCTTTTCCCAAATTACCTTGTTTCAAAAACAGTCCGGCAATGTCGCCTTTGGATATTTTGTCTTTTCGTCCACCCGAAATAAACAAAGTTTCCCATCCCGTTTCTGTAGGGAGTGGTGCCTCTTGCAGTTCCTCAATTTCGGTGTCGGGAATAAATTCGGGCAACTCTTCGTTCGCCCATTTTAATATGTAGGCTGTTCCTTCGCTGTGCATTCGCGCAGTTCGCCCGTTTCGGTGAGTAAATTCCTGAAAACGTATCGGGAGATGGTAGTGCAGAATAAATTTAAGTTCAGGAATGTCCAATCCACGGGCAGCCAAATCGGTGGCCACAATTAAGCGGTGCGTTCCATTTCTGAATTTTATAAGTACCCGTTCCCGGTCGATCTGTTCCATTCCTCCATAAAATGTCCCATGGTTAATTCCTTTTTCTGTTAGAAAATCACTCACCCGCTGAATAGATTCTTTAAAGTTACAAAAGATAATACCCGGTTGGTTTCCAAAGTGGCTCAAGGATTTTACCAAGGTCTCCAGTTTGTCTTTTTCGGGAGAGATAATGGTTTTTATTGCTAATTCCGGTATCTCATTTTTTAGAAAATTTACACTTATCGGATTTTTAAATCCCAGAAATTCGGGAATACGAACACGGTGCGTGGCCGATGTCAGGATTTTTTTCTCCACTTCAGGAACAAAAGAAACAATGTCTTCCATGTCTTTTTCGAAACCTACCTCCAGCGATTTGTCAAATTCATCTAAAACCAACGTTTTAATTTTTCCAGTGTAAAAGGTTTCGCGCCGCATGTGATCGGCAATTCTACCAGGTGTGCCAATTAAAATGGCCGGCGGTCGGTTTAAATCAATACGGTCTTTGCTGAAATTTCGGCCGCCATAAAAGGCATTGCATTTATAACCGGTTCCCATATCGCGGGTAACCTGTTCTATTTGTATGGCCAATTCGCGCGACGGAACAAGAATTAATACTTGTACATGTGGACAGTCAGGATCGAGTTCGGCAACAATGGGCAACATAAATGCCAGTGTTTTTCCGGTTCCGGTTGGCGACAATAAAATAATGTTATTTGCAGAATGAATGGCTAATTTCGCTTCTTCCTGCATGGGGTTAAGTTTCTCAATGTTTAATTTGCTGAGAATATTCTTCTGATTTTTCTTTTTTCCTGACATGGCGCAAAGGTAATTTAATCACATCAAGTTTTAGCTCTTCGGCGCAAAATCGGTATGTTTGTAACATTAGAAAGAGTATTCAAATTTAATCTCGACTTTAATTCAATGAAAACAATTCAACATCTTCTGAGGACGACAGTCTTATTCTTCGGAATAATTTCCATTTCGTTCGGGCAAACTATTCAATTAACACAGAGTAACGAATCAGGTGTTTATAAAAGTGGCGAAAAACTTACAATTTCAGCTGTTTGGAACAAGGTAGATTTAGACTCTCTTTCAATAAAAATTCTGAAAAATCACCAGGAATTCAAACAAGAAAAGATTAAAGTGACAGGCGATACATTTGTGGTGTTCGAAAAGGTGGTGCGTGAACCTGCTTCGTGGATAGTTGAAGTTGGTTTGGGCGAAGAAAAGGCAAGTATTGGAGCAGTGGTTGACCCCGGTAGATTTCAACCCGGCACAAAGCGCCCCAACGATATGGATAAGTTTTGGAAAGCAGAAAAGAAAATATTGCGAGCACTCCCAATGGAGGTAAAAACGGTTTCGGAAGAAGAGGTGGGGAAAGGAGTTAGTTGTAAAGATATTGAGATAAACTGCACCGGGCCAAAACCGGCACGCGGGTATTTTGCCAAACCAATGGATGCAAAAGATAAATCGTTGCCCATTGTTTTGGTGGTTCATGCCGCAGGTGTTAAAGGATCGTGGTGTTTGTCGAAACCGCAAAATGCCATGGAATATGCAAAAAAAGGTGCATTGTGTTTCGATTTAAATGCACACGGTATGCTAAATGGGCAGCCTCAGAAATATTACGACGATTTGGAAGCCGGTGAATTAAAAAATTACTGGGAACAGGGAATTGAAAACAGAGAGGACTATTATTTCAGAGGAATGTATTTGCGATTAATCCGTACGCTTGATTTTTTATGCAGCCAGACGGAATGGGATGGTAAACGTATTTTAGTTGTTGGCGAAAGTCAAGGGGGTGGACAATCGCTTGTGGCTGCCGGTTTGGATGATCGGGTGTCGGCAGTTGTTGCTACTGTTCCTGCAATGTGCGATTGGGGCGGAACAATAGCCGGTAATAAAGGAGGTTGGCCAAATCCTTTCGGAAGCGAAAACGATCGTGAGAAAATGTTGAAAACAGTTCCTTATTTTGATGCCGCACATCTGCTAAAAAACTCAAAAGCGACGCTTGTAGTTGAAATTGGAAACATTGATTATACCTGTTCTTCCAATTCTATTTACGCTGCCATTAATCAGGCAAAGGGCGAAAAAATTGTTTTTAATGTTCCGTATCGCGGTCATCACCTCAACCAAAAATCGTATCAGAAAGAATGGGAAGAAACCGTTTATAAGCCTAAAATGGAGTTTATTGAAAACTATTTGAAGTAGCTGTTAGACTAAATACTACTTGTTTCGCAGCCGGTTTATTTCTTTTACAATTTTCTGTGATAATCTTTCCGTTGACGGTCGATTATGATGACTTTCATCGTAGATTTTAGAGTGGCTGTTATTCAAATAAATTCAATGTCCGCCTGCTATAATAAAAAAGCATCGTTTGGTTTAGCGTTAAAAAATAGAAATTAGTGCAGTAAATGGATGTCTAAATGCTATTTTTAGCTCAATGACAAACTTCTTTCATTGATGCTGATCCGTCAACCGACGGACACAACGACCACAAAACTATTTTAGTAAAGATTATTGGGAATGTGGTTCTGAATTTGATTCAGGCTCTCTTTTATTTTACTCATTATTGTTAATTCATTTGGATGAACTCTCAGAATGTCAACTTTTAAGCAACTTAACAATTATTTTAAATTAAATAGTATGATGAAATGGATAGGGTGGTGATTTAGAAAAATGCAAAAAAATAATTTGAAGGCGGTGTTTTTTTAGGGGGTGGATAAAAAATTTATATAAAATTTTATGGATGAGGGTGAAATATTGAGGGTTTTTGTGAAAAATGGAATATTAAAATGGTTTTCTATTTGTTGTTTTAGTCTTAATTTGTTTAATAAATGTTATTTAGAATAGAAAAATGTCAGTTATGGTTTGGTCATGTTGACAAAGTGATTATTTTTGAGAAAAATTAATAACAGATATAAAAAGCAGATAATATGTGTGGAATTGTAGGCGCATTTGATTTAAAGACCAGTTCTCAGGAATTAAGACCTTTGGTTTTGGAAATGTCAAAAAAATTGCGTCATCGAGGACCGGATTGGTCAGGAATTTATTGTGGCGAAAAAGCAGTAATTGCACATGAGCGACTTTCAATCGTTGATCCGGAGTCGGGAGGCCAGCCTTTATACAGCAAAGATAAAACACTGATTTTAGGTGTAAATGGTGAAATTTATAATCACCGCGAAATTCGTAAGCAGTACGAAGGGAAGTACGAATTTCAAACCGGATCGGACTGTGAGGTTATTTTGGCTTTATACAATGATAAAAAGGAAAAATTTCTGGACGATTTAAATGGAATTTTTGCATTTGCATTGTACGACGAAAAAGAAGATGCCTATTTAATTGGTCGCGACCATATTGGTATCATTCCGCTTTACATGGGATGGGATAAATTTGGCAATTTCTATGTGGGGTCTGAATTAAAAGCCCTGGAAGGTTATTGTACAAAAATTCAAGAGTTTCCACCTGCTCATTATTTATATAGCAAAGAAGGAGAAATAAAAAGATGGCATACCCGCGATTGGATGGAGTATGAAAATGTAAAAGATAATCCGGCTGATATTAAAGAGTTGGGGCAAGCATTGGAAGATGCTGTGCAGCGGCAGTTGATGTCTGATGTACCCTACGGCGTTCTTTTGTCGGGCGGTTTAGATTCTTCCATCACTTCGGCATTGGCAAAAAAGTTCTCGGGAAAACGTGTTGAAGCGGATGGAACAAAAGAAGCTTGGTGGCCGCAATTGCACTCTTTTGTAATTGGTTTAGAAGGTGCACCTGATTTAGCAGCAGCAAAAAAAGTAGCCGATTATATTGGAACTGTTCATCATGAAATTCATTATACCATTCAGGAAGGTTTAGATGCCATCCGCGATGTAATTTACCACATCGAAACTTACGATGTAACGTCGGTTCGTGCTTCAACTCCAATGTATATGTTGTCGCGTGTTATTAAATCGATGGGTATAAAAATGGTACTCACCGGAGAAGGGGCTGACGAAATGTTTGGAGGATATTTGTATTTCCACAAAGCTCCAAATGCCGAAGAATTTCATAAAGAATGTATAACTAAAATTGGCCGTTTGCACATGTACGATTGTTTACGTGCCAATAAATCTTTAGCTGCCTGGGGTGTTGAAGGACGTGTGCCATTTCTCGATAAAGAGTTTATGGACGTGGCGATGCGTTTTAACCCGGAGGAAAAAATGGCTAAAAACGGTCGTATGGAAAAATATCCGTTGCGGAAAGCTTTTGAATCGTATTTACCTGAAAGTGTGGCCTGGCGTCAGAAAGAACAATTTTCGGATGGTGTTGGTTACGGTTGGATTGATACTTTGAAAGATATCGCAAAACAACAAGTTACCGATGAAATGATGGAAAATGCTAAATTTCGTTTCCCGGTTCATACACCAATGAATAAGGAGGAATACATGTATCGCCAAATTTATAGCGAGCATTTCCCATCCGATCAGGCAGCAGCTTGTGTACCTTCGTATGCTTCTATTGCTTGTAGTACCGAAACAGCTTTGGCCTGGGATGCGTCGTTCCAAAACAATGCCGATCCATCAGGGCGTTCGATCAAAACAGTACACGATCAGTCAAAACAATTTGATGATATAAAAAAATAAGAGAGAAAATTATCCTTATAAATAGAAGCCGCTTTTGAATCATTTAATTCTTAAGCGGTTTTTTTGTTAACCCGATATAAAATATCGTTATTGAAAACTCCAGGCAACAATTCTACTTTTTTTATTGCCTTGGCCCATATGCATGGTTTTTATTCTGTGGGCTTTTACTGTTTTTAGCGTTTTATAAACACGATGTAAATTGGCCTCTTTCGAAATTAAAGTTGAAAACCACGCACAGGAATTAGCAAATTGAAGGCTTTCTATAATCATTTTGTTCACAAACTCCTTTTCTCCACCATCGCACCACAACTCGGTGTTTTGCCCGCCGAAATTTAATTTGGCTTTGCGTGTTTTTGTTCCTTTCAAATTACTCAACTTTCGCAAAGTGCCTTTTTGTGCTTCACTGGCAGAACTATGAAACGGTGGATTGCAAAGGGTAATATGAAACTTTTCACCTTGTTTTATTATCCCCTTTAAAATGCTATTCGTATTGTTTTGTAGTCTTATTTCAATATGGTCTTTTAACTCCGGATTTTTTTCAAGAATCTGATTTGCTGATTTTATGGCCTGAACATCAATATCGGAACCTACAAACGACCAGCCATATTCTCTATTCCCAATAATAGGGTAAATACAATTGGCACCAACTCCAATATCCAAACATTTAATGGAACTGCCCATTGGGATTTCTCCATCCACACTTAATAAATCCGCAATGTTGTGAATGTAATCGGCTCTTCCCGGAATGGGTGGGCACAAATAGCCTTTAGGAATATCCCAGAAGTTTAGATCGTAATCATGCTTCAAAAGTGCACGATTTAGTGTTTTAACGGCGTTGTTATCAAAAAAATTGATGGACTCGTTTTTGTATTTATTCAGAATAATAAAGGGAGTTAACTCCGGACAATTGTTGCAGAGCGCCTTAAAATCATATTGTTCGCGATGTTTATTGCGCGGGTGTAATTGTGATTTTATTTCTGACTGCTCTTTTTTATTCTGATCCATGCGTAGCTACAAACAACAATTTATCTTCTGTTTCGCGAATAATTCTGTGATTTTGGTTTTACTGCTTTTAAATTTCGATTGGTAAAAAACTCCTTTTTCCGTTTTTGCTTTTCTTTTTCCCATTCCTTTTTTTCCGAGTCTGTCATCGGCTTATCGGTTTGTGGAAAAGGATTATCGTTTACCACATTGATTTTCTGTTTTATCAGCTTTTCAATGTCTTTTACGTAAGCATTTTCTTCCGGTTCGCAAATTGAAATGGCAGTACCATCTTCACCGGCACGACCCGATCGACCAATGCGGTGTACATAGGTTTCCGAAACATTTGGGATGTCGTAATTAATTACATACCGAAGTTTGTCAATGTCGATACCGCGGGCAGCAATATCTGTCGCCACTAACACACGTAACTCACCGGCCTTAAACTGTGCCAGCGCTTTTTGTCGCTGGTTCTGGCCTTTATCGCCATGAATGGCAGCAGCTTTTACTTTTTGTTTAATGAGATTTCGGACGATTTTATCGGCTCCATGTTTGGTTCTGGAAAAAAGCAACACCTGATTCATTCTATCATCTTCAAGAATGTATTTCAGTAAATTCTTTTTATCTGCCTGGTTGGTGAAATAGATATACTGTTGGATAGTTTCAGCAGTTGTCGATTCAGGAGTTACTTCTACTTTTTTCGGATTATTGAGTATTTTTCGAGAAAGCTCTACAATTTTTCCGGGCATGGTAGCCGAGAAAAAAAGTGATTGCCGTTTGTGTGGCAACTTGGCAATAATTTTTCGAATGTCGTTAATGAACCCCATGTCGAGCATACGGTCGGCTTCATCCAACACAAAATATTCAATATCGTTTAAACGAATGTATCCCTGATCCATTAGATCGAGTAATCTGCCCGGTGTTGCAACCAAAACGTCGATTCCATTTCGTAAGGCATTAACTTGCGATGCTTGTTTTACACCACCAAAAATTACGGTGTTTTTAAGTGGTGTGTACTTACTATAAGTGCTAAAACTGTCGCCAATTTGAATGGCAAGTTCCCGGGTGGGGGTAATTACCAAAGTTTTAATTTTACGACGGTGTTGTTTGAATTGTGAACTCTGGTACAAATGCTGAATAATAGGAATAGCAAATGCTGCGGTTTTTCCTGTACCAGTTTGTGCACATCCCAACACATCTCTATGGTTTAACAAAAGAGGAATGGCCTTTTCCTGAATGGGAGTAGGTTCGGTATATTTTTGATCGTCAAGAGCTTTTAGAATGGGCTCAATCAAATCCAGATCTTCGAATTTCATATATATAATTTGTTCCCTTGTCAAATATTTTATGGGAGGATTTTAAAGGCTGCAAAGGTAAACATTCTGCTTATACTACACTGTTTTTTACGATTTGTTCATTCAAGCTTTACATTGATGTGAACAGAATATACAACTAACAGAGATGAATAAAGTTGTTGATTAACTTAATGTTGTAAAATTCAGGATGAAACTGGCAGGTGTAAAGCGGTTTTTGTTTGTGTCTCATTAATTGATTGTAGCAGATTTTTGAGGTCGCCAATAATTTAAAATCAGTGGGAAGGGTAATGGAATCGTTGTGCATTTGTTTTACAGTGAAGGTGTTTGGCATTCCTGAAAAAAGTGGATCGGGTTGTACAATTTCAACATCAAAATTGCCCGCCTCCTTTTCTTTACTTCGTAATAAAGTTGATCCATACATGTATCCTGTTATATGGTGTCCGGCACAAATTCCCAAAACAGGTTTTTCAAAATCCTGTATCCACCGAAAGAAGGGGAGGTGGTGTTCCACAATATCGTCGCCTTGTGGCGAACCGGTTAAAATGGCTCCGTCAAAATCAGCAAAGTTAAAATGAATTGAATCGGCATATTCCATAAAAACCGATGTTGATCCGGCTTCCGCGATGATTCGTTCAATGGGGGCAGCAAACTCAGTAATTCCGGGTTCTGCGTTGTTTACGATTAAAATTTTGGGCATTGTTCAGTATTTTGCTGATACAAAAAAAGTAAAATACAAAACAAAAGCAATTCGGGCTATATTTATTTTAGAACAACACCCCATTCAGTAACAAAATAACCCTGGCGATTGAATGCACTTATTGCAGGAGCATCTATCGAAATATTTTTATTCGATTCCTGAACTACATAAAATAATCTTAGAAGATTGTCTGGAGTTTCGGAGAATGTTAATTCAATAACGCTGTTGATGGTTTCGTAGGTTTGCGGATACAAAATGTAATAATCTGTTTGCTGAAGCCGAGGAACCCAGTATTCAGTAAAGTCATTAATTTCTCGCCCCTTAAAGCCATATTCTCTTAAATTTTGGGTGAAGAAGGTAGATAAACTATCCTGTTTTACACACCAGCCTTTTTTTGTTTGCCAAACATCGGGTTGTTCGCTTTCGTAAAACAAATAATCATATGTGCCATCAATTTTTCCATTGGGAGTAACTGTTACTGACCAACCATTTCCATATTCGGGGATGGAAGCAATTACTCCACCACCTTTGGGAAAACCAAGTTGTAAACTAAGGAAGGTTTCTTGCTCGGGATAAATATAGACATTAGGTTTATAAACTATCGAGCATGAATCGCAGATATCCTCTTCTTCGTCACAATCGTTGGGATCGCAACTTTGCAGCATTATTACAGGAAGAGAAAACAGAAGAATTACAGCAAAAGGCAATAAAATTGATTTTAAAGTTTTCATGATGATTGGATTGTTTAGAAGTCAGATGGCGGAAGTCTGTTTTTGGTTGCGTGTTTTTAATCTTTTGAATTGTCAAGTGCTTTTTTGGCGGCTTGACGACCAATTTCTATCAATTCTTTAGCTTTATAAAAATCGTAGGTTCCGCAAGCATCGCGCGAAACATTGATTAAAATATCGGGTTTCCCATTGTTTATTGAGTAATACGCCAGTTTTTGCATTCCGGTGTAAATCGTTTTATCAATCAATGTAAGAAAGCCCAGGCTTTCCTTTTTTTCTTTTGGATGATTGCTTCGAACAAAATCGGAAAAGTCATTTATCCATTTTTGGTAAGCATTTTCTTTTTTCTGAACTTCTTCCTTTGGTTCCTGTTTTTTTTTCATTGAGATATCGGCATTTACGTTTACTGCAACCAAAATATCATCTTCCGTTCGTGCCACATTCGAAATAGGAACATTATTTAAAACTCCTCCATCAACAATTACAGAATCGCCTTCTGCAACGGGCGTAAAAACCGATGGTATTGCAATGGAAGCACGGATGGCATAAAACAAACTCCCCGATTGGTAAACCACCTCTTCGTGTTTAATAATATCGGTAGCGGTGGCCGAATAGGGAATGGGTAAACTTTCTATATCTTGGTCAGGTACAATTTTTTTTATGGCATTTAGCACCTTTTCGCCTTTAATTATTCCACCTCCGCCAAAATTAAAATCTACCAGCAAAAACATTTCGTGCCGACTCAAACCTGTTATCCATTTTTTAAATTCATGGAGTTTACCACTGGCATAAACGCCACCAACAAGTGCACCCATCGATGTGCCGGCGATGGAAGAAATCTCATAACCTTGTTTTTCCAGTTCCTCAATAACTCCAATATGGGCGAGCCCTCGTGCTCCACCACCCGATAAAACCAATGCAACTTTAGTACTCATTGTTTGTGTTTCAAAATTGAAAATGCAATTTACATAATTTGAAGTTCTTCAAATAATTGATTCGCAATAATCGGTTTGGAAATAGTTAAGATTGTTTATCTTCGACTCAAAATCATAAAAAAACTGTACAATGAAAAAGTTTCTAATTCTATTTTTTAGTGTTGCCTTGTTTGCTTGTTCGCAACAAAAAGGTTTTAAAATTGAAGTTAACCTTGAAGGTGCCGATGGACAAATTTTACTGGAAGAAAGAGGCGCCGGAGAATGGATAGCTGTTGATACCGCAGATATTGTTGATGGTGTAGCAGTATTGGAAGGAGAAGTGGCTATGCCTGGAGTATATTACGTTTCGGTATTGGGGCAAAGGGCAAAGGCTCTTGTTTTTGTTGAAAATGCAAAAATGACAATAAGCGGGAAGGCAGATTCGATTAACGTGGCTAAAATTACCGGGTCGAAAACACATGATGAATACAGTGTAGTAGACAAAAAGATTCAGAATATCAGCGAAGAGTATATGGCTCTGTATCAGGAAGCGCGGACTGCAGGAGCTGCCGGCGACACCGCAAAAGCTAATGCATTAATGGAAAAAGTGGAAGAGATGTATGAAAGTACAAATACAATTCAGGAAGATTTTGTAAAAGAAAATACAGCTTCTTATGTTACTCCTTACTTTTTATCACGAATTCAGTATAACAAAGAGGCCGATGAGTTGGAGAATTTGGTAAGCTCTTTAGATCCCAAATTACAGGAAGTACCATCGATTATTGAAATTAAAGAGAAGATTGAGAAGCTTAAAAAAGTTGCGATCGGTCAAATCGCACCCGATTTTTCTCAGAATGATGCAGATGGAAATCCAATAAAATTCTCAGATATCTATTCACAAAATGAACTTACTTTAGTCGACTTTTGGGCCTCGTGGTGTGGTCCTTGCCGTGGCGAGAATCCCAATGTAGTTGCTGTTTATAATCAATACAAAGACCAGGGTTTTACTGTTTTTGGTGTATCGCTCGACCGTGATAAAGATGCCTGGTTAAAGGCAATTGAAGACGACCAGTTGACATGGGCTCATGTTTCCGATTTAGCGTACTGGAATAACGCAGCAGCACAATTGTACGCGGTTAGCAGTATTCCGCATAGTATTTTGGTGGATAAAAATGGAAAGATTGTTGCCAAAAACAAACGCGGTGATGAACTTGGTGAAGCTGTGGCCGAGTTTCTAAAGGAATAATACAATTCATTTAAATAGTGGAAAGCTCATCTTTGGATGGGCTTTTTTTCTGAGTGGATTTATGTATGACTGACCAATCAATAAGGAAATGACTACATGAAAATCAGCTTTTTATCTTGTGTAAATCAGCAAAAAATATGACTTATTATTTCAAAGGGTAAGGTATATTTGTGTCATACAAACCCAGTTAAGATTATAGTTTTTATTTAAGTTGGTGATAGAGGAACAGATTAATTTGATGGTGTAAAACCATTAAAAGAGTGGAGATCAATTAAGTTGTATAGGACAAAGAGGATGAAAATCCCGGAGTGGACGCCGGGATTTTTTTATTGCCATTTTTCAAATACATCCTTAATGATTCGCCTATTTGAAATTAGGTAGACTCTGGGACCTTCTATAATGCCGCTTATGTCAGATTTATTTCATTTTTATTATGCACTAATGCTTGCCAAATGGAATAGTGATGCTATCCTGTAAGAAGTATCATCTTTTTTATAAATTCAAACCCTTTCTACTTTTTCTCATAGAACAACTGTTCATTACTAATAAACAGAGTCTTAAATTGCTAAATTGTCGTTCAAAAACCAGCAAAAAAGTTTTTCATTCGCAGTAATTTATACTTTTGTGGCCATGCAAAATCATTTTGGAGAAATAGCCGGTGTTTTAACAGCAGTTTTCTGGACAGTAACAAGCCTTGCCTTCGAATCGGCAGGGAAAAAAGTGGGTTCGCTTTCTGTAAATCTAATTCGTTTGGTTATGGCCTTCTTTTTCATAGGAGTATACAGCTGGTTTGCACGTGGTTTTTTCTTTCCAACCGACGCAACATGGTTTCAATGGAAATGGCTGGCATTTTCAGGTTTAATAGGTTTTGTTATTGGCGATTTGCTTTTGTTTCAGGCATTTGTAGTAATTGGAGCCCGAATTTCAATGTTGATGATGGCCTTGGCACCGCCTTTTGCTGCTTTGATTGGCTGGTTGCTTTTGGGCGAAGTTTTACAGCCGATGAGCTGGCTGGGAATGGGAATTACCATGTGTGGAATTGTGATTGTAATTCTTAAACGCGAAAAAACCGAAGAGAATGGCACAATCGTAAAAAAGTTAAAATCGAATTATTCGGTTCCCGGAATACTATTGGCGCTTGGTGGCGCTCTCGGACAAGCTGCAGGTTTAGTAATCAGCAAAAAGGGAATGGGCGATTACGATGCGTTTTCGGCTTCTCAAATACGCGTATTAACGGGTATTGTTGGCTTTACAATTTTGTTCTTTTTTATGCGTCGCTGGCCAAAAGTTTGGGAAGCTGTTCAGCACGTTTCTGCTATGAAACGCATTACATTGGGTGCTTTTTTTGGACCATTTTTGGGCGTTTCTTTTTCGCTGCTTGCAGTGCAACATACACAAGCTGGTATTGCGGCCACATTAATGGCAATTGTTCCGGTGCTTATTATTGGTCCTTCTATT
>JBFFMM010000059.1:0-14761 GCA_041554075.1 Draconibacterium sp. | reverse complement strand
ATGAGTAACGAATTGAATAAGTTTAAAAAATGATACTTATATTTTAATCAAAGCAGAAACTATAAAGTTTGTTCCAGGCGAAACTATTCCCGAAGAATAAGGCCGGTATCTTTTGTTGAAAATATTTTCAACTCCACCGCTGAGTGTAATGGTACGGTTTAATTTGTAATTCGATTTCAGGTTCATTGTCCACCACACAGGAGAGTAGGGATTTCCATTATCGTCGGGAACATATAAGTATGGTTTGTCCTGTTCGTCGGGTGCCAATTCCTCAAAATCAAGTTTTCCGTTGTAGTTAATATAGATATCGACAAACCATTTTTGATTTTCGAATATTAAATGAGAATTACCAAAAGTTGGCGGTACATGGCGGATAGGAAGTCCTTCCGAATCTTCGCCTTTGGTAAAAGTAAGGTCGTGACGTGTGCGCCACTGATTGGAGAAAAGATATTCAAAGTGAATATTTGCTCCATAAACTGTTGCCGATTCCGCATTAACAAGCGCTTCCACTTTGCTTATTTCTCCATCGTATAGAATAGAATCTTGTCCCAAACCACTGTAGGCACGACGCACCATGGCATCTTTTAACCAGGTATAAAATCCGGTGATTTCAATTTTTGTTTTGTTATTGTGACTCCGCAAAATGCTTAACTCAAAACTACGGGCGTATTCGGGTTTTAAATCAGGATTTGGAACTACAACATTACCAGGTTCCGAGTCGAAAACTTTGGCTACATCGTCGATGTTTGGCGATCGAAAACCAGTTGACCCGTGAATGTTAATTTGCCACTCTTTAGTGGGGTGCCACACAAGTCCGAGGTTTCCGTTAAAAGCCGAGTTATTCATATCGAAACCTTCAAAGGGGAAATTGTAAAAATCAGGATCAAATGTTCCTTCCAAATGAGTGAAGGTAAATCGCGAACCGGTTTGGAAAATTATTTTTTTGCTGATGATGTAATTAAAGGAGTAATACGCAGCAATGCTATTGTATTTCGAACCGTTGGGGTAGCGAGAGGCGATAGTTTCTGTTTCGCCCGATAACAGATTTTCTGAAATTCCTTCAGATTCAACTTGGTTTAAATATCCTTCAAAACCATAAAAGAGGTCACTGTTTTTATCGAATCTTTTGCCAAAGTCGAGGTTAATTGAAAAGATATCGAGGTTTTCTTCGCGGCTGTTTAACCCGTCTTTGTTGATCTTGCGGTCGCTTCTACTTTCTGTATATTTCTGGTAACCGGCCAAAAGATTTATTTTGTCAAAAAGCACATAGTCTTTTTCGTATTTAACACTTCCCGAAAATAGTGTCCATTTTTGCGGACCATAATACCAGTTGCCGTATTTTAGTTGGTTGCTGCTGTATTGAATAAGTCTGTCGTAGCGGGGAATATCGCCGGTTTGCGAGTGTTGTGCACTCAATAACATGTCTAAGTTTTCGCTGGGGCGATATCGTAATTTTCCCAGAATATTAAACTGCTTGTAACCCGTGTATCTTTGAATTTTATCGTTATCATTTTGAATAATTTGATCCTCGCCACTATATTTTTTATCGGCTACGTATTCAGGTCGCAGGTATTCATCCGGTCCTGAATTTCCCATTTTTAAATCATCAAAATCGGTGTAAGTTGAACTAAGCACGGCAGCCCATTTTGTTCCGCCAAAATTGTAGGTGCCATGAATTGTTTTTTCAAAATTTGCACTTGAATACCGCGAATAAATTTTTCCAAAAGTTTCGAATTTGTCGGAAGTTGAAAGCTTCGGACTGAGTGTATTAAAACTCATAACGCCTCCCAGGGCATCGCTACCATAAATTACCGAACCCGGTCCGAAAATTACTTCTGTGTTTTCGAGGCTTTGTGCATCAACCGAAATTACATTGTGCAGGTTTCCACTGCGGTAAATTGCATTGTTCATTCTAATTCCATCCACTACAATCAGTACTCGATTGGCAGAAAATCCACGAATCATAGGACTACCACCACCCATCTGGCTTTTCTGAATAAAAATTCCCCCTTTAGCTCCCAGTAAATCGGCAGTAGTTTGTGGATTAATATGCAAAATTTCTTCAGCTGGAATAGTTTTTATAGTATATGGAATTTCTGTTTTTGTCTGTTCCCAGCGGTTTGCCGAGATCACAACTTCGTCTAACTTTACCGGGCTTTCCACAAGCAAAACAACTTTACCTTGTTTTTCAATTTTATCGCGAGTGGTTACCAAATTCAGGTACGACGAGTGTTTAAACAGTATTTTCTCATGTTTGCCAAATTCATCTAGTTTGGCTTTCCCTTCCTGGTTAGTTTGTGTTGTAAAATGGTTAGTAATTAAGATTACTCCATCAACAGGCTTTCCATTTTTAGCATCCATTACCTGAACAATGCTTTGTCCGAAGAGGTCTGAAATCAGAAAAATAAGAATTAATAATAAGTAGAGTTTTTTCACCGAAAATAGTTTTGTGCAAAATTATAATTCCGAGCATTACTACAAAAATTGTACCCTTTCCAGCTTGTATTATAATATAAAAGTGAAATAATTCAACCATTCAAACAATTGAAATCTCTTGTATTCCAATTTTTGGTGAACAAATAAAAAATCCGACTCAAAAGATCAGAGCCGGATTTTGAATCTATGGATTTTAGTCAGCAAATTAAACCCGGATTATGTATGACGTAGTTTCAATGCGAAATAGACTTTTTAATGAATAAATCGGGTTAAACCAAACCCTGGGCAATCATTGAGTTGGCAACTTTTACAAAACCTGCGATGTTGGCACCTTTTACATAGTTTGTAAAATTCTCCGATTCGTTTCCATATTTTACACACATTTCGTGAATATTGCACATTATCGAGTGCAATTTGGTATCCACTTCTTCGCGACTCCAAGCCAGCCGCATGCTGTTTTGTGTCATCTCCAAACCCGAAACAGCTACGCCACCTGCATTGGCAGCTTTACCCGGACCGTATAATATTTTTGTTGCCAAAAAGTGGTGAACAGCTTCTTCGGTACTTGGCATGTTTGCTCCTTCGGCAACTACAAAACAACCGTTGTTCGTTAACATTTTGGCCTCTTTCAGGTTGATTTCGTTTTCGGTAGCGCAAGGCAAAGCTACATCGCATTTTATACTCCACGGACGTTGTTTGTCCATATATTTTGCACCGTATTTGTCGGCATATTCTTTAATTCTTCCCCGATGAACGTTTTTCAATTCCATAATGTAAGCCAGCTTTTCGCTGTCAATTCCATCCGGATCGTAAATTGAACCACTTGAGTCGGAAAGTGTTACAACTTTACCTCCCAGTTCAATTACTTTTTCTGCGGCAAATTGGGCAACATTGCCCGATCCTGAAATGGCAACCACTTTGCCATTGAAATCTTTGTCACGGGTTTGCATCATTTCTTTGGCAAAATAAACAGTACCATAGCCGGTAGCTTCAGGGCGAATAAGCGAACCTCCCCACTCAACACCTTTCCCGGTTAATACACCAATAAATTCGTTTCGAATGCGTTTGTATTGCCCAAAAAGAAAGCCAATTTCACGGCCACCAACTCCAATGTCGCCAGCCGGAACATCGGTGTATTGGCCAATATGACGCGAAAGTTCAGTCATAAAACTTTGGCAAAAGCGCATTACTTCATTGTCCGATTTGTTTTTAGGATCAAAGTCGGAGCCTCCTTTTCCTCCTCCCATTGGAAGCGAGGTGAGACTGTTTTTTAAAACCTGTTCGAAAGCTAAAAATTTCAGAATTCCCTGATTTACCGTTGGGTGAAAACGAAGCCCTCCCTTGTAAGGACCAATGGCACTGTTCATCTCAACACGATAACCCCGGTTGATGTGTATATTCCCACGGTCATCGGTCCATGGAACACGGAATTGAATGATTCGTTCCGGTTCTACCATTCTCTCCAGAATTTTGGCATGCATATAACGCGGATTATCCATTAAAAAATCTGCAAGCGATTCAACTACTTCATGCACGGCTTGGTGAAATTCAGACTGAAGAGGATCTTTCGTTCTTACGTAATTCATAAAGTCCTCAGTAAACGTCTTACTATTTTTAGTATTCATGTTAGTGATTTTAATGAGTATGGATGAAGTTACAAAAAATATTTATGCTATTAAATTGCTTTTCAGCATGTTAATAAAAAACTGAAACAGAGATTTTAAAGTGTTGAGTTGTTTGGGGTATCAAATTCGTATTAATAAATTCAAATTATTACGAATGTGTAAAAGAGCCTTTTACATCCAACAAAATCTTTATCTTTGTCGGTTTAATTTTAGAACGCTATTCAGGAAAAAGATGGAATACAAATTTGCGGAAATAGAGCCGAAATGGCAAAAGTACTGGGAAGAAAACAAGACTTTTAAAACGGAAGACGATTATTCGAAACCAAAATATTACATTCTTGATATGTTTCCTTATCCTTCGGGAGCGGGATTGCATGTTGGGCATCCGGAGGGGTATACGGCTACTGACATTTTGAGTCGTTACAAACGAATGAAGGGATTTAATGTATTGCACCCGATGGGCTACGATGCATTTGGATTACCGGCAGAACAATATGCTATGCAAACCGGTACACATCCGGCTATTACTACGCAAAAAAATTGCGACAATTTCCGTCGTCAGATTAAAGCGATTGGTTTGAGTTACGACTGGGATCGCGAAATAAATACCACTGATCCAAAATATTTTAAATGGACACAGTGGATTTTCAAAAAGCTATACGATACTTATTTTGATGAGGAGCAGCAAAAAGGACGTCCGATTTCAGAGTTGGTAATTCCTGAAGATGTAAAAGCACAAGGCGATGAGGCTGTAAATAAATACATTGGAGAAAAGCGTTTAGCCTATTACGATAACGCACAGGTTTGGTGGTGCGATTCGTGTAAAACTGTTTGTGCCAACGAAGAAGTGTTGACCGACGGAGCACATGAAAAATGTGGACATCAGGTAATTCGTAAAAATCTGAAGCAGTGGTTACTTCGTATTCCGCATTACGGCGAGCGTTTGTTGAGTGGTTTGGATAGTTTGGACTGGCCTACCGGAGTGAAAGACATGCAGCGCAATTGGATTGGTAAATCAAGCGGTGCCGAAGTTGATTTTAAAATTGATGGCCTGGACAAAAACCTTCGGGTTTATACCACTCGTCCTGATACATTGTTTGGAGCAACGTACATGGTTATTGCACCCGAGCACGACTTGGTAAACGAAATCGTAACTGAAGAAAAGAAAGAGGTAGTTGATAATTATATAAAAGCATCGGCATTAAAATCGGATTTAGACAGAACCGACCTGGCCAAAGAAAAGACAGGTGTTTTTACAGGTCGTTATGCAATTAATCCGGTTAACAATCAGTTGATTCCGATCTGGGTAGCTGATTATGTTTTAATGGGATACGGCACCGGCGCAATTATGGCTGTTCCGGCACATGATACACGAGACTTTGAATTTGCCAAAGAATTTAATATTCCGGTAAATTGTATTTTGGATCCAAAAGGTGCAGAAAACCGCGATGAAGTTTTAGCTGGAGATGCTTGTTGGACCGACGATGGAGAGTACATCAATTCGGCCAGTGAAGAAACCGGTTTGGATATAAATGGTCTAAACAAAGTTGTTGGTATTCAGAAAACAGTTGAGTGGTTGGGCGAACGTGGCCTTGGCTTAGCCACCGATAACTTTAAGTTGCGCGACTGGTTGTTTAGCCGTCAGCGCTATTGGGGCGAGCCATTCCCTGTTATTCACTGGGAAGATGGCGAAGTTACTTTGGTAGATGATGAAAACCTGCCGTTGGAATTGCCCGGTTTGGAAGAATATACACCAAGTGAAAGTGGCGAGTCGCCATTGGCAAATGCCGAAGATTGGTTAAATGTTGTTGATAAAAACGGTAGAAAAGGCCGCCGCGAAACCAATACAATGCCCCAATGGGCTGGTTCGTGTTGGTATTATTTGCGCTACATAGATCCGAATAATACAGATAGTATTTTTGATGTAAAAAAGGAAAATTACTGGATGCCGGTTGATTTGTATGTGGGCGGTGCAGAACATGCAGTACTTCACCTTTTATATTCTCGTTTTTGGCACAAAGTTTTGTTCGATTTGGGAGTTGTTTCAACCGACGAGCCGTTCCAAAAGCTGTTTAACCAGGGAATGATTTTAGCTTTTGCCTACGAAACTGCAACCGGAGCGAAAGTTGCTTCGGATTTGGTGGAAGAAAAGGATGGTAAATTTTATCATACTGAAACCGGTGATGAACTTAGACAAATTGTGGCCAAAATGTCGAAGTCGCTTAAAAATGTTGTGAACCCTGATGATGTAATTGATGGTTACGGAGCTGACTCATTGCGTTTGTACGAAATGTTTATGGGGCCGCTTGATGAACGTAAACCATGGGCTGAGAATGGAGTTAAAGGAGTTTTTAACTTTTTAGCGCGTGTGTATCGTTTCTTTGCCGATCCAGCTAAAATTGTTGACGGTGAAGAGGATAAGGAAGTAGCTAAATTGTTACACCAAACCATTCAAAAAGTGGAGCACGATATTGAAAACATGAAGTTCAATACCGGTATTTCGGCATTGATGGTTTTTAATAATTTGGTAATTAAAAAAGGAAAAGTAACAAAAAGTACGGCAGAAACTTTTGCAAAAGTACTGGCACCATACGCTCCACACATGGCCGAAGAACTTTGGGAAATGTATGGGCATACCAAAACTCTGGCTTACGAACCCTGGCCTGAAGTGGATGAAAGTTTATTAACCGAAGATTCGTTTGAATACCCTGTTTCGTTTAACGGAAAAATGCGTTTCAAAAAGGAACTGCCATTGGATATGCCAAAAGATGAAGTTGAAAAAACAATTTTAGCCGATGAGCGCTCTGCAAAATGGATTGGCGAGAAAACGATGCGTAAATTTATTTTTGTTCCGAAGAAGATTATCAATATTGCAGTAGGATAATAAAACGGAAGAAAAAGTGAGTCAAGAAAAGTGAGGATCTGATTTTTAGCAATACCCTCACTCTAAAATATTGAAAAGGGTGTTCATTAATTAATGGACACTCTTTTTGTTTTTTTAAGTTGAAATTTTAATTTTCTATTAAACCGTAAATCCCTGACAAACATCACTAAGTTTATCTTTTTTCCATTGTTCTTTTGCGCGACTTTTAAAACTCAAAAACAAGTAGAAAATGGTGAAGGAAATCTTGTCGAAAAATACCCGAATGGCTCGTATGGTGAAGGAGTATTCGATTATAACTTTTGGTTTGCTGTTGTTTGCTGCCGGATGGGTGTTGTTTCTTATTCCTGCCGAAATTACTGGTGGCGGAATTAGTGGTGTGGCAGCAGTGGTTTATTTTGCTACAAAAATTCCGGTCAGTTTAACATTCCTGGCAATTAATGCGGTTTTGGTGCTGGTGGCTATAAAAATTTTGGGCGCCAATTTTGGTGTTAAAACCATTTATAGTATTGCTGTTTTAACTGGTTTTTTTGCTCTTTTTCAGAATATCCTCAAAGAACCACTGGTAAACGATACGTTTCTTTCTGCCATTCTTGGAGGTATGGCGGGGGGAGTTGGACTCGGTATTGTTTTTTCCAGAGGAGGAAGCACCGGAGGCACTGATATTTTTGCAATGATTGTGAACAAGTACCGGAATATTAGCCCGGGACGTATCATTTTACTCTGCGACGTTGTTATTATTGCCTCTTCATATGTTGTATTTCGTTCTCCCGAAAAGTTAGTGTATGGTTATGTTTCCATGTGGGTGGTATCTTATTCACTCGATTCGTTTTTAAGTGGTGCAAACCGCTCGGCACAAATGTTTATTGTATCAAAAAATTACGAAGAAATTGCGGATTTTATAAATAATCAGGCCATTCGTGGGGTTACTTTGCTCGATGGTTCTGGGTGGTACACAAAAGAACAAACCAAAATAATTATGTCGGTGGTTCGTAAAAAAGAGACAAGTGCTATTTTCAGAGAAATAAAAAGGATTGATCCCAATGCTTTTATTTCAATGGGCAGTGTAATGGGAGTTTATGGTCAGGGCTTTGAGAAACTGAAACTGTAGAACAATAAAATCCATTTTCGTAATCCTGAACTTGCCTCAAAATTTTGGCATTCTGCATAATATGTTCTGTAATTAGTTCAGGTTAAGGAACTTCGTTCTTATTCCGAATTATGAATTAAATGTTTTTGTGAAAGTGAGATTGGATTCTTTTAAGGTTGTTTGTTTTTGATTAAACTCAATTGCCTCATAAGTTTCTTTTAAATCTTACATACTAAACCACATATCTTTTTAGTTTTCTTATTTTTGCCACTTATGAAAATGCATGTGATGAAGGGAATAGTAAGATGGATTATTGTGGGGATGGGACTTGTTGTAATTGTAAGTCAGTTTTTTGCATGTACATCAAAAAAACAAAAGGAAAGTGCGAAAGTAGTTCAGGATACTGTAATCATTGTAAAAGAACCGGTTTTAAAATATGGATTACCAGTTGATTCGTTTACCATTGAAACCGGGAAAGTAAAAAACAATCAGTACCTCAGCCAGATATTAAATGCCAAAGGTGTTGGAATGGGCACCATCGATAAAATTGCGCGTAAATCAAAATTGGTTTTCGATGTTCGTAAAATAAGAAGTGGTGAGAATTATGCCATATTTTCAACCCCCGATTCTGCTAATCAAGCAAAATATTTTGTGTACGAGAACTCAGCTGCCGAATACACTGTTTTTGAGTTAACCGATACTTTAGGTATTTATCAGGGTGAAAATGAGATTCAGAATCGATTGAAAACTATTCATGGTGTAATTGAAACTTCTTTGTGGAACGACATGAATAAAGCGGGTCAGGATCCTGTTTTATCCCAAGAACTATCGAAAATATTTGCATGGACTATCGATTTTTTTGCCATTCAGAAAGGGGATCGATACCGGGTAATTTACGATGAGCTTTATGTAGATTCAACCTACATTGGTATTGGGGAAATACACGCCATTCAGTTCGACCATTATGGAGAAGCTAATTTTGCTTTTAACTTTGAGCAAGACAGCATTTGGGATTATTTTGATGAAAAGGGGCAAAGTTTAAGAAAAACATTTTTGAAGGCTCCTTTACAATTTTCGCGCATTAGTTCTCGCTTTTCCAATGGACGTATGCATCCTGTTTTACGTATACGTCGGCCACATCATGGTGTCGATTACGCTGCACCTCGGGGAACTCCGGTTGTGAGCATTGGCGATGGAACGGTAATTGCCCGTGCCTACCAAAAAGCTGGTGGTGGAAATTACATTAAAATTAAACACAATGCAGCCTATACTACAACTTACATGCACTTGGCAAGTTTTGCAAAAGGCATTGTGGTTGGAAAGAGAGTACGACAAGGAGAAGAGATTGCAAAAGTAGGATCTACTGGTTTATCGACAGGGCCGCATCTCGATTTTAGAGTTCATATGTACGGAAAACCGATCGATCCTTTAAAAATGAAAGCTGATCCGGTTGAACCTGTTAAAGAGGAGAACATGGAGCGTTATACTATTGTAAAAGATTCGCTAATGAACGAACTTCAAAAAATTCATTGGGAGGAGCAGCTAATTGCACATTCGGAATAAAAACAGTCCGATTCTTTAAAACATCGACATTTGTATCAGGCACTATTTTGAATTGAAAAATCAATATTCTTTTTATGTGCTAAAATTTAGTTATGTTTGTATCTGTATATATAGATAAGTAATATGGAGTTTAAAAAATTAGAAATAGAAGAGGAAGGTAGCTGGATTCAAAGAAAATTACGCAATCCTCATACAAAAAAAACAGCAATTTATATGTTGATTGGTGCCATTGCCGGCTTTGGCTTTTTCTATTTTACCGATGGGATGGCGATGGACAAAATACCAATGGGAGATATTTTTCAGAGCATAGTTGTTGGTGCCTTTTTCGGTTTTTTTATCACAAACAGTCCTTGTGCAAGAGGGCGTTGTTAATAAAATACGTCATAGAAAGAATTGGGGTTAATCTTCAAATGGTCGTTATTTCGGAACTAAAAAATGCTTACTTTTAGGGAAAATAATTGTCATCATACATTTCTAAAATAAACCTATGACTAAGCTAAAAACCTTAAAATTATCTCTTGTATTATTAATTTTCTTTTCAGCATTTTTTACCCAGGCACAAAACTGGCCTAACTGGCGTGGTCCGAATGGTGATGGAACCAGTATTGAAACCAATTTACCAACCAAATGGGATTCAATAACAAACGTGGTTTGGAAGAGCGAGGTTCCCGGCAAGGGGCATTCGTCTCCAATTGTATGGGAAGACAGGCTTTTTACACTAACAGCATTCCCCGAAACACAGGAAAGAACCTTGCTTTGCTACAATAGCAAAAATGGCGATTTACTTTGGCAGAAAGTAGTGATAAAAGCCGAGCTCGAAGGAAAACACCGTGATAACAGTTATGCCTCGGGAACAGCAGCTACCGATGGTAAGTTGGTTTATGTTTCGGTTTTAGATGGAGACGATGTCGTTGTAGCCGCATATAATTTTTTGGGGGAACAGGTGTGGGTGCAACGTCCTGGCAAATTTTCGAGCCCACACGGCTACAGTTGTTCACCGGCACTTTTCGAAGACAAAGTAATTATTAATGGAAGCAGTAAAGGCGATTCTTTTCTGGCTGCATTAGACAAAAGCAGTGGAAAAATTTTGTGGAATATTTCACAGGATAAACCGGCGCATAGTTTTAGTACTCCAATTTTCAGGGAAATGGCAGGTAAAATGCAAATGATTATTGGGGGAAACAAAGAGATTACATCCTACAATCCGAATAATGGTGAGAAATATTGGTTTGTGAATGGACCATCTGAGGACTTTTGTTCAAGCCCTGTTTACAATGAAAAAAATGGCTTGGTGATTGTGAGCAGCGCCTGGCCTCAGCGAATTGTAATGGCAATAAAACCTGATGGTTCGGGTGATGTTTCCGAAAGTCATGTGCTATGGCAAACAAAGGAAGGTGCTTTTTATGTTCCTTCGCCTGTTGCTACCGATGATTACCTTTTTTCAACAATGACAAATGGGAGAGTGCATTGTATTGAAATAGCCACCGGAAATACCCTTTGGGTTGAAGAATTGGGCAAACAATATTCATCGCCTGTTTTAGCCGGTGGATTGGTTTATATGCCCAATGACGAAGGAGTAATAACTGTATTTAAACCGGGACCAACCTTCGAACTTGTTGCAAAAAATTCTATTGGTGAAGGGATGAACGCTTCACCGGCTATTAGCAATGGAAAAATATATTTACGAGGAGACCAACACCTTTTCTGCATTGGAGAAAATAGTTCAGCAAATAGAAATAAGGGCAAAGTAGTGCCTTTTTCAGAATTACATTTTGCCGATGTAGGAGCTATCACAAAAGAAGGGAAAGTAATAAATAATGATAAAGAAATTGAGATTATTGCAGGCGGTGCCGATATTTGGGGAACAAACGATGAATTTAGTTTTGCTTATAAAACACTAAAAGGTGATTTCGATGTAAGTGTTCAAATTACCGGTTTAAGTAAAGCACATCAATATACAAAAGCTGGAATTATGGCACGTGCCGATTTAAGCGACAACAGTCCGCATGTATATTTTCAGATTTTTCCCGATAATACTCCCCGAAATAAAAACAACGGTGGTTGCGAATTTCAATTCCGCGTTGAAAAAGGTGGTCAAATGAACGCCATTTATCCAAACATGGAAATAGCAGGTAATCGATTCGATGTGAATTTCCCAAATACCTGGATTCGTTTAAAAAGGGTAGGAGATAATTTTGAATCGTACATGAGTACTGACAATAAATCATGGAATTTATATTCATCTTATAAACAAGAATTACCAGACGAATTATTGGTTGGTTTAGCCGTTACATCTCATAGCTCTGATAAACTTACAACTGCAAAATTCGTAAATTTCCAGATAGCAGATTGAGCTTTGGCTATAATTGTTTCGATCGAAATAAAAGGTATTCGATAAACTTAGAATTGAATTATTTTTGAATCATAAGAATTATTCCGCACATTTTGATGTGTATTTAGAGAAAAATATTCCATTGAAATACCTCGTTTCCAATTTCGTAATCTTCAGATGATTCTGCCTGTTTGCAGACGATTTTGGGGCAGTAGTCGATTGTTTAATACGACTGTATTGAATTTGTAATTTTTATCCTGATATTTATACTAGTTTATTAGAATTCAAAAAAAATAAGGCCATGAACAGAATACTACTTGCCTTTGGAATAGCATTTCTGCTTTTTTCGTGTTCTCCAAAATCAAATCAAACAGAAGTTAAAGATGCAGCTACCTTAAAACAAGACCAGAAAATGGAATGGTGGCGCGAAGCACGTTTTGGGATGTTTATTCATTGGGGTTTATACGCCAATCCGGCTGGAGAATGGAAAGGTGAACGTATTCCGGGAATAAGCGAGTGGATTATGGCACGGGCCGAAATTCCTGTAAAAGAATATGAAAAACTGGCTCAGGATTTTAATCCGGAAAAATATGATGCAGAGGCATGGGTGAAACTAGCCAAATTTGCCGGAATGAAATACATTGTAATTACCTCGAAACACCACGATGGATTTGCCATGTTTCATTCAAAAGCCAGTAAATACAATATTGTTGACGCTACTCCTTTTGAACGCGACCCACTAACGGAACTTGCCGACGAATGCAAGAAACAGGGAATAAAATTGGGATTTTATTATTCTCAGGCGCAAGATTGGCACGAACCGGGTGGTACCTACTTTAATATTGAAGAGGGCAAACCGCATTGGGATAAGGATTTAAAACGCGAGCCACTAATGAGTTATATTAATGGGAAAGCAGTTCCGCAAGTGAAAGAAATTCTGGAAAATTATGGAGGACTCGATATTTTATGGTGGGATACACCGCGTGGTATGAAAGAGGAGGCTGCCCAAACTTTGCAAGATGTAGTCGATGATTATCCTGATTTAATAACCAATAACCGTTTGTACAAACCTTGGCCCGGCGATTTTAGTACGCCCGAACAGCATGTGCCGCCAACAGGATTGGATTACGATTGGGAAGTATGTATGACGATGAATACTAGTTGGGGTTACAAGTGGTACGACGAGAATTGGAAGTCGACCAAAGAGCTTATTCACATGCTGGTGGATATTGCCAGTAAAGGTGGAAATCTTTTGTTGAATGTAGGTCCAACTGCTGAAGGCGAGTTTCCCAAAGCAAGTATTGAGCGCCTAAAACAAATGGGAGTTTGGATGCAAAAGAATGGAGAGTCGATTTATGGAACTTCAGCCAGCCCGTTTTTTAAATTACCGTGGGGTAGGTGCACAACCAAAGAAGTTGACGGCAACACGCAACTTTATTTACATGTTTTCGACTGGCCAAAAAATGGTGTATTACGTGTGCCGGGTTTAAAAACTCGTGTAAATGATATTTATTTGCTATCAAATGCCAGACAGCATTTTGCCTGGCGATTTGAAGATGGCGATTTACAAATACATGCACCTTCGGTAACTTTTGATGATATCAACACAGTGATTGTTGTAAAAACCAGAGGAGGGATAGAAGTAAGCAGTAATAAACCCGTTTTAAACGATGGCAGTATTTTGTTGCCAGCCGATTTTGCTGATATTTATAATCCGGGTTATGGCGAACATGCCTTGTTAAGTGGCAGTGGAACTGAGTCTATAATAAAAAATTGGGTAGATGGTCGAACCCATCTGGAGTGGATATTTAATTCCGACAAAGTGGGAACCTATAGAGTAGAAGCATTGGTAAACGTATCGAAAAACGCAAAATTGGCGGTAAAATGTGCTGACCAAACAATTGAAACAATGCTTCAACCAACCAGCGACCGATTTGAAATAGTTACATTGGGAAAACTTGAACTTCGCGAAACCGGCGACCAGATTATTTCACTTACTCCCATCCGGGAAAATTGGAGCGAGGTAGTACTCATGTATATTGAGTTGGTGAAAGAATAGACAAATAATTGTTAGTCTCTCGGCATATAATCGGGATTTATTTCCGGGAATTTGGCATTTGATTCGGCCAGTTTTTTATTGAGAATTGTTTTAAGTTCCGCAACCTTTTCCGGATTTTGTCCGGCAATATCAGTTGTTTCACTTGGGTCACTTGCCAGATTATATAATTCAGTTCTCTTCTCTTCGTAAAATACAATCAATTTCCAATCGCCTTTTCGCAAAGCCGAACCCGGTTTCCAGGCGCTGCCATGGTAATGCGGGTAGTGCCAGAATAGTTCGTCGCGTTGTAACGATTCACTTCCGGTTAAAACCGGTAACAGGTTTTCGCCATCATTATTTTGGTGCTCAATTCCTGCAAGGTGCAGAATGGTAGTAAAATAATCCATGCTTATGGCCGGCTGGTCTACCCTTTTCCCCGGTTCTGCAATACCGGGTCCCGAAATAATAAGCGGAACGCGAATGCCACCTTCGTAGCACCAGCCCTTTCCGGCGCGCAGCGGACTGTTCGAGGTAGGGGCATTTTCGCGGTATAAGGTTGACAGGCCTCCGTTGTCGCTGGTAAAAATCACCCAGGTATTTTCATCCAGTCCCTGTTCTTTTAGGGCTTGTAAAACTCTTCCCACATTTTCGTCCATGGCAGCCACCATCGATGCATAAGCCGCATTTTCCTGAATCATTTTTGTCCAGCCCATGCCTTCCTTCTGATGCGGTACCTCTGTTATCTCCAGTTGGGCACGTTTGGTTTCGTATTTCTGAATGTGTTTTTGGGCTGCCT
>JBFFMM010000058.1:0-14786 GCA_041554075.1 Draconibacterium sp. | reverse complement strand
GGTTTCGAGCATCAGTAAAATAAAACTACCGTTAATGGGAACGCCAAAAACAAAATGCCCCATTAGCACAATTACAAAGGCATTGGCGATTGATAATAGCAAATAGGGGAGTACTTTCCCAATAATAATTTGTGCAGGTTTTAGTGGCGACACCAATAATATCTCCATGGTTCCCTGCTCTTTTTCGCGGGTAATGGAAATGGAGGTCATCATGGCCGAAATCAACATTAATATCATCGACATTACACCCGGCACGAACATGTAAGCGCTTTGCATTTCTTCGTTAAAATACATGCGTAGTTCGGGTGTAATTTGCATGGGCATTTGCATTTCGGGGTATAGCTTTTTTATGTAGTCGTTTACAATGGCCGTGGTATACGAAATGGCAAGTTTGGCCGTGTTTGGATCGGAAGCATCTGCAATTAATTGCATTTCGGCAGTGCCTTCTTTAACCAGGTTTTTGCCAAAATTATTTTCAAAAACAATTACCTCGCGCACTTTTCCTTTTTTGAAAATAGCATCGATGTCATCGAGATTGTCCAAATTCTCATCTAAAATGAAATAACCCGAAGACAGTAATTTGTTGGTAATTTGTTCTGTAGTTTTGTCTTTCGACTGGTCGTAAATGGCAATGTGTAAATCTTTAATTTCACTTTTTATCACCGTTCCGAATATCAGGAGTTGTGCAATCGGAATTCCAAACAAAATCAACATCGTTCGCGCATCACGAAAAATGTGGTAGAATTCTTTTTTTATGAATGATATTAGTTGTTTCATATTTTTGTTTCATTCTAGTTGTCATTTCGACGACAAAGGAGGAGAAATCTGTTTCATAGGAGAGAGATTTCTCTCCCGATACTCGGGATCGAAATGACAGCATTTATCTCTTATCTCGCTATTTTTAAAAATACCTCGTCCATATTTTTAGCCTTGTAAATTTCTTTCAGTTTCGCAGGAGTATCTAGTGCTTCAATTTTGCCGGCATCCATTATTGATACGCGGTTGCAATATTCGGCTTCATCCATGTAATGCGTGGTTACAAAAACAGTAATTCCGTTGTTGGCTGCTTCGTAAATCAAGTCCCAGAATTTTCTTCGGGTAACCGGATCAACACCTCCGGTAGGTTCGTCGAGAAACACAATTTTAGGATCGTGAAAAATGGCCACCGAAAAGGCCAATTTTTGTTTCCAACCCAATGGCAAGTCTCCAATGAGTTTGTTTTTAACCTCTTCCAGTTCCAGCTTTTTTAGTAACTCAGCTTGCTTTGCTTTCCTTTTTTTTGCTGAGATTCCATAAATACCGGCATACAGTTTTATGTTCTCCGCAACAGTTAAATCGTCGTATAACGAAAATTTTTGACTCATGTAACCGATGTTCTTTTTTATCTTTTCGGTTTCCTTGTAAATATCGAATCCGGCCACCTTCATTTCGCCTGAAGTAGGAGAGGAAAGGCCACATAAAATACGAATGGCAGTGGTTTTTCCGGCTCCGTTTGCTCCCAGAAATCCAAAAATTTCACCTTTATATACATCAAATGTTAAGTTGTCGTTTGCGGTGA
Organism: Draconibacterium sp.; assembly: GCA_041554075.1. GTDB lineage: Bacteria > Bacteroidota > Bacteroidia > Bacteroidales > Prolixibacteraceae > Draconibacterium. Next base: position 13,228 of record JBFFMM010000058.1, on the reverse strand, counting down.
AGTCCCCGAACTTTTTCACCATGTTCTTTACTTCTATGATCGGTTCTATTTCTTTACTACTATTTGTCTTTTCCATTCTTGTGTTACTTTTTTTGAGCTTCAAGTCTCTGGCTATAAGCTGCAAGCCAATTTCTTTTACTGCAAACTGCTACTGATCACTTTTTCGATCTTCCATCCTGAGTCGTTAATTTCATACGTCTTTTTTTTACCGCAAAGACGCAAAGGCGGAAAGTTTTTTTCTGAATACTGCGACTACTCACCCTTCTTCACTGCGACTGTTAACTGTGACTTTCCATAAGGCTCATAAACACATCTTCAATTCCTGCAGGGATTTCTTCCACCAGCACTTCTTTGTGTCCCAGATTATGCAGGTAGGCATCCAACTCGTTACACTCTGTGTCGTCGTGTATTCCGGTAAAGTGGGCAAACTGTCCAAAAGCATAAACGGCTTCGGCCTTTTCAAAGGCACGCAGGTCGTTAATCAGTTTGTACATATTCGTGGCATGCACCTGAAATATTCGTCGCGGAAATTTTTCAGTGATCCGGGAAGGAGTATCAACATCTAAAATTTCTCCATTTTGGATAAGTGCCACCCGATCGCACAAATCAGCTTCATCCATGTAAGGAGTCGAAACCAAAATGGTAATGTCTTTTTTCTGTAGGTCCTTTAACATTTCCCAGAATTCTTTTCTTGAAACTGCATCCACGCCGGTTGTGGGTTCGTCGAGTATCAGAATTTTGGGTTTGTGTATCAGAGCGCACGACAGCGCCAGTTTTTGTTTCATTCCGCCCGATAGTTTTCCGGCACGACGTTTTTTAAAGGGCTCAATCTGGTAATAAATATCACGGATGAGATCGTAATTTTCTTCAACGGTTGTTCCAAAAACGGTGGCAAAAAAGTTGAGGTTTTCTTCCACGCTTAAATCCTGGTACAGGGAAAACCGTCCCGGCATGTATCCAACAATGTGTCGTACTTTTTTAAACTCTTTGCCAACATTCAAACCATCCATTTTTGCAACTCCCGAATTGGGTAAAAGCAAGGTGGTGAGTATGCGCAGCAAAGTGGTTTTTCCTGCACCGTCGGGACCAATCAACCCAAACAATTCACCTCTGTTTACCTCCAACGAGATTTCCTTGAGCGCTTTTACTTCATTGTAGGATTTGCTTATGTTTTGTATTTCTATCATTGTTGTTACAGGTTTCACGTTACAAACTGCGACTGTTCTTCACTGCGACTGCGACTGATTACTGATCACTGCCAACTTATTTCTCCCGGCATTCCAATTTTTAAAGTACCGTCGTTTTTAACGGTAACTTTTACGGCATAAACCAGTTTTACCCGTTCTTCTTTGGTTTGAATAATTTTAGGCGTAAACTCCGCTTCCGACGAAATCCAGGTAATTTTTCCTGAAAGACTTTGATTTTCTTTTGCAGTATCATCCACCAATACTTTTACTTTCTGTCCGAGTTTTATGTGAGGCAGCTGCGCACCGCTTACATACACTTCTAATTCGAGTTCGCTTAAATCAGCCACTTTAAACAGTGGTTTTCCTGCGGCAGTTAATTCTCCGCGTTCGGCATAGGTTTCTAAAACTGTTCCCGAAACCGGCGATACAACAGAACAACGATCGAGTTTGTCGCTTAATGAAGATTGTTGTGCATCCAACACTTCCAGCTCCTTCGAAACCGAGATAAACTGTGTTTTTGTACTGGCAATTTGTTTGTCGATAATGCTCATTTGTCCCTGAATGTCGTCGAGCGATTTTTGAGTCGATGCACCATCTTTTAGCATTTGCTGAACGCGTTTTTCATTTATTCTGAGAACCCGTTTTTGTTCTTGCAAAACATCAATTTGCGAACTGATGTTTTGGCGTTTTGAGGTAACCGCAGCTTTTTGCGCTTCCAGTTGTAAAACCTGAAGTTGCAATTGTACAGTGTCGATCATTGCGGCTACAAATCCGGTTTCTATTTGCTGGCCTTTTTCAACATTTAACTGAAGTATTTTTCCCGGTGTTTCGGCAGAAACTATTACCGGGTCCGATTCAAAATTTCCGTATGCATCCGATTCTTCGGTGTTGGTTTTACAGGCGAAAAGTAAGATGCCCAATGACAGTGTTAATAGTTTATATTTCATGATGTTATTATTTATTGCATGTTTCATCTTGCAGATTTGTTTTACTGATTACTGCGACTGAAAATTGATTATTTCCCTTTTATTAGATTGTATTTCTCTTGTGCCTGATTGAGTTGAATTTTGTGTAGCTCCTTATTTAATTTCGAAATGGTTTCGGCTTGCAATTCACGCACATAATCGGAGGCCGTAATGGTTTCGTTTTCCAGCTTTGAAGCGGCAGACTTTGTTATGTCGGTGCGCAAGGCAACCATTTTGTTGTCATTGTCGAGCATGTTTTCCAGTTTCGAAATTTGTTCCTTTTGCTGAATCAATAGAAGTTCGATGTTCTGAAGAAAAGTGGCTTCCTGGCTTTTAATCATTTCCTGCTGAACTTGCAGCATTTGTTTCTGACGCGAAGTGTTTTCCCAGTCAAAGGCATTCCACGAAACGCCAACACCCACCAGGTAGTAGCCTTTGAATTCGTTGAGTAACATATTCAGTCCGGGTTTTCCATATCCAAGTTGTCCGAACCCAAATAACTTTGGATTGCGGGTTTTCGATAAAAGTCCTTGTTGTGTGCTTAATTGATTTTGCTGACTTGCAAAAAACTGAAGTTCGGGACGCAAAAATTCGGAACTGAAATTTGCCTGACCGGTATTGTAAGAAAGCTGAGCATCTTTTTCTATTGTTTCTCCGGTTAGTATTGAAAGCATTTGAATGGAAGTATTCTTTGCCGCATTTAATTCAACAATATTTTGTTCCAGGTTTAATCTTTCTGCTTCTAAAACCAAGGCGGCCGATTTTTCAATAACACCATTCCGGATGCCTGATTCAACACTTTTTAATCTCTCGTCTATCGTGGTAATTTGTGCCTGCAAAACTTCTTGTTGCTGATCGACAATTAAAGTGGTGAAAAAGGCTTGCGCCACTTGCTCATTGAGTTTGTACAATTCAACTTCCAACTGGCTGAGGTTACTATTTAAAATTGCATCTTCAAGCGTTTTGCTAGCTGTGGAAATACCACCATCCCAAATGGTTTGTTGTAATCCGGCATACGCATTGTAGCGGTCTTTTGAAGCGCTGGGTATCGAAATGCCCGGCAATGAAATGGGGACTTCGGTTACCTCCGATTGGTAAGTAATTTGTCCATTAAGTGTGACTTTGGGAAAATAATTGGTTTCCAGGTTTCCTTTTTTTAAGTCCGTAATTTGTTGCCACAATTCCGACTGTTTTAAGTTCGGATAATTCTCTCTGGCCCATATATAACAACTGTCGAGTGGCACTTCTGTTTGTGCGAAAACCATTTGTATGGGGAAGAAAAGTAGTAATAGTAATTTTTTCATTGTTACCTGTATTATTTCGTAATCATTTTATTATTTATGTGTTGCCCGAAATTTAATTGTCTCTCGGCAAAATCGAATTCAGAACAAATTCTTTTACAGTTGTTTTTCTTTCTTCGAGAAACTGGTCGTAATTTTTATGGTCATCATTAAAAAGAATTAATTTCATCAGAGGTTTCGATGCGAATGGAAAAATGCACATCGACAATATGTTGGCCACTAAATCGCGGGGATTCATTTTTACCAGTTTACCTGCTTTCATTTCTTTTTCAAACATGAGAAAAACCTGACTCAGATCAATTCCGTTACTTTTAAATGTGTTGGCAAAGTAGGTGGAATCGCGATTTATTTCTTTTAACACAAAAGCGGGTAGAAAGGGATTGTGTAAAAGCATTTCAATGTATTTCTCAATGAACAGTCCTATTTTTTGATCGATAGGTTTTTCCGAAAGCAGTATCGTGGTTATGTTGGGAAAAATTTGAGTTAGAAGATTTGAGAATATGGCCTCAAATAATTTCTGTTTCGATCTGAAATAGTAATGAAGTAAGGCTTTGTTAATTCCTGCTTCATCAGCTATTTCCTGCATTCTGGCGCCTTCCATTCCTTTGCGAATAAATACCGTTTTTGCCGCATTCAGAATTTTGTCTTCAGTATTGTCCTTTTTTATTGCATTCATTTTTTTAATGTTAACTAATAAGTTTAACCATGTGGTCAAAAATAGAATGAATAATTTAATTGACCAAAAGATTTAACTAAAAAGATTAACCAAATGGTTAATTATTGTTTTTAACTAAACTTTCTATCTTTACATTTAAACAACTAAATCAATAAAATTTTGAAAAATGAAACAACTACGTATTACTTCAAAACTTTTTATTCTTGCTTTGGCAGTATTCATTTCTGCATGTAATTCAAAACCTAAAGAATCGGCAACAGCTTCCAACGAAAAGTCAGGCGAAAATTGGGTTCAAATCTTTAACGGGAAAGACTTAAACGATTGGAGCATAAAATTTAAAGGCGAAGAATTGGGTGTAAATTACAACAATACTTTCCGGGTGGAAGATGGTTTATTACGCGTATCTTACGAGAACTGGGACGAATGGAACGGCAAGTTTGGTCATATTTTTTATAAAGATGAATTCTCGCATTATAAATTACATGTTGTATATCGTTTTGTGGGTAATCAGGCAAAAAATGGTCCGGGCTGGGCATTTCGAAACAATGGTTTAATGATTCACGGACAGAGCGCTGAGTCAATGGCTTTGGATCAGGATTTTCCAACTTCAATTGAAGTACAATTGTTGGGTGGCGTTACCGGAAAAGGAGAACGTTCGACCATGAATTTATGTACTCCGGGAACCAACGTTGTAATGAATGATTCATTGATTGAGCAACATTGTATCGTCTCAACATCGGAAACTCAGTTGGATGACAAATGGGTAGATGTGATGGTTGAAGTACACGGTGGGGAGCTTATCCGCCATTTTGTTGATGGGGTAGAAGTTATGCATTACACAAAACCACAACTGGATCCACGCGATGCAACATACGACAAATTATTACCTGCCGACGGAAATAAAATAATTACTAAAGGAACAATTTCACTTCAGGCAGAAAGTCACGGAACTGATTTTAAGACAATAGAAGTATTGGTTTTAGAAGAATAACTTTTTACTTTTCTAATAATCAAAAGCCAAATCTCAATTAATATTTTTTGAGATTTGGCTTTTATTATTTGTTGGAAATGAGTTTTTGTTCCCGTCGGTTGGCATAATTTAAGGCAAGTAGCGATGTGGCAATTACTGCCATTCCAAGAATCGAAATTAAGTCGGGTTTCTCATTTTTCATAATCATCCAACTTAAACCAGCACCTGAAACGGGAATTAGAAATTTCCAAACATTTAATATTGAAACTTTTACGCCCGGACGTTTTAACAGGGAGTACCAAATGGTAATGGCAGCGGCTGATAAAAAACTCAACCAAGCCAGTGCGTACCAGTATTTTGGAGGGAAGGGACCCAAATGAATTCCTTCAACGGGAATGGATACAATGGATAACATTAAGCCACCAATAATTAGGGACGTGGAGCTTAAAACTACCGGCGAAACTTTTTTCGAACTTTTGGAAATTAGTACATTGGAATAACCTGAAACAATGTTATTGATTAAAAGTAAGGCGATTCCTAATAGTTCAAGTTCGCCTTTCATTTCTACTTTTGTTCGCCCCAAAGTTATAATGGCAATACCCACAACTCCAATTAGAATACTTCCGGTTTTTAGGGGTGTCATTTTATCGTTGTTAAACGAGAAGTGGGCAACTATGGCAATAAAAAGGGGCTGCGATCCGATTATCATGGCAGCCAGTGCGCTGGGTACCAGATTTATTCCGCTGTAGAAAAGTGCGTATTGAGCGAATATCTGAACCAATGAAAGCAAAAGAATGAATTTTATGTTTGCTTTTAATTCGGCTAAATATTGTTTGGGTTTTCCGAAATACAGAAATATTAATATTCCGGAAATAAAAAAACGTACTCCTGCAAACTGGAGAGGAGTGTGGTATTCCAGTCCAATTTTAACGCCAACAAAAGCGGTTGACCAAAGCCAGCAAGCAACAATTGCTAAAAATATAGTGCCTTTTAGTGTACTTCTCATAGGAAATTGAAAGAAACAAAGTTGAGCAAATTATTACAATAAAAGAGTTTGAAGTAGGTAATTCTTCTTAATAGTCTGGTTTTTTAAGGCGGAGGTAACAAAGCAAAATGCAAGGCGTAAAGTCTTCTTTGCTCCAATTTTATTGCTTGGATAAAAGCCCCAAGACTTCTAAAATTAGAACATGTGGTATAAAAATTCTGAAAGCATTTGTAAAGGCTGGCTGAAAAGTTGCAATTCATCTCTTCAGTGACAGTGTTTACTTAACAAAAAGGTTTAAATTGGCAATTCAATTTTACAAGACACAAACCTTATGGGAAAAAGAGTAATTAATAACTACGAAGAATTTGAAGCTCTTTTAGGGCAAGTTATAGGCGTTTCAGATTATATTCAAATTACACAGGAACAGATTGACAAATTTGCCGATGCTACACTCGATTTTCAGTGGATTCATACTGATCCGGAACGGGCTGAAAAAGAGTCGCCTTTTAAAACCACCATTGCACATGGTTATTTATCATTGTCGATGTTAACCTATTTGTGGTACAATGTGGTTGAAGTGAACAATGTGAAAATGATTGTGAATTACGGAATTGAGAATTTGCGTTTTCAGCAGGCCGTAAAAGTGAATGATAAAATTCGTGCAACCGTTTCGTTGAACGACATTAAAAATCTTCGTGGGATTGCCAAAATACAGGTAAAAATTGTAGTTGACATAGAAGGAGAGAAAAAACCGGCGTATGATTGTCTGGTAAATTTCCTATATCACTTTGAGTAAGAGTATTAAAAAATGAGTATTGAGATATGAGTATTGAGAACAAGCACTGAATACTTATATCTCATTACGAGTAATTTTTCCCAATAAACCCTCACACGCGTCTTCCAATAAATCGAGTACCAGCTCAAATCCGGCATCGCCACCGTAATAGGGATCGGGCACTTCGTTGTACTTCATTTCCCGGCTGAAGTCAGTCATTTTGTATAGCTTGTTCAAGTCTTCATCATTGCGTGCCATTTGTTTAAGATCATACATGTTATCATCGTCCATTCCAATAATCAAATCGAAATAATCGAAATCGGTATTGGGATTAAAATGACGCGAAATACTAGTTAAATTAAAGCCACGTTTTAACGCATGCGATTGCATTCTTCTGTCAGCCCTTTGTCCGGCGTGATAAGCAGTTGTTCCGGCCGAATCTATATCGAATTGTTTTGCAAGGCCACTGGATTTTACCAAACCTGTAAAAACAGCTTCAGCACTTGGCGAGCGGCAAATGTTGCCCATACAAACAAAAAGTATTTTAGTCTTGTCCATATTTTTTTAATTGTAAGCTTCAAGTCTCAGGCTACAAGTTTTTATAGTTGCTGGAAAACTGACCACTGTGACTGAATACTTATTCTTCCGAGTTCCAGATTTCGTAGGATTTATTTGCTTGTCCCAAAAGCATGTCGTAACCGTTTTTTGCGATTGCACCATTTGCCATTCCTTTGGCCATAAATTGCGTTACTTCAGGATTATAAACCAGGTCGAACAACAAATGTTTGTCGCCAATAAATTGATAAGGAATATTGGGGAAAGTATCAACTTTTGGGTAGGTTCCCAGCGGAGTAGCATTGATGATCAATAAACGCTCTGCCATCATTTTTTCGTCGATATCTTCGTAACGAATTTCATTTTCTTTTAACTCTTCAATTGAAGCAGAAACGTATTCTATTCCCAATTTGCCAAGCACATATTTTAAAGCTTTCGAAGCTCCTCCAGTTCCCAAAATCAAAGCTTTTTTATGGTGCTCTTTTAATAGCGGAGTTAATGTCGATTCAAATCCAAAAGTATCGGTATTAAATCCTTTTAAATGAACACCTGATTCGGTGCGTGTTACACGAATGGTATTTACGGCTTTAATTTCACGAGCCGAATCATTCAATTCATCTAAATAAGGAATAACCTGCTCTTTGTAAGGAATGGTTACGTTTAATCCAATTATTTCAGGATTGTTTTTTATCACCTCAGGAAACTTAGTAATCGAATCGATCTCAAAATTCTGATAGCTTGATTCGATGTTTTCCTTTTCAAATTTTTCGGTAAAATAGCGTTTCGAAAACGAGTGGGTAAGTGGGTATCCAAGTAGTCCGTATTTCTTCATGTTCTTATGCTTTAATTTCGAATTTAGAATATTCAATTCTCAACATCCAAATAATAATGTATCGTTTCATTGTTGGATATCCAATATTGAACATTGGATATTGGATATTTTTTGTCTATTTAATTTTTCTGATACCTGTTAACTGTAACTGCGACTGTAACCTGGTACTGGCTACTTTTTCAGTTTCTTGCCAATTCCTTCAACAACAAAAATTAATGCAAATCCTACAATAACCAGAATCACTGCTCCCAATAATAAAGCTTCGTTACCGGTAATTTGTTCGTAAGTTGCAGGTAAAATATTTCGTTCGGCAATGGGTTTTAATTCTCCATGGCGATCGATAATGGTTTTTGTGACTTCTTTCCAGGGCCAAACTTTGTTTAACGAGCCCACCATAAAACCAGCTAAAACAGCAATGGTAAGGTTGTGGTATTTTTTTAATAACCACGAAAGCACATTCGAAAAAGCAATGATTCCAACTGCAGCACCCACCATAAAAGTTCCGATTACCGCAATATTCATATCGCCAACTGCCGCCAGAATAAACTTGTACATACCCAGCAAAACCAGAATAAAACTTCCCGAAATACCCGGTAAAATCATAGCGCAAATGGCGATGGACCCCGATACGAAAATAAACCAGTAGCTGGTGTTGGCTTCGGCGGGCGAAATAACTGTAATCATATAAGCAACGGCAATCCCCAGTATTCCCGCAATGCCGGTTCCAAAGTCCCATTTTTCTATTGAGCGAGCCACATAAATAGCTGAGGCTACAATTAAGCCAAAAAAGAAGGACCAAACTAAAATTGGATAGTGATTTAATAAATACTCCAATCCTTTTGCCAGCGAAACAACGCTGATACCAATACCAATAAATACGCTGAGCAAAAATGTGCCGTTTATGGCTTTCCAAAATTCGGCAAATTTGCCGGTGAAAAACAGTTTAATGGCATTCAGGTTTATCGATTTTATTGAATTAATCAATTCTTCGTAAATGCCTGTGATAAAAGCAATGGTTCCGCCCGAAACTCCCGGAACAACATCGGCTGCCCCCATTCCCATTCCTTTTAAAACCAGCATTAAATAGTCTTTAACTGTTCTGTTCATTTTGCAAATTTGAATATTATGTTCTAACTATTTTTTGGGTTAACCCCAACGGTATTGAACATTAATTTTTAGGTTCGCCAAAATACAAAAACAAATTGTAAATATATTGAGGAGGCTTGATTGAAAAAGAATGAGTGATAAAACTTAGAAATGTGATAACTTTAGTGAAAACCTTCGAGTATTACTTTTTGCTACTTCGGAACTCATCAACTACTTTTTTTATTCGTTTACTTTTTAGGGCTTTTGGATAAATATCGAATAAGTAATTGATGTTTTCAAAGTCTTGTTTCAAAGCTTTTCTTAACCATTCGTGGGCTTCTTTTTGGCTTCTGGTTTTCAAAAGTAAAGCTACTAAACGGTATTTCAACATCGAGTCGTTGTTGTTTTTTATACCCCGTTTCAGAATCCGAATGGCATTTTCAGGTTCATCGTATTTTATGAGTGCTTCTGCCCAGGTAAGCCAAATTTCTGTGTTTTCTGAATCTATTTTTACTCCTTGTTTAAAGGCTTTCAGTGCTTCCTCTCTGAAATCGGCATCGTTGTTTACTTTTCCTAAAGTGAGCCAGTATTCCGAATTGTTTTTATCCAATTCAATGGCTTGTTTTATTAGCGAGATACTATCTTCAAAATTTTGCTCAATCCATTTTAACAATCCAATACCAAACCAGGCGGTATCATTTTCTTTGTTAATGTCAAGCGCTTTTCGGTAGTTGAATTCCGATTGTATATTGTTTTCTAAATTGAGGTAACATTCGCCAATGTAACAATACGCATCGTCGTTTTCGGCATCAACCTCCAGGTATTCGTGGTATTTTTTAATGGCCTCTTCAAAACGTGCTGAGTTCGCAAGTGCGTTTCCAATGTTAAACAAGGCCATGTGGAAATTTTCGTTGATGGCTAAAACATATTCGTAAGCCTGAATTGCTTTTTTATGTTTTTCGGCTTTGTTGAACACAATGCCCAAATTAAACCACGCAGTATAATTGTAGGTGTCGTTATCGATAAAACGATTGTAAAATTCGATACTTTTTTTGTATTTGCCCATTTGGTCGTAGAAGAAAGCCAGATCGTAAAGTACCAAATCGTTGTTTGGATTAAATTCAAGTGCCTTTTCGAAATAGTAAAGTGCTTTTTTTACTTCTCCAATCTGTACAAAAGCCGATGCAATATGATAAAGAATATCGTCCTCTTCGCCATTGGCATGTTTTACCGCGTTATTAAAAGAACGTTTTGCTTCCTGTTCATTGCCCATAATTAGCCAGGCCGATCCTTTTAAAAGATGAATATCGGGATTGGCAGTTTCTACTTTTTCAGCAAAATTAAGGTATTTGTGCGCCTGCTTGTATTTGCCTTTGCTGATAAGGATTTGGGCATATTTTAGTTGAAGAGGAATCGCATTGGGATGAATCTGAATTCCCTGTTTTGCGGCAATTTCAGATGATTGCAAATCACCTTCTTCCATTAATTGCTCAACAATTCCTTCAAATTCCAAAACATCGAAGTACTTTTGTCTTCCTGAAATTAACGAGCTTTTAAACCTGCTAACTGCTTCGCTTAAATCTTCTTCCCCAAAATTATTTCTTTCCTCGTCCATTGTCTAAAATGAGTTCGCGAAATTAATAATTAACCTGTAAATACGAAACTCTCTCTACAAATGTTGTTCGCGCAACAAATCGTTTACCGTTTTTACAGGATTGAATGTTTCAATTGGCACCTCCACAAACAAGGTATTCCAGTTGCTCATTGCACCGTTCCAAAGACCCGGAAGTTCCTGTGCTTTCAGTTCCTTGCCGTCTTTTGATTTAGTTGAAATAAAACCTGTTGCCGGGTCGGTGAATTTTGTCAAATCGTATTTTTCACCTCTGTAATTTTTAACAGCACAAACCAAATCAACCGGATTAAAATGAGTTGCATGCTGGACAATTTTTTGTTGTTGAACGCTTTGCTGATCAATTTGTGAGCTTTCCACGACCTGCAACGAAACGGTTCCATCGGAATTGGTTGCCCAAAACGGCCCGCCTCCTGGTTCTCCTTCGTTTTTAACCATTCCACACACACGCAAAGGGCGGTTGTACTTTTCTATCAAATAGTGACACAGCTCATCTTTTTCGGTGTAATATTGGTTTTCAGCCGGTTTGGTATTTAAGGTGTTTTCCATAAAATTGGCAGCCTCGGCCAAAAAACCGCTGTCTAGTGCTACCGGGTGTTTTTCGTTTAGTTCTTTCTGATAATAGAATAACTTTTCCTGGTGTTTTAACAGTACACCGGCCAAGCCTTTTTTGTAATCGATAGTGGCTTGTTTTAAACGGTCGGGAACCACGTTATCGATGTTTTTAATAAAAATAATGTCCGCATTTAAATCATTCAAATTTTCGATTAATGCACCGTGTCCTCCCGGACGGAATAACAAACTGCCATCCGGATTGCGGAAAGGTTCGTTTTTTAAATCTACTGCAATGGTATCGGTCGATGGTTTTTGCTGGCTAAACGAAACTTCAAATTCAACATTCAGTTGCTCTTCGTATTTCTTTTGAACTTTAGCAAGTAAACTTTCAAAAACCGGTTGATGTTCCGGCGATACGGTAAAATGAAGTTTGGCCTTATTTTTATTGTTTTTTGCATATTTGGCGCCTTCCACCAAGTGCTCTTCAAAAGGTGTTCTTGCGCCTTCTTTATACGAGTGGAATTTTAGTAATCCTTTAGGTAGCGAACCGTAATTTAGTCCTTCATCGTTTAATAAATACGATAACTGAGTCTTTAAGGTATATGCTTCGCCACCTTCTTTTATGGCGGCTTTTAAATCATTTGCAAAGGCAAATTTATCAAGTTCGCTGGTGTATCGTTCTACATCTTTATTTTTAAGTACTTCTGTTTCTTTTTTAGTTTCCAGTGCTTCCAATGCTTCAAATAAGGCTTTAAACATTCGGCTGGCTGCACCCGATGCCGGAACAAATTTTAATGGACGAGTTCCCGAGGCCACTTTTTTATCGTATAAATCTCCTCTTTTTTTCAGGTCTTCAGAATTTAATCGGATAATACCTTTCCCAACAGCTGCTGCTGCTTCAATGGGAAGAAAAGGAAAGCCTTTTTTAAAATTTTCGATTTGTGAAAGTACGGTTTGTAATTCGCTTCCACGTTGGTGTATTTGATGTTTATCGTTATCAGTGAACATAAGCTGCAGTTTTAATCTTTACTAAAATAGTTATTTGCTTTCTGAATCAAAACGCTTAAAGGCGAAGAAAAGATTAAAGTTTTCAAGATTTGTTGATAAGTTTTATTTCTGACGGATTAATCGATTCAGAATCAACTCGCTTGTTCATAAAGAATGATGCAAATGTGTAACAAAAAGGGAATGCTGATTTTTATGTAGTTTTGTGCCTTCAAGATTTCAATTGTATGGAGCAAACAATATACAGCTGGGGGCACGAACGACGCTACAACGATTTTTCAACTTATTTTAAAAACCTGTTTTCGGAGCGGGTGCAAAAGGTGTCGGTTGATGCGGGTTTTACCTGTCCAAATCGTGATGGAACAAAGGGAGTCGGTGGTTGTACATACTGCAACAATAGAACCTTTAAACCTACCTATTGTAATCTGGCAAGCAGTGTAAGCAGCCAGGTTGAAACAGGCATTGAGTTTTTTGCAAGGAAGTACAAATCGATGCGATTTCTGGCCTATTTTCAGGCTTACACCAATACCTATGCTCCGCTTGGCGATTTAAAGGCACTTTACGAAGAAGCCTTGCAACATCCTAAAATTGTAGGATTAGTAATTTCTACGCGCCCCGATACCGTGAATACTGAACTGCTGGATTATTTACAAGAACTAAGTAAAAAGGTTTATGTAATGGTTGAGTTTGGATTGGAATCGCACAT
>JBFFMM010000057.1:0-14790 GCA_041554075.1 Draconibacterium sp. | reverse complement strand
TAGGTGGTATAAAAACCATAAAGACTGGCAGGTGGTCGATGAAAAAGTGAATGAAAAAATAGAGGAAATTATTACGAATTACGAAAAATTCTTTTAGCATAAACTTTTATTCATCACCCAACTTAAAGTTGGGTGATGAATAACTTGAATCAAAATTATTTCAAATACTTATCCAACCAGTTAAAGAAAACACGTTGCCATAGAATTCCATTCTGAGGCTGCAACACCCAATGGTTTTCTTCGGGCAAGTATAACATTTGCGCAGGCACATCGCGTAAAACGGCTGCGTTAAATGCAGCCATCCCCTGCTCCGACGGAACACGGTAATCTTTTTCGCCCTGCACAATTAAAATAGGAGTATCCCAATTCTGCACGTATTTATGTGGAGAAAACGAATACGAACGTTGTGCAGCAGCATTTGTTTTATCCCAGTAGGCGCCACCATAATCGAAGTTTACAAACCACATTTCTTCAGTTGTGGTGTACATGTGTTCGAAGTTAAAAATTCCGTCGTGCGCAATAAATGCTTTAAAACGTTTTTCGTGATTTCCTGCCAAATACAATACTGAAAATCCGCCGTAACTTGCACCAACAGCGCCCAGTTTTGTTTCATCAACAAAAGGTTCTTTGGCCATTTCGTCAATGGCAGTTAACAAGTCTTTTATATTCTGACCACCATAATCTTTCGAAATTTGTTCATTCCACTCCTGTCCAAAACCGGGTAATCCACGACGATTGGGTGCCACGATAATATAATCGTTGGCAGCCATCATCTGAAACTTCCAGCGGTACGACCAAAACTGGCTAACTGTTCCCTGTGGTCCACCCTGATTATACAATAAAGTTGGGTATTTTTTATTCGGATCGAAATGTGGCGGGTAAATAATCCAAACCGCCATATCTTTATTATCGGTAGTTTTCATCCAGCGTTTCTCCACTTTGCCCATGGTTAACTGATCGAGAATTCCTTTGTTTACCGAAGTAAGCGCATTTTCGTTTCCGGTAATTGGATCAACCAGATACAATTCAGCAGGTTGCGACATGGAAACCTTCTGCGCCAATAATTTGTCGCCAACAGGAATCGCACTTTGGTAATTGTGTACACCTTCGGTTAAACGCACAATAGAACCGTCGGCCAAATCCATACGATAAATCTCGTCGGCAGCATAAATATCGCTAATAAAATAAATTGATTTTCCATCGGCACTCCAGCTTAATCCGGCCGCATTCTGATCAAACTTTTCTGTATAATCTTTCTTTTCACCGGTTTCCAAATCGGCTAAAAATAAGCGATTTTTATCCGATTCATATCCGTCGCGCTCCATACTTTCCCAAGCCAGTTGTTTGCCATCGGGCGAGAATACCGGGTTTTGGTCGTAGCCCATCATCCCGGAAGTAAAGTTTATGGTTTTTCCGGTTTCTATATTGTACAAAAAAATATCTGAGTTCGTAGAAATTGCATATTCTTTGCCCGTTTTCTTTTTACACACATAAGCCAAAGTTTTACCATCGGGGCTCCACACAATTTGTTCGGTTCCTCCAAAAGGTTTCATGGGCGAATCAAATTTTTCTCCTTCGAGAATATCTTTTCCGGCAGCAACTTTTCCATTCTTATAATCGGCAACAAAAATATGATTGTAAGTATAATCGTGCCAAGTATCCCAGTGTCGATACATAATATCGTTTTCAAGTCGTGCGTTGGCCTTTGGTAAGTCAGGAAATAAATCGTGAATGTCATCATCCAATTTTACACTTTGCAAATAATATATCTTCGATTGATCGGGCGAATAACTAAACCCAAAGATTCCTCCATCAATATCCGATACTTGTTTGTTGGCACTTCCGTCCGGGTTCATTTCCCAAAGCTGTACACTCCCCGACTGCCCTGACAAGTAACCAATTTTCTTTCCATCGGGTCGCCAAAGTGCATTGTACTCGTTGGTTGCCGAGTTGGTAATATTTGTTGCCTCTCCTCCCGAAACCGGAATTGTATAAATGTCGCGGTACGATTTATTTTCTTCAATATTATAATAGGTTACTGTGTATAAAACTGTTCTTCCATCGGGCGAAACCTGTGCTCCGCCTAATCTTCCAAACGACCACAACACTTCAGGTGTCATAATGTCGGACTTGAGTTGAGGTGTTTCAGGAACGAAATTGGATGTATTTTGTACGCTTGTTTGTTTTTGCGTACAGCTAAATAGAAATAGTGCTACTATAAAAGCCAATGCTAATTTCTTCATTCTAATATTTTGAAAGATTATAGGATTCAAAATAAGCAAAAGGAAATGAGGGAACAAATGATTTTTAACAACATAAAAAAAGGTGCCCAACCCGGACACCTCTTCATTAATGCTTAAAATTCATTTATGGCATTGGTAATTCCAATTCACTGTAATTAAATACCCCGTCTTCGGTAATGTGTCTTCCGTCGTAATCTGTCGAAGTAATTTCAAACCGAACAGAGTCAAGTCCTTCAATTCGTAGGCTGTTTAAACTAAACGAAACAAAAGCTGTGTAAGGTATCGATTCGTCATCATCGTTTGCATTGTGCCGCAACTCCAACTGAATTGGTTGGTCGTCGGCAGTAATATCGCCAGGTTGTTTCACCAGATTCAGATAATGAATTTCGTTGTGTCCCCAGTACTTCAGTTTAACGTTTAACAAACTATCGCTCATCCAATATTCATTTACAATTATGGGATCATTGCCAATACTATCGGCATTTTCTTCTGTTATATCCATAATCCCTTTCATCAGGACGTTGTCAACTTCGTTCACCTTAATGTAGTAAAAATTAACGTTTCCATCGGTGTCCAAATCCTCATCAAGAATGGTGTAATTTACCAATACCCGATCCCCATTTTCAAAATCGTTGGCCCAGCCGGGATAAGTTGCTGCAATCGGAACCAAAATATCTTTATCATCTAAAACAATTTGTTCCGAACTTCCATCACTATTTTGGTAAATACCAAAACCTACCCAATATTTGCCTAACGAATACCCATCATCATCAATGCAGGCCGTAAAAAGAAATGCAAATGCAATTACTAATCCAAATAAAACTTTTTTCATCATTGTTTAATTTATTATAACACATCTACAAGACTCAATTTGTTAAAAAAAGGTTGCGTGCAAGTTTTGTATGAATGTCATTTTTTCTGAAAATCTGCCAAATTTAATCGGTACAAACTTGGCACAGCAATTGTTATGTATTTATGTATATTGTTACATATGTTTTACCATGAAAGGAATTATATCATTAAACGTCTTAAAAGAAGAGCTGAGAACAAATGAAAACATTTGGCTGTTATTATTTAAAAAAGGATCAGAACAAAGCGATTGTGCATTTGAGAATTTTTCGAAAATAAATACCAAATCAGAAAACAAAACCTTGTTTTTTGCTGACGTAAATACAGTAAGAGACATACATACTGAATATGGGATTACGAGTGCACCTTCATTGTTGCATTTTCAACATGGTGAATTGAAAAATATTGTTCGTGGATGCCATACGGTTGAACAGTTTAATGCTATTTTTGAAAAATCGATAGTTGAAGTTGCAAACTCGGGGAAAGATAAACCCCATAAAAACGTAACTGTTTATGCTACGCCCACTTGCAGTTGGTGTACAGTTGTGAAAAGACATTTACAGGAAAATGGGATTAGGTACCGTGAAGTAAATGTGGCAGCCGACCAAAAAGCTGCTGAAGCAATGGTGAAAAAAAGTGGGCAACAAGGTGTACCACAAACTGAAATTAATGGACAAATTGTTGTTGGTTTTGATAAAACAAGAATTAATAGTTTATTGGGAATTAATTAAAATTGAGAATATGAAAAGATCATTATTTACGCTGGTAATTGTAGCTTCGTTGTTGCTGGGTTTCAATAACTGCCAGGCCAAAACAGATAGCAACAAAGGAGAAAAACCAGGAGAAACGGTTTCTCAAGCTGACCATGCCACAGTAAAATTAACAAAGGCCATGTTCTTAGAAAAAGTTTGGGATTACGAAAACTCACCAAAAGAATGGAAATTTAAAGGTGACAAACCTGTATTAATCGATTTTTATGCTGATTGGTGCGGACCATGTAAAACGGCTGCTCCTATTTTGGAAGAATTGGCTGGTGAATTCAAAGAACATGTAACCATTTATAAAATAGATACACAAGTTGAGCGCGAATTAGCTGGCGTATTTGGGGTATCTAGTATTCCGGCATTCTTGTACATTCCATTGGAAGGGAAACCTACCATGACATCCGGAATTGCGCGGACCAAAGAAGATACAAAAAAGATGTTTACACAAAATATTAATAAATTGCTTTTGGCAAAAAATTAGTTTTATAAATTTTAAATTGAATGTAAAAATGAAAGAGTTACAGCCTATTAACCAAAATGTTCTGTTGGAAATTACCGAAGACAATTCTCCACAGACAACCGCTTCGGGAATTATTATTCCTGATTCTGCATTAGAGAAACAAGAAGTTGCAAAAGTAATTGCAATTAGTACCATCGAAAATGCAGAAATAGCACCTGGTGATGTGGTTCTTTACAAAAAGTACGCAGGAACAGAGATAGACTTCGACGGTAAAAAATACTTGTTGTTGCCTTATACTGAGATCTTGTCGAAAGTTGTGGAAACCGAATCAATTTAAGCTGGATTCAGAATTTTACCATTCTGCCAAGACATTTATTTTTAATTGACGCTAAAAAGGCTGGAAGATTTATTTCTTTCAGCCTTTTTGTTTCTCTAATTATTATTTCCGTGCCAGTCGTTTTGTTTTTGTAGCATTTAAAAACTCAATCGACTTATTAATTCCTTCGTACATAACCACATCTTGTTCAACAAATTTTACTTTTTTACGATAGTCTTTTAAAAAGTTCTCAATAAATGGCGACGATTTTATCGGCCTGCGAAAATCCATTGCCTGCGCTGCATTGTACAATTCAATTGCTAAAATCTTTTCAGTATTCAAGGCCACTTTCAGCGCTTTAGTCGCTCCATTTCCTCCCATACTTACATGGTCCTCCTGTTCGTTCGACGATGGAATGGAATCAACTGAAGTTGGGGTACAAAGTTGTTTATTCTGACTTACAATTGAAGCCGCCGCGTATTGCGGAATCATAAAACCGGAGTTCAATCCGGGGTTGGCCACCAGAAATTCAGGCAATCCTCTTTCGCCCGAAATTAAACGATAGGTTCTGCGCTCCGAAATACTTCCCAATTCGCTTAACGCCATCGCCAAAAAATCAAGTGCCAAAGCCAGCGGTTCTCCATGGAAATTACCTCCCGAGATTATTAAATCTTCATCGGGAAAAACAGTAGGATTGTCAGTTACCGAATTAATTTCAATTTCGAAAACTCCTGCAACATAATGAACAGCATCTTTTACTGCCCCGTGAACCTGCGGAATACAACGAAACGAATAGGGATCCTGAATGTGCTTTTTGGGTTTAACCTGCATTTCACTACCGGTCAACACATTTCTAAAATTCCGGGCAGTTTCTGCTTGTCCTTTGTGAGGACGAATACGCTGAATATTCTCCGAAAACGGTTCTATTAATCCATCAAAAGCATCTAAAGAAAGGGCGCCAATAATATCCCCCTGATCAATTATACGGAAGGTTTTTAGCAAAGTATAAACACCGTGAGCACTCATAAACTGTGTACCGTTTAACAAAGCCAGACCTTCTTTTGCTTCCAGTTTTACAGGTTCCCACCCAAATTTTTCGAGCACTTCTTCTGATGGAAGCTTTTTCCCCTCAAAATTAACTTCTCCCAACCCAAGTAATGGTAAAAATAATTTAGCTAAAGGCGCCAAATCACCACTTGCACCGAGCGATCCCTGCTCGCAAACTACAGGCAAAACATTGTTATTAAACAAATCGATGATCCGCTGAACCGTTTGCAACTGCACCGCCGAGTTGCCTTTCGACAGCGCATGCGCTTTCAGTAATAGCATCAGTTTTACTACATCGCCCGGAATTTCGGGGCCAATGTTACAGGCGTGCGAAATCACCAGGTTTTCCTGTAATTTGCTTAGATCTTCTTTCGAAATCTCAATGTCGCACAAAGCACCAAAACCCGTATTAATACCGTAAAGTGGTTTTTTTGATTGTTCCAGTTTCTGATCTAAATACTTTTTACTCTTATGAATAAGTTGAACGGAAATATCGGAGAGTTCTAATTTTATGTTGTTTTCAAGAATATCTTGAATGATATCAAAAGTTAAATGGTTTGGGCTTATTTCGAATATTCGTTTTGCCATGATTGCAAATGGTAAAAATTAATAAAGTAAGAAATTGTAAAAACTACTAAATAATTGCAAGCTCACGTCGTCCACAGCCAGATAAAAAATACCCAACAAGACAGTTTCTGAAACACATTCAGAATGACGGAAGTATAATACAGATTGAAATCACGGGAAACGAACGTCTCCACCGAGGTTTTTTAAAGGGCGATTTAAATTGAGATAAAACATTGCCTCATTTTTATTGGCAATATCGGATAAGCAAAGTCCTTAAGAAAGGATTTTTATCAGTTCTTCGGCATTCACCAATTGCTGCTCGCCTGTTTCCATATTTTTTAAAGTAAACTTTTTGGCTTCTATTTCATTGTCGCCTGCCAAAATTACATAGGCAATTTGTTTGCGGTTGGCGTAAGTCATCTGCTTTTTCATTTTGGCACTCTCCGGAAAAATCTCCGCATTTACTCCTGCATTGCGCAATTGAGCTAAAACTGGCAGACAATACGCTTCTTCCTTTTCCCCAAAATTGACAAACAAAACTTTTGTGGTTTCCAGCGATTCTGCCGGAAATGCATCTTGTGCCACCAAAACATCGTAAATACGTTCGGCACCAAACGATACTCCAACACCTGAAACATCAGGCATTCCAAAAACACCTGTCAAATCGTCGTAACGTCCACCGCCACAAATGCTTCCAATTTGTACATCTTTCGATTTCACTTCGAAAATAGCTCCGGTGTAATAATTTAATCCGCGCGCCAGGGTCAAATCCAGTTCAATTTCGGTTTGTAATTCAATGTTGGCAAGGTATCCAAACATGGTGCGCATTTCGGCAATTCCTTTTGCTCCCACTTCGGTTTCACCAATCACTTTTTCTATCTGATCAAGCTTCTCCTGCGTTGTTCCTTCCAACTCCAGAATCGGTTGTAACTTTTTAACCGCAGCCTCCGAAATTCCTTTGGCAAGCATTTCGTCGTTTACCTTTTCCAATCCAATTTTATCCAGTTTGTCGATGGCAACGGTTATATCAATAATTCGTTCTCCTTCGCCAATGGCTTCAGCAATACCTGATAAAATTTTACGATTGTTGATTTTCACAACTGTATTAATTTGAAGGCGTTTAAATACATCGTCGATGATTTGAACCAGTTCAACTTCGTTCAATAAACTGTTGCTTCCAATTACATCAACATCGCATTGGTAAAATTCGCGGTAACGCCCTTTTTGCGGACGATCGGCACGCCACACAGGCTGGATTTGATAACGTTTAAACGGGAAAGCTATTTCGTTTTGATGTTGTACAACGTAGCGGGCAAAAGGTACGGTAAGATCGTAACGTAATCCTTTTTCAGAAAGTTTGGTAGTGAGTTTATTGGAGTTCTTTTCGTCCAGCATTTCTTGCGGAACCTTTGAAATAAAGTCGCCCGAATTCAGAATTTTAAACAACAGTTTGTCTCCTTCTTCGCCATATTTCCCCATCAATGTAGAAAGGTTTTCCATGGCCGGTGTTTCAATGGGCTGAAATCCATACAAACGAAAAACTTCTTTAATTGTATTGAAAATATAATTTCTTCTCACCATCTCTGCAGGTGAAAAGTCGCGGGTACCTTTTGGTATCGAAGGTTTTTGTGCCATTGTCTAAAATTTTATCAGGCTGCAAAAGTATAAATTAATAATTAGAACTGAGAGATGAGTCACGAGTAATGAGAAAAGTTAAGGTATTTTAGGATCAGGATAACAAATCCAGTTTCAACATCACTGATTTCAGATAAGCTGAGCTGTTTTTATCTCCTTCATTTGGTGCCCAGCTTGCAAAATTTTTGTCATCAGCAGGAGAATACGGTCCATACTTTACTTCATAAACAACAGTTCCTGTTTCTAAGGCAATTATCGTGTGCCAAACTGAAGGTGGAATTTCCACGCCAAAGTTTTCTCTGTTGTCAAGAATTATATGTTCCGTTACAGCCCCATCATTATTGAAAAAACTGCCGCCAGTTTTCCTTTCAAAAGAAAAAACACCTCCCTCTTATCCGGATTCTCATGTTTGTGTGGTTGCACATACGAACCCGGCTCAATGGCATTTAACATGCGATTGATGGAATCGTCAAACGATTGATGATAGTTAAAGTTCTTACGTAAACGCTCCGAGTTTTAAGCTTCGGAAATAACATTTAACAGCCTTTTTGCATCAATCTTTTTAATCATTTTACTGCAAAAACTTAAAGGTTAAAGGATAACGGTAATACTGCCCGTTATTAGCAGCCACCGAACCGACAATTACCAGCACCAACCAGGCAATTCCAAATCCAATCAACATTAAAAGTCCAATACCCACAAATATCAGAACAATCGAAAGAGCAAATAGTATCGACCATGTAATTTGGAAATTAAGTACTTCCTTTCCCTGGTCGTTTACAAATTCGAACTCGTCTTTTTTGATTAAATAAATAATTAGTGGACCAATAATATTACCGGCAACGGGCAATACAAAAGTTGCCAAAGCCGAAAGATGTACCAACATTCCCCATTGTTTTTCCTGCGGGTCGCTTACTATTCGTTCCATAATTTTTAGTTTTTGTTTAACGAAGAGACGAAATAAATTTATCCTTTTAGCCTATTATTCGTCTTTCTCACTACTTCTTTGTTGAAATATCCTTAAATATAGCTGACGCTATTCGTGTCAATTTCGCCTTGAATTAGTAATAAATACTTCATAATATCACCAAAAAATAAAATTAAACAATCTCTAAACTACAATTTTTTTGTTTATTCGTGTTTTGAAAACATAGATAATTACGATGGAAGAGCATAAAAAAGACGGGCGATACGGAAGAATTTATAAACAGTTAAGTGAATTGGTACAAAAAAGCAATAACCAACAAGCTCGCATGGCTACAATTATTGCTGTACTTCATCATAAAATGGATTACTTTTTTTGGACCGGATATTACCTTATTGAAGATGGGGAGATGACTGTAAACTCATACCAGGGACCGGTTGCCTGTCAAATTCTGGCCAAAAACAAAGGGGTTTGCTGGGCTGCTTTTAACAAACAAGAAACAATTGTCGTTGAAGATGTTCACGCTTTTCCTGATCACATTGCCTGCGATGGGCGCTCGAATTCAGAAATTGTAGTACCACTTAAAAACAAATCGGGTGAAATTATTGGTGTTTTAGATGTTGACAGCTCGCAGAAAGCATCGTTTTCGGAAGTTGATGCCCGGTGGTTGGAGAAGATTTTGGAGTTAATACTTCTATAAAAATTCCAGAGTTCAATACAAAATATCAAACCCACGTATAAGAAGATTGCGTTCTCTCTCAATTTCCAAATAAAGTTCACAATTTGACTAACCCACTCGAAAATTTATCCTCGATTCTCCTCAACCTAAATATAAACTATGGTTTATTACCATTATTTTGACCCAATCTAAATTTCAATCAAACAATCAATTACGTATAAGTGGCTCTTTGATTTCAAATTGAAGATTTTATCTTTAACAAGATATAAATTTGAATATTTAAACCAATAAAAAATGACAAATCAAAAGAGCACCACTATTAAATTTCATAGTGGCGAACAGATTCCAGTGGAACTACACAAAGTAAGAATTGTACAAAAATTATTCTTAAAACCTATTGAAGAACGATATGCCGCAATTGAAAAGGCAGGCTACAATACCTTTCTTTTAAATACCAAAGACATATTTCTCGATCAACTTACCGATTCGGGAACCAATGCAATGAGTGATAATCAGCTATCATCGATGCTGCAGGCTGATGATGCTTATGCCGGATCGCAGAGTTTTTACCGCATGGAAGAAGCTGCCCGCGAAGTATTTGGAAAACATTATGTACTTCCTGTACATCAGGGGCGTGCTGCTGAAAATATTATTTCGCAGGTATTTATTAAAAAAGGACAGGTAATTCCAATGAACTACCACTTTACAACCACCAAAGAGCACATGGAACTTAATGGTGGTAAGGTATTGGAAATTTACACTGATGAAGCATTAAAAATTAAAAGCGATGTTCAGTTTAAAGGGAATATCGATATCAATAAATTAAAAGCTGTATTTGAAGAATATGGTTCAGAAGGAGTGGCTTTTGTTCGAATGGAAGCCTCTACCAACCTAATTGGCGGACAGCCATTTTCGATGCAAAACATGCGCGATGTTCGTGCACTTTGTGACCAATATGGTGCGATGATGGTACTCGACGCCAGTTTGATTGGAGAAAATGCCTATATGATTAAACAACGCGAAGAGGAATTCAAAAATGCTGAAATAAAAGACATTTTAAATGAAATGTGCAGCTACTCAGAATTGGTCTATTTCTCCAGTCGTAAAGTAAGTTCAACCCGCGGAGGTGGAATTCTTACCAATAGTGAAGATTTATACCTTAAAATGCGCGATCTCCTTGTACTTTTTGAAGGATTCCTAACTTACGGAGGTATGTCGGTTCGTGAAATTGAAGCAATGGCAGTTGGATTACGTGAAACGTGTGACGACACTGTAATCAGTCAGTCGCCATCGTTTATTAAATATGCCGTTGACAGTTTAGATAAGGTCGATATTCCGGTAATTACACCGGCGGGTGCTTTGGGGTGCCACATTGATGCCATGGGTTTTTTACCACATGTTCCTCAACAAGAATATCCTGCAGGAGCATTAGCAGCAGCTTTATTTATTGTTTCGGGTTGTCGGGGAATGGAACGTGGAACAATCTCGAGTGTACGCGATAAAAACGGCGATGATATTTTAGCTGACGTTGAATTACTACGTTTGGCTTTCCCACGTCGGGTATTTACACTTTCTCAAACCATGTTTGTGGTCGATCGTGTAAAATGGTTGTACGAAAACCGCGAATTGGTTGGCGGATTGGAATGGGTTGAAGAGCCACCTTTACTTCGCTTCTTTATGGGTAAATTAAAAGCAAAAGGCGACTGGCCTCAAAAACTTATTGCCAAGTTTAAAGCAGATTTTGGTGATTCGTTGTAATAAACGATTACAAACCTCGAGAGTAGCAAAATAGGATTGATTGAACAAACTACTGTCGAAGAATATAGAAAAGGGAATCAGCAATGGTTCCCTTTTTAATTTTATCCAAACTTTTTACCTTTATTCAGTAAACTTTAAACAATACACTAACATGGTTGATTGGAGCAAAGTACGTGATGAATTTCCGGTTTGTAAAAAGTATGTTTATCTGAATCCGGCAGGAGGCTCACCGGTTTCACTAAGTGCGGCAAACGCAGGCAAACGTTTTTACGACGAAATGCTTGAGTTTGGCGATACCTATTGGGAAACCTGGCTGGAACGTGCGGAGGAAACACGATCGACTTTAGCTGCTTTTATTGGAGCCGGACGCGATGAAATTGGATTTACAACAAACACTTCACATGGTATGAATTTGGTGGCCCAGTTTTTAAAAGATAAAGGTCCGATTTTGACCATGCGCGACGAATTTCCTTCTACTACATTTCCGTGGTTGAACCAAAAAACAGCTATTAAATTTGTTGAACCGATAAATCATGCTTATCCGATAGAAGCGATAAAGAAAGCTCTCACTCCTGATATAAAAGTGCTTGTAACAAGCTATGTGCAATATTGTACCGGCTTCCGTCAGGATTTGGAAGCTTTGGGAAATTTTTGCAAAGAAAACAAGCTGATTTTTGTTGTAAATGCAACTCAGGCGCTGGGTATATTTCCGGTTGATGTAAAAAAATGCAATATCGATTTTTTAATGTTCACCGGACTTAAATGGGCAACTGCCGGTTATGGAATCGGAGGTTTATTTGTTGATCGGAAATGGCTCGCTCCTGAAAATTTTCCGTTTGCCGGCTGGCGCAGTGTTGAACTTCCGGAAAAAATGGACAACACATCAATGGACTTAAAAAATGAAGCTTCCGTAATCGAATCGGGCTGTCCGCATTTCCCGAACATTTTTGCATTGGGTGGAGCTTTAAAAATGTTCAATAAAATAGGAAGTGAAACTGTTGCAAATAGAGTTTTAGATCTTAACGCACTATTGGAAAAGAAACTGGGAGATATTGGTATCAAAGTAATCAATCAGAAAAAGGACATTCATCGATCAGGAATATTAATTGCAAAAATACCCAAGCCAAAAGATGTCGTTGCAAAATTAGTTGAGAAAAACATTATTGTTTCTGCAAGAGGAGAAGGAGTTCGGATTTCAACCAGCATTTTTAATAACGAAGAGGATATAACAAAGTTAATTTCTGAGCTCAAAAACATTTTAAACTAGAAACTTACAAATTTCTATTTGCTTACACGGGGAATTTACACTCAGCACTTCTGCCCTGCTGTTTTCGGCCGTATTAGTGATATTAAACCAAATTAACCACAAAATGCCGCCTATAAACTTATTCTTTTCAATTCAATTCCCTCGGTTTGCATAAAAGCTAAGTAGTGGTTATAAAAGCTTTTTCTACTTTTACACCTCAATGGAAAGCAAACGTTTAAATAAGGCCATTTCCGAAACCGGGTTTTGCTCGCGCAGAGAAGCCGATCGTCTGATTGAGGCGGGTAAAGTAAAAGTAAACGGCGAGGTGGCCGGTTTGGGAGTTCAGATTATGCCAAAAGATAAAATAGAAGTGGATGGACAGACCATTACCAAAGAGGTTGAAAATATTTACCTGGCTTTTCATAAACCTGTTGGAATTACCTGCACCACCGACACGAGTATAAAGGGGAATATTGTTGATTACATCAATTATCCGGAACGAATCTTCCCCATTGGACGTTTGGATAAACCCAGCGAAGGATTAATTTTTATGACCAACGACGGTGATATTGTAAACAAAATACTTCGCTCGAAAAACAATCACGAAAAAGAATACATTGTAACGGTAAGCCGTAAAATTACCCAGGCTTTTATACGCCAAATGAGCAATGGCGTACCCATTTTAGATACCATTACTAAAAAATGTAAAGTGGAAAAAATTGACGACTTTACTTTTAACATTGTCCTCACGCAAGGGTTAAACCGTCAAATACGCCGAATGTGCAGCTACCTTGGCTACGAAGTTTCGCGCCTTAAACGGGTTCGTATTATGAACATAAAACTGGGGCATTTGAAAAAAGGCGAATACCGACATTTTACCAAGATGGAATTACAGGAAGTAAATCGCCTGGTTGCCGATTCGAGCAAAACCATGGAGGCCTCAGAAGAATAGACTTTTAATAACCTTAAAGGCTAAAGCCGAACCTATATTCGCTACATTATTCACAAAGCTAAAGCATGGTGCAAAATTGAAGTAGCTACGCTACACATCGCATCAAATATGTATAGCTTAAGCCAAAAAACATACATTCGACTCCGGCCGGAGTCGTAACGCTCTCAATTGCAAATATTGCTATAAACATTTGAATCCGCTGGATTCATAATAAAAAAGGGCATCCGCCAGTCAACGGACACCCTAAACTTATATGAACCTTCAATCCACAATAGTGCCTAATCTTGTTCGTCCAACTTATCTTTTTTGCGGCGTTTTTCAACCTGCTCGTTATTAGCGTCAATTAGTTTAGCAACAGTTCGGGTAAACGCCCCATATATTGGTTCGTTTAACTGAGCCATTCCATTGAGGTAATGGCACCAATAATCAGAAGTTTACCCAAAAGACATGATTATGTTTTGCAGCATATTTAACCACCATATGCTCACGAAACACACTTTAAACACATGGGACTCTCCATGCGCTAACTTTTTCGCCGCAAAAGCTTTGGAGACTCACCAAACCTTCACTTTTTGCTCCGGCATGCTTTGGTGGTTCTCCACGCCTCCTCCGAACAATTGGACGGTATTTGTACGCTGAACATGAGCTAAAGAAACAATTGGCTTGCTTTAATAATTAAAAAATTATGTTTATTTTTAAAGCACAAAACCAAAACACCGTATAACAACATTAAAAACAATTTTATGATTCCCTACCAAGCTGACAAAATATGTGTTGTTTACATGCCAATAGGCAGTATAACAACAACAAAACCATTGAGATTATGGATATAACAACACTAATGATACATACTAGTTGTGCGTCATAATCAAAAGAAAATAAATAAGATTAGCATTGAAAAAATATTAGTCCTCTAAAAACCGTTTGATTTAAATACGAATAATGAAAAAATCAATTACTACCTCAATTATCCTATTACTTCTATGTTCTGTCACTTTTGGACAAGAAAATAGAATTTTAGTAAGTGCAGGTTATCCTTTTAATTCGACAAGTCATTGGCTTGTTGACAAATGGGAAAAGCCGATTAGTTTCGGTTTGCTTTTTAATCACGTGGAAAAATATTTGATAATTGGTGGTGGATTAGATTATTCAAAGAACGATATTTCATGGTATAGGTTCTACGATTCTGATAATAACACAATATCGTGCTTAACCCCTTACCTACAGGTTGGCTTGAATCTTGATAAGAAAATAGCATCATTGAAACCTTTTCTGGATTTGGGATATTCTGCATTGATAACTGATGTTAAAATATATAATGGAGATAAGGGCGGTTTTTATTCTGCTGT
>JBFFMM010000056.1:0-14966 GCA_041554075.1 Draconibacterium sp. | reverse complement strand
TTGAATTTGTTCTTGCCTGCCCATGGGCAGGCAAGAACAAATTTTTTTATAATGCTGAATTAAATCAATTCAACTTTAACATTGTAGATACCTTCGGGCATTATCGGGATTAAATTTCCGTCAATTGTTTTGTCGTCAAGTGTAATTTGTTTTACACCTTTACTTGAGCCATTCGGATTTATCACCTCGATATTATAAGTGGCTCCTCTGAATTTTCGAGATACTTTGTATCCTTTCCAATTCTGAGGAATACACGGATCAACTTCTAAACCATTGTAATGTGGCCGAACACCAAGAATGTACTGACTAATGGTATAAAAATTCCAGGCAGCAGTTCCGGTTAACCACGAGTTTTTGGCTTCCCCTGGCTTAAAGGAATCTTTACCTGCAATCATTTGAGAATATACATAAGGTTCGGTTTTGTGCAGTTCGCTTTTGTCTTCGAGGTAGGCTGGACATATTTTTTTGAAATACTCCCAGGCTTGATCTCCTCTTCCAATTACAGTTTCACCCAACATAATCCATGGATTGTTGTGGCAGAAAATCCCGGCGTTTTCCTTGTATCCTTCCGGGTAACTTGAAATTTCACCGTATTCAATATAGTATTTTGTAAAAGCAGGATTATTCAGAACGATTCCATGTTCGCAATCTAAACGTTCTTTCACCGAATTGAGCGCTTTTTCTACCAAACCTTCTTCTTTACCAATTCCGGCCATACTGCACCATCCGTTTGATTCGATAAAGATTTTACCCTCTTCGTTTTCGTTACTTCCAATTTTGTTCCCGTAATAGTCGTAAGCACGTAAAAACCATTCGCCGTCCCAACCACTTGTTTTAACGGCTTCAACCATGTTGTCAACATGTTTTTGTGCGCGGTCGGCTTCTGCGGTTTTTCCGAGAACCTTACAGAGCTCAATATAATCGCGGCCATAAATCACAAATAATCCTGCAATCATCAACGATTCTGCTTTCGAACCTTCCGATTTGTTTTCGGTAGTCTGGAAAGATTCGTTTGGATCGTTCGAGAAACAATTCAGATTTAAACAGTCATTCCAGTCGGCTCTTCCAATTAAAGGAAGTCCATGCGGTCCTAAATTGTTGATTGTAAAATCAAATGAAATGGTAAGGTGGTCAAATAATGTTTTGGCAACACTCATGTCGTTATCAAACGGTACCATTTCATCTAAAATAGCAAAGTCGCCGGTTTCTTTAATATAGCTTATTGTACCCAGAACCAGCCACATTGGATCGTCGTTAAAACCACCGCCAATTTCGTTATTGCCTCGTTTTGTAAGCGGTTGATATTGGTGGTAACAAGCACCGTTCTGGAACTGAGTGGATGCAATGTCGATAATTCGCTCGCGTGCACGTTCCGGAATTTGATGTACAAAACCGATTAAATCCTGGTTCGAATCGCGGAAACCCATTCCACGGCCAATTCCACTTTCGAAAAACGACGCCGAGCGTGAGAAACAGAACGTGATCATACATTGGTACTGGTTCCAGACATTTACCATTCTGTCCAGCTTTTCATCGCCCGAATCAACATTGTAAACTTGTAGTAAGTCGTCCCAATATTGGTTTAATTCAGCAAAAGCAGCATCTACTTTTTCGCTAGTGTCGAATTTCGAAATAAGTGCCTTTGCTTTTGTCTTGTTAATTATACCTTTTGATTCCCATTTCTGATCTTCTTCATTTTCGATATAACCCAGTACAAAAACAAAATCTTTTGCTTCGCCGGGTTGTAGTTCAACCTGTATGTAATGCGATGCGATGGGCGACCAACCGTGGGCAACGCTCATTTTAGATTCTCCATCCAATACCACTTTGGGCTCGTCGAAACCGTTGTACAATCCCATAAACGATTCGCGGTCGGTATCGAAACCATCGATTTTTGCATTTACCGAATAAAAAGCATAGTGATTTCTGCGTTCGCGATATTCCGTTTTGTGGTACAAAGTCGATCCATCAACTTCAACCTCGCCGGTAGAAAAATTACGTTGGAAGTTTTCCATATCGGTGGCAGCGTTCCAAAGTGCCCACTCGGTAAACGAAAATAATTTTAGTTTTTTTACTTCAGAACTGTTGTTGGTAAGCGTAAGTTTCTGCACCTCGGCATGGGTATCTTGCGGAACAAAAAATACAACATCAGCAGTAACTCCATTTTTCACACCTTTAATTTTGGTATAATTCATACCATGGCGGCACTCGTAATTATCGAGTTTGGTTTTACAGGGTTTCCATCCCGGCGACCAAATCGTATCTTCGTCTTTTATATAAAAATAACGCCCACCTGAGTCCATTGGCACATTGTTGTACCGATATCTTGTTAGTCGACGAAATTTGGCATCTTTATAAAAAGAATAGCCTCCTGCTGTATTCGAAATTAAAGAGAAAAAATCTTTATTTCCGAGGTAATTGATCCATGGCCATGGAGTCTCGGGATTTGTAATTACGTACTCCTTGTTTTTATCGTCAAAAAATCCAAATTTCATTTTATATATTTTTATCGTTGTTTTTTTTTAGTTGATTGAAAGCTCATTTTCTCTTCTGTTGTTGAGTTCTACGGTTATTTCGTCAAGTTTTGATTGAGAAAGCGGATAAACAGTCATCAAAATTGCAGCGAGTAAAGCAACTAAAGCAGGAATCCAGCTCATTAGCATCTTAATTCCGGGAATAGCTCCTTGAATGGTGCTTGAATCCATTCCATCGTAATGAAATGCAGCTAATATTGCACCGATAATTGCTGCTGCCAATCCACCTCCAAACTTGGTGACAAATGAGCCTGCAGAATAAACCAAACCTGTAGCCCGACGGCCGTTTTTATATTCTGAGAAGTCGGCAACATCACCCAACATTGTAAAGTAAAGCGTTGGAAATATAGCAGCTCCAAATTCTGAAATAATACCTATGGTGAAAATTGCCTTGATATCTTGTGGCCCACAAAAAAATAATAGTGCATTCACTCCACCGGAGAATAATAAAGCATAAATAAATAGTTTTCGTTTTCCCAGTTTTTTACTCAACGAGGCCGTAACCATAGCTCCTGCAATAGAGGCTATCATTAAGCCGATAAGATATGAAGCCGCCAGCAACTGATTATTCAGGTACATTGTAAAATAATACATTACCATACCTTGTTTTAACGAGTTATAAATGGTCCATAACAGACCAACAATTAGCAGAACCAACCATGGCTTATTTTTTATTAGGTCATTTAAATCTTGTTTCAGATTTGTTCTTTGAGTTTTTGGTGGAGACACGCGTTCTTTAGTGCTGGCAAATGTCACGAACATAAAAATGGCAAGAAATATAGAAAGTACATAAATTGAATTGCTATATCCTTTTTTCTGATTGATCAACGATATTTCTTCAGTGGTTAAATCAACTTCCCCATCAACAATAAATAAATAGTTTTTATTAGGCTCCATTGAGAAACTTATGTATGGCGCAGGATCGTTTGTTACTCCCTCTGTTGCTTCAGCCCAATATAATTTCGCAATACCATCTTTCGTATTAATTTTTGCATTAGGCACCTCTGAAGGTGATGAAACGGATATTTCATATTTTGTTTCATTAATTTTATTTAAATCGATTGATGGATTTACGTTTCCAAAATAAGCTACCAAAAACAACAAAGCTCCTTGTACGATCATACCTCCAGCGAAAGCTCCCACCATACGGTACGATCCGATACTGGTGCGTTCTTTATTATCACCTGTCATTACTGCCATTAAAGCACCGTAAGGGATGTTATTTGCAGTATAGATTAATGTGAATAAAATATAGGTAATATATGCATATACAATTTTACCCGTATTCCCTATATCGGGAGTTGTAAACAAGAGTGATAAAATTACAGCTAACGGAATGGCTGTCCATAAGATCCACGGACGAAATTTACCGAATTTTGTATTGGTTCTATCGCCAATAATTCCCATGGCAACATCGCTTACGCCATCGCTAAACCGCGCCACCAATAATAAAAGTCCAGCTACTGCTGCTGTAATACCGAAAACATCAGTATAGAAAAACAATAAAAATGTCGATACTCCCCGCCAGGCAATATTGGCAGCACCATCGCCAAGAGCGTAACCAATTTTTTCTAAAACAGATAATTTGTGGTTTTTTAAGTTCATTTTAGTTTAATTGATGTTTATATTCTTTCTAACGGTAGGCAAGTTAGTTTTCATTTTATAAAAGTACAAAGTAAATCATATTGTACAAAATACATTAACCAAGGAGAGCAAAAATAGATATTATAACAACAAGTTCAACTATTTTTGAAAAATCAACAAGATCAAGCCTGAATTATTGCTATTTAGAAATTATAAAGCCTTTATTTTATAAGGAATTTTAAGATTTGAATGTTCTTAAACATGTGTATTGATTTCTAGACTCTTTCGGCTATTTAACAAACGATACTTATCAAATTTTAACCATTGGCAATTGTTTCCTGGAAATTACAACTGATCAAAGCTGTTTTTCGTAGTTAATTTTAATGGAACCATTTTTGTATACGAGGAACTAACATTATTTTTATATTTTAAACGGAAAACAAAATTATGTCAAAAATCCTGGTAATAGACGACGAGAGAAGTATTCGAAATACACTGAAAGATATTTTGGAATACGAAAAGTATGAAGTTGATTTAGCGGAAGACGGAAATAAGGGGATTGAAAAAATCAGATCGGCAGAATATGATGTTGTCCTTTGCGATATTAAAATGCCGGGATTAGATGGTATTGAAGTACTGGAGCGACTGGTCGTTTTGGCCCCTGATACACCGGTGGTAATGATTTCGGGACATGGAAATATTGATACGGCTGTGGATTCAATAAAAAAAGGCGCATTTGATTATATCGAAAAGCCGCTTGATTTAAATCGACTGTTAATTACCATTCGTAATGCAATGGATAAATCGAATTTGGTAACTGAAACCAAGATTCTGAAGAAGAAGGTCAATAAGAAATACGAGATTATAGGCGAATCGAAAGCCATTAGTGATATTATTGAAATGGCGGATCGGGTTGCCCCAACCGATGCACGAATTTTAATTACGGGAGCCAATGGCTCGGGTAAAGAATTGGTTGCCAGAAGAATACACGACAATAGTACACGTTCCTCAGGTCCGTTTGTGGAAGTAAATTGTGCCGCAATACCTTCTGAACTAATTGAAAGTGAGTTGTTTGGTCATGAAAAGGGAGCTTTTACATCGGCAGTAAAACAAAGAAAGGGAAAATTTGAACAAGCCAATGGTGGAACTCTTTTCCTTGACGAAATTGGTGACATGAGTTTATCGGCACAAGCGAAAGTTTTACGCGCTTTGCAAGAAAGTATTATAAACAGAGTGGGGGGCGACAAACATATAAAAGTGGATGTGAGAGTAGTGGCAGCAACCAATAAAAATCTTTCCAATGAAATTGATGAAAATAAGTTTCGCGAAGATTTGTATCACCGTTTGAGTGTTATTTTAATCCACGTTCCTTCGCTAAACGATCGTTTAGATGATATTCCTCTTTTGGCCAATCATTTTCTTTCTCAAATTTGTAAAGAATATGGAATGCCGGAGAAAACAATTAGCGATAAAGGCATAAAGGAACTTCAGAAAATTAATTGGACCGGAAATATTCGCGAATTTCGGAATGTGATTGAAAGGCTTATTATTCTTTGCGATAAGGAGATTAACGAAGTCGATGTATTAAAATTTGCAGCTCCTTTAAAATAAGAAATATTCAAATTATCTTCTGATTCCAAAACATCTTTCCCAATTTGTTGTTTACTACTTTACAAATGCTTCTTGTCAAGGTATTTGTATAGTGTGTTAAAATATTAGCCTCTGGTTTCGGAAGTCAATTTGTTATGGCGTATTATTGATCTTTCCCTCGGGAAAAATATTCGCTTCCGTTTTCAGGGGCTTTTTTTGTCTAAAAAGATTATGTCGTTTTTTAATGTGGAGAATGGGTTTAAGGTAAAAAATATTCCCAATCTAAAATTTTACCTTCAAAAGATAAAAGATAAAATTCAGAATAATGTATAAAAGAATGGTAAGTGCCAGACCATAAACGTTTAAAGTTGCCAGAAGCACGCCAGCTAAAGCTAAAAATACATATCGATACCAATTATCTTTCCATGTAAAATTGCTCATTTTTAATGAGAACATGGGCATATTAATTACCATCATACCTGCCATAAAAATACCTAGCATTACCAATGTTTTTGTGGAATAAATGTGCCTAAAGTATTCCTGATATTTTGGAAATTCCAGCATTAATCCCATTGAGGCCCAAAATATTCCATTTGAAGGAATGGCTAAGCCTCTAAAAAACGTTTCACCACTCGAAGATACATTGAATCGCGCAAGCCGAATGGCTCCAAAAACAGGAATCAGAAAAGCCGAAAACAAAATTATCCATTCGTACCATTGCCCGCTAATTTCATGGATGGGTTGGTTTCTCCCATAAAGTGAGAATTCGAGTAAGGTAAAAAGAATCGCACCAGGAGCCACGCCAAAAGAAACCATATCAGATAATGAATCCAGTTGTTTCCCTGTTTCAGAATAAGCCTTTAAAACGCGCGCAGCAAGCCCATCTAAAAAGTCGAATACCGATGCCAAACAGATAAAAATTCCTGCCCAAATTAAATGACCATCGATGGCAAAGATTGTAGCAAGTACACCGGAAGTAAGATTTAGGCTGGTTATAAAGTTGGGTATTTGTCGGATAATAGTTCGCATAAAAAGCTTGAGTTTATAAGTTCCCCGAAAATATGAGCCAAATAAAAATGATAGGGATGGCAAAAAGAAGGCTATCCAATCGGTCGAGGAATCCTCCGTGACCGGGAAGAATATTTCCGGAATCTTTCACGCCAATTTCGCGCTTTATTTTCGATTGGAATAAATCTCCAAGTGTGCCAAAAACAACGGTTAACAAAGCAATTACAATCCAGCTAATCATACTTATTTCCTGAAAAAGAACAGCATTAATAATGCCCATAATAATGGCAAAAACTGCTCCCCCTATTAATCCTTCCCACGATTTTTTGGGCGATATCTTCTCGTACATTTTATGTTTCCCAATAGCTGAACCAATTAGGTAAGCAAACGAATCGTTTATCCAAAGAATAAAGAATATTCCTGCCAGAACCCAAGGATAAAAGCTATTGTGTTGTCCAGTAACTGAAGCATGGACCACAAAATTCATCAAACTAAAAGGACCTGCGATGTATATGAAGCCAAGCACGCTCAACCCACTGTTTTCCAATGTGTTTTGTCGACTGCTAAATAGCTCAAAAATAAACATGAACACAATTATGGCAATAAATGTAAAGCCAAATGCCTTTGGTAGTAATCCTATGGAAAGTAAAAAACTAAGCAGAAAAAATACTACGCCCGAAATAGTTCCGACCCATTTTGATGGTTTGTGTCCGGCTTGTTCAATTACAGCATAAAATTCGAACTGAGTAAAAAATAGTATGGCTGCAAATACAACAGCAAAAGCAAATGGATGGATAAGTGTTCCACCAAGCATTATCAAAACATATACTGCTCCAAATATGGTTCGTTTTACAAGATTACTCACTTTTATATGTTTTGAGTACAACACCTGCTTTCAACCAATTCTTATAAGTTTTTGCTTTAGTTAATCCGTTTTTGGCCATTTTTTAGTTCTATATTCAGAAGTTGGAAAGTAATCTTTTCTGCCTTCTTTTGTACAAAGTTAATAAATATAAATGTTTAATTCGCGTGGTCCATGAGCCCCAAGTACCAACGTTTTTTCAATGTCAGCAGTGCGGCTAGGACCGGTAATCAGCGTAATTTGCGAAGGTAATTTTTCTTCGTATTTCGACTGAATTTTCGAATAAGCGGCCCCAAGATAATCAACTAATTGATTTTTACGAGCAATTACGACATGAATTGGTGGATATATAAAAGATTGGCGGGCCCCTTCAATTGCCGAACTTACCATAACAGACCCGGTGTGGACAACCAAATATTCGCAGCTGGTAATGCCAACTTCAAGTGATTTAGATCTTTGCTCTCCGCTTGTGAATGGAATGGCATTTGCTGCGCACAATTCTTGTAGTTCTGTTTCTTCGCAACAAATATTCTCTGCTTTAAATCCGGAAAGAAAAGATTTTAAGTCCTGACTCATCTCCTCTTCAGATTCATAGATATAAACACTCCCGTTTACTTTCTCCAGATTTTCCTTGAAAGCTAATTCCAATGGTTTGTCTGTAGAAAAATAAACGGGAGCATCAAAGTCCGGCTTTTCCGGCTGAGGGTGAACAGCATTTTTTAGCTTGTTCAATATTTCCTGCCGTGCCTTACTCATTTATTCTTTAGTCACTACTTGTTCAGAATCCTTCGTGTCTTTATCCTCTGATTTTTCGGTCACGGCTTTGGGTTCATCCTTTGTTTCATTCCCATTTGCTGGAATCACATGTTTGGTATCCCAGGGGCGCTTCCCAAAAATCGCTTCTAAATCTTCGCTAAAAATTACTTCTCGTTCTAAAAGTAAAGTGGCCAGTTTTTTATGCCCTTCCGCATTATCGATTAGAACCTGTTTTGCTCGAACGTATTGACTGTCAATAATTACTTTAACTTCGGAATCAATTAATTCAGCTGTTTTTTCGCTATACGGTTTGGTAAACGAATAATCCGACTGACCGGTTGAATCGTAAAAACTTACGTTACCTACTTTTTCACTCATTCCAAAGATGCTAACCATAGCATAAGCTTGTTTGGTAACTTTTTCCAAATCGTTTTGTGCACCTGAAGAGATTTTTTTAAAAATAATTTCTTCAGCAGCACGACCTCCTAATGCAGAAGCCATCTCGTCGAGCAATTGATCTTTGGTAGTTATCGAACGTTCTTCAGGTAAATACCAGGCAGCACCCAGTGCTTTTCCCCGCGGAACAATAGTAACTTTTACCAGTGGGTGAGCATGTTCTAACAGCCAACTTATTGTTGCGTGTCCGGCTTCGTGAAAAGCTATTGTATTTTTTTCATTTTGCGAAATAATTTTATTTTTCTTTTCCAAACCTCCTATAATTCGGTCAACTGCATCTAAGAAATCTTGTTTTGTTACCGATTCACGGTTTCTGCGAGCGGCTATTAAAGCTGCTTCGTTACACACATTGGCAATATCCGCTCCCGAAAATCCAGGAGTTTGTTTTGAAAGAAAATCAACTTTTACGCTCTCATTCAATTTTAAAGGACGCAAATGAACGTTGAAAATTTCGGCACGTTCATTTAAATCAGGTAATTCAACATGAATTTGTCTGTCGAAACGTCCGGCACGCATTAAAGCACGGTCGAGAATATCGGCACGGTTTGTAGCTGCCAAAATAATTACGCCACTGTTGGTGTCGAATCCATCCATTTCAGTGAGCAATTGGTTCAGTGTATTTTCACGCTCGTCGTTCGATCCCATATTTGGATTTTTCCCACGGGCACGGCCAATTGCATCAATTTCATCAATAAAAATTATACAAGGAGCTTTTTCTTTGGCTTGTTTAAACAAATCGCGCACACGCGAAGCTCCAACTCCCACAAACATTTCTACAAAATCGGAACCCGACATAGAGAAAAACGGAACATTTGCTTCGCCTGCAACGGCTTTTGCCAATAAGGTTTTTCCGGTTCCCGGAGGGCCAACCAATAGCGCTCCTTTTGGAATTTTACCTCCAAGCTTAGTATATTTTGAAGGGCTTCTCAGAAATTCTACAATTTCTTCAACCTCTTGTTTTGCTTCCGCTAAACCGGCAACATCTTTAAAGTTTGTCGATACTTTTTGGTCTTTATCAAAAACTTTGGCTTGCGATTTCCCAACATTAAAAATACCTCCGGCACCGCCACCGGCACCACCTTTGCTCATGCGGCGGAAAATCCACCACCAAAGCAAAATAATTAAAACAAATGGCCCAATCGACCAAATTATATCGCGAGCCCAATTGGTTTCATCTTTGTATTTAAGACCAATCTCATCCGCATTACCAGCTTGAACTTCACTTAAATCATTTGCAAATTTTTCTGGAGGTCCAATGTTAAAAGTGAAGTGAGGTCCAATATCCGTGGGCTTCGAAAAGTTTCCTTCAAATTCTGCCTCGTAATTTTTTATTCTATCTTTCTTTATGTAAACCTTAGCAACTTTTTCGTTAATAACTTCAATGCGTTCAACATCGTTATTTGCCAGCATGGTTTTTACACTATTCCAGTCTGTTTCAACTGGACCATGACTGTTACTTACATAAAGTTGTACTACCAAAAAAACAATGGCAATAATCCCGTAAATCCAATAAGCATTAAATTTTGGCGGTTTGCCGTCACTTTTTTTATTGGGGTTGAACCGACCAAAAGGATTATTCAAATTATTTTGATCTTTTGGTTTGTTGTTATCTTTTTTATCTGTCATGATTTTATTAATTCTCTTCTTCAATATTTGTAATTTTTGCGTCGGCCCAAAGCCCTTCCAGATTGTAAAATTC
Source organism: Draconibacterium sp. (assembly GCA_041554075.1). Lineage (GTDB taxonomy): Bacteria > Bacteroidota > Bacteroidia > Bacteroidales > Prolixibacteraceae > Draconibacterium. Next base: position 4,477 of record JBFFMM010000056.1, on the reverse strand, counting down.
TCTGGCTTCTTCCTGAAATACATGTACCATTACATCGCCGTAATCTAATAAAATCCATAATGCATTACGGTATCCGTCACGGTGCCAAACATCTTCGCCGGCAATTTCTTTTACCGTTTCTTCAACCGAATGGGCAATTGAACCAACTTGTGTAGAAGATGTTCCGTGGCAAATAATAAAATGGCCACACTCTGTATGGTTTATGCTTTCTAAGTCAACAATAGTAATATTTTTTCCTTTTATTCTTTGTATACCTTCAAGAATTGCTTCCCTTAAAATTTTTGTTTCTTCCAATTTCTGCTTCATATACTTTTATTGTACCCTACAAAGATAATCTTTTTGTCCATTAACCATTTTATGAAAGAATGGTTTACTTTTGAAACTTATATGTTTTTAACAGACAACAATATTATCGTTCTAAATGAGGTGGACAGTACCAACAACTATGCCAAGCAACTGATTGCAGACAAGGCAGGAGAGGGTACTGTCGTTTTGGCACAATACCAGAACAAAGGGAAGGGACAACCAGGTAATTTTTGGGAAAGTGAGGCGAATAAAAATTTGTTATTCAGCTTGATTTTGTATCCGGATTTTTTGGATGCAGGAAAGCAATTTTATATCTCGAAAATAGTTAGCCTTGCTTTGGTTGAAGTTTTGCGTAAAGAAACCAAAGACGTGCACATTAAATGGCCAAACGATATTTATGTGGGCAACAAAAAGATAGCCGGAATGTTAATTGAAAACACCATTAAAGGAAGCTCGCTTGAATCTACAATTATAGGAATCGGTTTGAATCTGAATCAAGAAAAATTTGTTTCGGCTGCACCAAACCCAATTTCGTTAAAACAAGTAACCGAAAAGGAGTATGACAATCAAGTGATTTTAAAAGAGTTTCTTAATCGTTGTTATTTGTTGATGGAAGAATTAAAGGCTGGTGGTTTCGAATCGATAAAAAAAGCCTATTTGTCACATCTTTTTAGGAATGATGAATGGCATTTATACAGAAAAGACGGGGAAGAATTTGAAGCACGAATTGCCGGGATAGGAGAATTTGGGCAACTTCAGTTGGAAAAAAAATCGGGAGAAATATTGGAGCTTATGTTTAAAGAAGTGGAGTTTGTAATCTAGCTTTTTGTTTCTCAATTTGATTCTTATCATTAAAAACAAGTCATACCATGACTTTATTGCGATATAAAACTGTGCTATTTACTGGTAAGGCAGACGCGACAATGTACCTGCCAGTTGGTTAATTCCTTCTTCCAGTTTGCTGTCTGCCATCATTTTTATCATCATACTCATTTCTACATGTAATGTCAGTCTCATTTTTGTATTAAACTGATCAATGGGCATTAACTGAATCCAAAATGTAAAACTTAGCGGTAAACCACCCGAACTTTCCACTTTAATGGTTCTAAAAGGTTCGCGATTTACAATTTTTATTTCAGCAACTCCCATACCAGTAATATTGAATTTGCATGAGTCTTGATCCGATTCGAAATCAGTAATCTTAATTTGAGGAATTTTTTCAGTAATTTTTTCAATTAATCCTGAATTCAGGTAGCTTGAAAGATTTTTGAAATTGGACAGGTAATCAAAAACCACTTGTTGGTTGTGCTTAATCTCTTTTACCTCGCTAACGTATTTATTTAATCCCATCGTAATTTTTTAAGAAAAAAAATCCCGCACAAGGCGGGAATGAATTATTTGTTTGACAAATATAGCAAATTATTTTCCCCAGTTCGCAGGGTCTTCGCGCCATTCCATTAACGATTCTACCTGGTCTTTCGAAATCTCTCCCATTTGAAGGGAAAGGTCGATAAGAATTTGGTAGCGACTCAATGATGTTAATTCGATACCTGCTTTTTGAAAATTTTCTTTGGCCAATGGAAAGTTGTAAGTGAAAATCGATACCATTCCAACCACTTCTCCGCCAAAATTATTTACTGCGTCGGCAGCTTTCAAACTGCTAACTCCTGTTGAAACCAAATCTTCAATGATAACCACTTTTTGGAAAGGTTTCAAATCGCCTTCAATTAAGTTTTCCAAACCGTGTCCTTTGGGTTTCGAACGCACATAAACAAAAGGTAATCCCAATTGATCGGCTACCAATGCGCCAATGGCGATCGCTCCTGTAGCAACTCCGGCAATAACTTCTACTTCCGGATATTTTTCTTTAATCAGGGTTACAAATTGGTCGCGAATATAAGTACGCGTTTCAGGATACGAAAGTGTTTTGCGATTGTCGCAATAAATTGGAGATTTCCAGCCCGAAGCCCATGTAAATGGATTATCAGGTTGTATCTTTATGGTGTTTATTTCTAGTAATTTTTTGGTAACTTCAATTTGAGTCGATTCCATAATCAATGCAATTTTAATTCGATGCAAAAGTATAAAGTTTTTTTTAATGAAAAGAGGATTGTATTTACCTTGACCAGTAAAATAACATTAAGTAACGCTAGACCTAAATTACTTAGAAGCCTCAGTATTCAAGGGGTAAAAGCATGGTTGAAAGTGTTTGAGGAATCTGAAGAACAAGAAACTGTTTTAGAACATGATAGACCGGAACAAATGTTTCAAATCTTTAAATCGGCTTTTTTAAAAATAGATGCTGCCGGAGGTGTAGTTATAAGAAACAATACGTTGCTGTTTATTTTTCGCAATGGGAAATGGGATTTGCCAAAAGGAAAGATTGACGAAGGCGAATTGTCTGCCGAAGCAGCACTCCGTGAAGTGGAGGAGGAGTGTGGAATTGCAGGACACAACATTGTAAAGGCACTTCCATCTACTTTTCATATTTATAAATCTCCCTACAAAAAATCGTTTGGTAAATGGATTTTTAAGGAAACGTTTTGGTACGAGATGAGCTATTCAGGCAAAGTACATGGAACACCACAACTGGAAGAAGGAATAACAGAAGTGCGCTGGTTTGCAAAAAACGAATTGAATGAAGTGCTGGAAAATACTTACGAAAATTTAAAACAAATAATTGAACTCTACCGCGATTGATTGCGTTGCCGCATAAACAATTCATTCCGGAGGAAAGTGCCAAACTGCTGCTCGAATCCGTCGAGTGGAGCTTTTGTATTTGTAAATGTAACTTCGTGTTTTTCGTTCAATAAAAAACATTGTGGGAACGATCTGATTTTGTAACTGCCGATGTATTTATTTTCAGTGTCAATCATTCGTATTCCCGGTACTTTGTTTTCAGCGAAGAATTTTTGAATTCCCTCTTTATCGGTGGCGCGCAGTACCACAAATATTTCAATGTGTTTCGAATACATCTCATTAATACGGCTCAGATACTTTAAGTGTTCCTGGCAAACAGCGGTTTCAACATCGGCAAAAACAATGTATTTAAATTTAGAAGTATCGTTGTTGGTGCATTTTTGCTGACCATTTAAATTGGTTAAACAAATATTTGGTGCAAAACTACCTTCTTGCAAAAACGAAAATTTGGTACTGATATTTTTGGCAGCTGTTTTAATTATTTGGTTTGAATTTTTTGAAAACAAGTTAGCCGCAACCATGTTTTGTATCGCAACCTTCGAAAAATCACCTGAGTAAAATCCGTCGTGCAAAAGTTTTAGCAATACTAATTCAGCCATTTTACCTGAAACCTTGTATTTTGTTTTTGTAAAATTCAGCAAAGTCTGTACATCTTGTTTTGCTACCGCAACACTCACTTCTTTCCCCTTTATGGCTTTAGCCGAAAAACTAAGTTGCCCATCAAATGTTTTTTCGAATAAAGTTACAAATGCCTGCTGTGTCCAAAATTCAGGACTGATGTCATTAAATATTTGGGAATAATCTTCGGGGCGTAAACGAAAAATATCAGCTTTAATTAATTGAGTTTTTAAATTTTTATGATGAACAAAAACCTCTGGTGTAGTTTCTGGGAAATCGGAGTTCAATTGAATTAAAACAGAGTCGTAAACGGTTTTCTTTTGCTGAAAATAGAGCTCGTTAAAATATTTGTCAGTCAAGAAATTCAACTGTTGTTCGAAGGCGTTTATTTTGTCGGTAAGTTGTTTTTTTGATTCAGTAATAAACCAAAATGAAGCGGGTGTGAAATATGGATTTTTTTGGTTGGCAAATGTTTTTTCACGAAGAGGAGGCAACTTTAAATCAATTGTTACATCCGGTTCCACTACAAGCATTCCCCGATATATTCCAAATTCAGAAAAGGTATAAATGGTTTGAGCAATATTCACATCTGTCGAGCATTTACCATCCCCATCAAAATGGAGTGTGAAAGCCAATTCTTTCTCACCCGAAATAGGGTCGGAGAGTTTGTAAAAGCGCAATTGTTTCCCCGCGTAATCTGAATTCGAGCAGCGGACTGTAGTTGCGAAATCAATAAATGGGAGCAAACAAAACAAAATTAAAATTAAGGAAATACGCATCAATAGAATTTTGAATTTACTTGTGAACTTTAAATTCGTTCATATCTAATCCTTTTGGTAAAAACATGCTGGCA
>JBFFMM010000055.1:0-15085 GCA_041554075.1 Draconibacterium sp. | reverse complement strand
TAGTAGATCGTAGGTTATGGCAGTTCCTGCGTCAATTATCAATACATTCGATTTTGGATAAATATCGAATGCACCTACCACTGCTGCAATTCGGTCTTTTCCTAATGTCTCTTTCGATTCGTAACAGTTTTCAATTGGTAATGGAGTGTCGGGGCCCAGCTCAATAAATGTTTTAAATTTTAATTGAAGAGCAGCCTTTAATTCTTCTGGGTAATCTTTTACTGAAGAAAGAATGACCTGATTCAATCCATCGTACTCGAGCTGTAATGCATCGATATGCGACGGAAGAAATTCCTTAACAGGCATCGTTTTTACTACATCACCGCGGTGACAAATTGAAAACTTGGTGCGTGTATTACCAATATCAATAACCAGATTCATTTAATCGATTATACGTTGACTGATATCTAAAGCTTTTACCGAGTGTGTTAATGCTCCAATTGAAATGTAATCGACTCCGGTGGTTGCAACTTTTCGAATTCGTTTGATGGTCATATTTCCTGAAGCTTCAATTTTGGCTCTTCGGTCAATAATAGCAACACATTCTTTCATTAAAGTCGAACGCATATTGTCTAACATGATGATGTCCACATCGGCAGCCAAAGCTTCCCTAACCTGTTCGATAGTTGTGGTTTCTACCTCAATTTTTATACTTTTCGGAATTTTTTTGCGAATGGCCTCCACCGCTTGTGTTATTCCTCCGGCAATTTGAATGTGGTTGTCTTTAATCATTACCATGTCGTACAAACCAAAACGATGGTTTGATGCACCACCCATACGCACCGCATATTTGTCGAGATGACGGTAGCCCGGTAATGTTTTACGTGTATCCAGAATTTCAACTTTGGTCCCTTCAGTTTCAATCATACAAAGGTGAGAGTAGCTGGCAATCCCCGATAAACGTTGGAGGAAATTTAAAGCTTTTCTTTCTCCTGTCAACAAGGCTCTGTAGTTTCCTTTAAATTCGGCGATAATGTCGCCTGGAATTACGATGCTTCCATCAGGAATTAATTCTTTCCATTCCAGGTTTTTGTCAAATTTTTTAAAGACCATCTCAGCTACAGGCAAACCTGCAACTACTCCTTCTTCTTTTGCTACCAGTTGTGCAGTTTTATTTTGGTTCGGGTCAATCAAATTATTTGTTGTAATATCACCGTCACCGATATCTTCGGCATAGGCTAAATCGAAAAGTACCTCTGCCGATTTTAATGTTTTTTCGTCCATCATTGCTTTACTTTCTTATTGATTCAAAATGAATCTCTTTGTTTTTTTGTTGAATAATATGAGTTTTAAAATCAGGATTTTCTTTCTGAAAATCTTCTCTGATATGGCCTCCTCTGCTTTCTTCGCGAACCAAAGCTGCTTTGGTTATAAGTTGGCAAATGTTAGCTGTGTTTCTTATCTTAATCAAATTGTATTCGTTTTCGCTATCGCTGAATTTTTCCGATATCTCAGTAAAATGTGCTAAAGCTTTTTCCAGGTCTGCTTTATTACGCACAATTCCTAAATTGGTGCTCATTAATGAAGCCAACTCATTCTGATATTTTAAAAATAATTGTTCGTTCTCCGTATTAAGAATAATGGGCTCCGGCTCTTCAACAGTAAATGTTTGCGCTTGCATTTTTGCAGCTTTATCACTGGCACGTTTCCCAAATACCAAACACTCCAAAAGCGAATTGCTTGCCAATCGATTGGCTCCCATAACTCCTGTTGAAGCCACTTCTCCACATACAAAAAGCCCTGAAATATTTGTTTCTGCATCCAGATTTGTGCGAATTCCACCCACCATATAATGTGCTGCCGGAGCAATTGGCAACAGATCTTCGGTTAAGTCAAAGCCATATTCCTTTAAATGGCGGTCGATATTTTTAAATCGTTGTTTTATTTTTGCTTTGTCGAGGTGTTTTAACGAAAGGTAAATGTGTTTTTGATCGGACTTTTGTATTTGACGGAAAATACTGTAAGCTACAACATCGCGCGGGGCTAATTCTGCCAAGGGATGAATATCTTTCATAAAACGTTCGCCTTGTTTGTTCAAAAGCCAGGCTCCTTCACCCCTTACCGCTTCACTAATTAAATAAGCTTCTTTGTCGGGTAAATAAAGCGCCGAAGGATGAAATTGAATGAATTCCAAATCGGCAAGTTTGGCCCCAATTTCGAATGCCATAGCAATACCATCGCCGGTAGCAGTGTGCGGGTTGGTTGAGCGCGAAAAAATTCGCGACAAACCACCTGTTGCCAGAATTACCGCCTTTGTTTTAAAAATGATATTTTTATTTGTTTTAAAGTCGAAAGCTTGCACGCCCCAAATGCAGTTGTTTTTATGCAGTAGTTTTATGGCTGCAACAAATTCAAAAGCTTCAACGTTTTTCTGTTTTTTTACAAGATCAAGTTTAAACAAGGTTAATGCTTTTCCTGTTGCATCTCCACCGGCATGTAATATTCTTCGTTTCGAGTGTCCTCCTTCAAGTCCCAAAACAAAATTAACGCCTTCTTTGTCGAACTTCATTCCCATCTCAACCAGTTCGAGTACACGTTCTTTGCCTTCGTTCACAAGAATGTTTACGGCATCGTAGTCGCAAATTCCGCGGCCGGTTACCAATGTGTCGTGAGCATGCTGTTCGGGAGAATCGTCGTGTGCAATTGCAGCAGCAATTCCGCCTTGTGCATAATAAGAATTACTGGTGTCGAGCTGCGATTTTGTAACAATAGCAACCGACCCAAACATCGATGAGTGATAAGCAGCCGACAAACCCGCCAGGCCACTTCCTATTACAACCGTATCAAATTCAAGTACTTGCATTATTTTCTGCTTTCGGCAAACGAGCGTGCAAAGTTAGCATTTCTTTTAAGCAAATACATGAATTTAATTACGAATACAATTATTTTTCAGGAAGATAATCCGGGCGAATTGGTGAAAACAGTTCGAGGACAGTAGAATCTTCAATTATTTTTACTTCATGTTCCACATTTTCAGGTATACTCCAACTGTCTCCGGCTTCGGCAATTTGCCATTTTTCGTTAATTCTAAAATCCATTTTCCCCGTAAGAAGATAACCGGTTTGTTCATAGGGATGCCGATGTGGAGGCAATACACTTCCTTTTTTAAGCTTGAATTCGCATAAAAGAGTTTTTTCTTCAAAGGCCAATGGGCGCATGGTAACCCCTTCAATTAAAGGCCGAAAATTGCGCGTATCTTTTTTTGTAAACATGATAATGTTTTTTTGTACAGGCGAATTTAAAATAATTTAGAATCTAAATTAAACCTTCGTCGCTCTTTTAGAGTCTTTAATAAAGTCTGAGCAATTCAATTGCACAGACTTTATAATTTAAGGTGGATGTATTTTTATACAAATTTACCTTTGTGGTTCAATATTTTTATAGAATTTTACAACCTGATTTAATGCCTAAATTGATTAACTATTCAAATTAAGAAAAGTAAGCCATGAGTTGGAGAAAAATTACATTTATTGTTGTTGCCTTAATTGTTTTGCTAGGAGGATCAGCAGCCCTTTCTAAGCTATTTGTGTCGTTAAAGCCGGAGCAGATGAAAAAGCCGGATTTGACATTAAAACGCTCTGTAAAAGCAAAAGAGGTTAAGTATTTTGATATTATTTCGCCGTTGACCGTGCAAGGTCGCGCTGTTTCGGGTAGCGAAGTTGTTTTGGTTGCAGAGGCAGCTGGAAAAATTGAACCCGGATCGGTAAGATTACGAAAAGGAACCCGGTTTACAAAAGGACAATTGCTGGCTGAAATCTATAAAGATGAAGCAGAATTGGCTTTAAAAGCAAGGAAGAGTAGTTTTATGTCTACAATGATTTCATTGTTACCCGATATAAAAGTTGATTTTCCGGAAGTGCTCGAAACCTATGAAAATTTCTTTCGCAATATCGATTTAAGTAAAGATCTGCCGGAATTGCCGGAAGTAAAAAATGAAAAGTTAAAAATATTTTTAGCAAGCAGGGGGGTGTTTAACGAGTACTATGGAATTCGGCAAGACGAGAAAAAATTGTCACGTCATTCGCTATATGCACCATTTGATGGATCGTTTACTCTGATTAATTACGAAGTGGGTGCTTATGTAAATACAGGCGCACAAATTGGACGAATGATACGAACCGACCATGTGGAAATTGAAGTTCCGGTACCCAATGCTGACAGTAAATGGATTAAAGTTGGCGACAAAGTGGAGGTTTACGACAATGATTCGGATGGGGAGAAAGAAGGAACCGTTGTTCGTAAATCAAATTTTATTGATGCAGCAACTCAGGCACGCAGTATTTTTGTTGAAGTTTTGAGTAGTAATAGTGATGAACTACTTACGGGAGAATACAAAGTAGTGGATTTCCCGGGCCATAAAATTATGCATTCGATGGAAATACCACGGAATGCTGTTTTTAATTCGAACGAGGTATACGAGGTAGTTAATGGTCAGCTCAAGAAAAGGGTAATCAATATTTTAAAGACCAATGAAACCACATTGATTTTTAATGGTTTAGAAGAAGGTACTAAAATAGTAGTTGAACCTTTAATCAATGTAAAGGAAAATACTCCTGTAAATATTTTGGGTGAAGAGCCTGCAAAACAACAGGTTAAGGGAAATAAAAAACCAACTAAAGAACAAGCTTAGTTATGAAAAAAGCAGTTGAGCTATTTGTTCGGTTTCCGTTTTACGCCAATCTAATTCTTATATTTTTTGTGATTGTAGGAGGCATTAGTCTCTACTCCATGAAAAAGTCGTTTTTCCCCGAACGGGAATCGACCTATATTAATGTAAGTGTTATGTACCCGGGTGCTTCACCTATTGAAATGGAAGAAGGCATCACTTCAAGGGTTGAAGAAGCCATTCGTTCCATTCCGGGAATTTATGAAATCAATTCTGTTTCGTCGGAAAACAGCGCAAGGGTAACCATTGAGTTTGAGTCTGGATACGATATCGATGAAGCCTTAATCGAAGTAAAGAATGCTGTGGATGGAATATCCGCACTTCCTACGGCATCAGAAAGGCCTATTGTTTCTAAGTCTCGAACTACATCGCCGGCAGCACGTTTGCTTGTAACCGGAGATGTTGATCTGATGACCTTAAAAAGTTATGCACAACAGGTAGAAGAAGACTTTCTGTCATCTGGCTTTATGAGTCAGGTTTCTATATCAGGTTTCCCTTCACTCGAAATTTCAGTAGAAACTTCAGAAGAAGATATGCTGCGGTATGGATTTACATTTAGCGATTTGCAAAATGCAATATCCAATAACAACCGCGATGTATCTGGCGGACAAATCCGTTCGAAAGAGGAAGAGTTACTCATTCGCATGCGCTCGAGAAGTGCCGATCCAAATAAAATTGGAAATATTATCCTTCGTGCAAGTGCTGATGGAAGTGTGATTCGGATTCGGGATGTTGCTTCGGTTAAAATGAAGTTTTCAGATATTCCCAGCAAAGCTTTGGATAGGGGTAATCCGGTTATTAACCTGCGTGTAAATAAATTGATTACAGAAGATCTGGATGAAATTGATAAGTACATAAAAAAATATGTGACTGATTTTAACGCCAAAGATTACGGTGTTGAATTAATAATGTCTCGTTCTTATCTCGATTTTTTGAAGGGCAGGTTAAAGTTATTATATACAAACGGAGGGCAAGGATTGATTCTTGTTGTTTTGATTTTGGGTATAATGCTTAGCACCCGACTGTCGTTGTGGGTAGCTTGGGGTATCCCGGCTTCTTTCCTTGGAATGTTTATTATTGTGAACATGATGGGGGTAACCATCAATATGATGTCGGTGTTCGGGATGATTCTTGTGGTTGGTATTCTTGTGGATGATGGAATTGTGATAGGTGAAAATATTTTCCAACATTTTGAACGGGGGAAACGCCCCATGCGTGCAGCGGTAGATGGAACAGTAGAAGTAATTCCTGCCGTTGTTACATCCGTATTGACTACTGTAGTTGCTTTTTCTCCGCTTATTTTTATCACAGGTAGAATGGAGATGATGTATGAAATGGCGCTGATTGTTACGTTCAGTTTGCTGGTTTCAATGGTGGAGGCATTTTTTGTATTACCTGCTCACCTGGGTAACAAACACGTTTTAAATCGTAAAGTTTTAACACGAAAAGGAAAAGGATTTAGGAAATATGTTGAACGCTTTTTTACCTGGTTACGCGATTATGCCTACGATGGTGTTATAAAACTTATTATTGAATGGCGGTACATCGTTATGGGAGTTCCTGTTGCAATGATTGTAATAACACTGGGATTAATTGGAGGACAGATTATTAAAACAACATTCTTTCCCCGAATGGAATTCGACGACTTTAATATAAATATTGCATTTACTCCCGGATCGGGCGAAAGTCAAACCATGGAATACCTGAACCGTTTTGATAGTATTGTTTGGGTGGTGAACGATGAATTGATGGAGGAATACAACGATACCATTCCGTATATAGAAAGTAGTATTGTTAATCTGGGGTCAGGGTTCGATCGTACGGAAAGTGGCGCTCATACCGGAAATATTGATGTTTCTCCAAGAAATTCAGAAGAAACCGGAATCAGTGGATTTGAAATTATTAATCGTTTACGAAAACATATAGGAACGGTTCCTGAGGCCGATAAATTTACCATTGGAGCACGTGGACGATTTGGATCACCGGTTTCAATTGGTCTGCTTTCCCGAAATATTGAAGAGCTCGAAGCCGGACGTGATTTTATAATGGATCGACTTCTGGAATATCCACAACTGAAAGATGTTGTGAATACTAACGCCATGGGAAAAGAAGAGATTTTACTCGAACTAAAACCCAAAGCTTACATGTTGGGTTTGAATGAAATAACAATTGCCAATCAGATTCGCCAAGCCTTTTACGGAGGTCAGGCACAACGTTTACAAGTTGGTCGCGATGAAATACGAATATGGGTTCGTTATCCTGCTGAAGGACGTGCAAAATTAGGTCAGCTGGAAAAAATGAAGATTGTAACCCCACAAGGTGAATATCCATTTACCGAACTGGTTAATTATTCTAAAAAACGTGGTCCGGTTAATATTAACCGCTACAACAGTAAACGAGAAATACGTGTGAATGCCGAAATGGTTGATCCGGATGCTTCTGTAACCGAAATACTGGAGATTATTCGGGCTGATGTGATTCCTGAACTTAATGTATTATATCCCGGGATCTCTGTTGAATTTCAAGGGCAATCAAAAGAGAGCGAGCGAAATATGGGCGATTTACTGTTTCTGTTTCCAATGGCATTTTTGGCTATTATATTCATCCTGATGGTGAATTTTAAATCGATTGAACAGCCAATAATCATTCTGATTATGATTCCGATTTCAATACTTGGTTCTGTTTGGGGACATGGAATACACGGGAAACCGCTTTCGATTTTGAGTTTATGGGGAATTGTAGCATTAACCGGAGTAATTGTGAATGATGCTGTTGTATTCCTGGCAAAATACAATCTTCTTATTGAGGAAGGAAAAAAAGTAAAAGAAGCGATTGTGGAGGCTGGAAAATCCAGACTTCGTGCGATTATTCTTACCACCTTAACCACTTCATTTGGCTTGTTTCCATTGATTTTAGAGAAAAGTTTTCAGGCGCAGTTCCTTATTCCAATGGCCATCTCATTGGTTTACGGAGTAGCATTCGGAACCTTTTTTATCCTCATCTTCTTCCCGGCTTTAATTATGGTGTTGAACGATGTAAGAAGAGTAGCTAAAAAACTTTGGACAGGGGAAGATGTTGAACCTGAACACGTAGAAGTTGCATGGATACATTCGCAACGAAAAATTGATAACAGCCTTTACCAAGAAGAAGAAAACAAAGAACATGAAGACAATTAAAATAATTACCCTTTTATTGTTGAGTAGTTTGTTTGTGCAGGCACAACAATCCCTTTCACTCACCGATGCAATAGCAAAGGCGCTCGAAAATAATTACGATATACTACTTGCCAAAGGAAATCAACAGGTAGCTGAAATTCAGAATAACTGGGGAACTGCAGGGCGGTATCCTTATATAAATTTGTCGGCAAGCGACAATAATTCGTATCTCATTCAGGAAGGGAATGATAATGTAAACAATCGTTTTTCAGGAGGAGCATCAGTCAACTGGACCATTTTTGATGGTTTTTCAGTAAAAATTAGTAAAGCACGTTTGGACGAGTTGGAGAATCTTTCGAAAAATAATACTGCCACAATGGTTGAAGGTACTATTCAGTCTATTATTTTGGCTTATTACGATGTGCTACTTCAACAAGAAAAGCTGGTGACGTACGAAGAGGTGATGAACCTTTCAAACGATAGATACGAACGCGAGAAACAGCGAAAGGAATATGGTTCGGCAGTTACTTACGAGGTTTTACAGGCACAAAATGCCTACCTCGAAGATCGTGCAAGTTATTTATTGCAGCAAGTGAGTTACAAAAATGCCAAACGTAATCTGGGCTATTTAATGGCTGAAAAAGAAAGCATTGATTATGAATTAAGCGATAAATTTGAACCGGCTTTAGAAGAGTATTTATTATCGGATTTGCAATCGCAGATGTTGGAGAATAACAAAAGTCTTCAAACGCAGTATGTAAATCTTCGTTTGCTCGATAATCAAATTGCCTCAGCTAAAAGTGCGTACTCTCCTTATTTAGACTTTAGTGGCGGTGTTACCGGAACCACAACCCGAATAAAACCTGAAAGTATGGATGCCAGCTGGAGCAAGAATGCCACACTTTATGGAAATTTTACTTTGGGATGGAATCTTTTTAGTGGTGGCAACCGCAAACGGGCAGTACAGATTGCAGAGATTGACCGTGAGTTGGGCGATGTGCAGTTGGTTAACATGCAACACGATTTGACCAACCGTTTAGCCAACTTGTTTGAATTTTATGAGGTGCGGAAAGAATTGCTGGTTTTGGCCAAAGAAAACCTGGCAGCTGCTCGTTTAAATATGCAGATTTCGAGAGAAAAATTTGAATCGGGCGCCATCAACTCGTTTAATTACCGCGATGTACAACAGATTTATTTGAATGCAGCGCAGGGTGAGTTACAAGCCATTTATTATTTTATCGATGCACAAACATCTTTGTTGCGTTTGTCGGGAGTGATTGTTCAGCAATACTAAGAGAACTTTTTGAGCAGGTGATTCCAAATCACCTGCTCAAAAAATTACTCTATCTCCATTCGGGGCTACAGATTTAAAATACTTTGCCAGGTTTCTTTGTTTACAGGAATCCCATTCCTTAAATTTTCTTTGCGGGTCTGGATTAATCTTTCTCCTGGATAACGAACAGGATTTTGAGGATCTATCGGTGTTGATTTTTTAAAGTCACTTATAATGTCGGCAACCGTTTTGTCAATGACCGGAAAGTTACTGAGTTTACGAATATCGATGGCAACAAAAACCTGCGAAACACCATACTCATCCTCCTTTTTGCTCAAATCATTTGTCGATAATCCGGCAGAAAGAATTGTTGCAAGAATATCCAAAAGCAACGAAAGTCCGGCACCTTTCCAGTAGCCAATTGGCAAACCACGCATGGTTTCTAAAATTTCATCTGGTTTCGAACTTAGCTCATTGTTTTTATTAAACCCTCCGGCAAAGGGTAAGTCTTTCCCTTCAATTTGTGTGGCTTCAATTTTACCATACGAAAATTGGGTCATGGCAAAATCCAAAACAATGGCTTCGTCTCCAAACGGAACAGCAAAAACCAAAGGGTTGTTCCCCAAACGACTTTCCTTCGCACCCCACGCCGGCATATTTTTGGTTGTGTTGGTCCAGCCAATAAATACAAACCCTTTTTTTGCAGCCTGCCAACCGTAAGTTCCACCGCGCATCCAATGGTTGGTGTTTCCAATGGCCACACAACCAATGCCGTTTTTTGTGGCCAGTTCCATGGCTCTATTGTTACAAATCCCTGCGTTTAAAGGTCCCGGGCCAAGATTACCTTCCCACTGTTCCAAAGCACCCGCCGCGTGTTTCGGTTCAGGTTCAGCATCAGGTTTTATATATCCTTTTTGAATGTAATCGACAAATCGTGGAAAACGATAAACTCCATGTGAATAAATCCCTTCAAGGCTATTGATTGCAAAAACTTCGGCACATTGCTCAGCTTTTTCTTGTGTGAAATTGTTTTTCAATAGAATTCGGGCGAATTCCATTTTCATTGCAGCGAAAGGAACTTTAATTGTTTCCATTGTTGTGTTTTTTGATCGTCCTTCTGTCCGTCAGCTGACCGATTCAGAATATTTTTGTTAGCAAGATAGAAACTGAAATGCGTTAAGTATTACGAATGTGATAAAACTTACGCCGGTTTCCAGGTTCGTTTTTTATTTTTCTCTTCTTTTGCCCGAAAAGCATCTTCCAGTTTTATTCCATTGCGGTTGGCAATGGCGCAGAGGTAAATAAAAATATCTGCAAGTTCATCTCCAATTTCGGTAAAGGATGAATTGGTATCCACCAATAAACCTTCTTTTTTTCGCACAGCCTTAAAAAGTTCCCCCACTTCTTCCCCTAACAAGAGGCATTTGTCGATGGTGGTTTGTTGAATAAAATTTCTCTCGTGCTCGAGTTCGGTTACATAGCTTTGAAAATCGGAAAGGATTGGTTTCTCTTTTAATTCGGGCATGGTTATATTTTTTGAAGTGCTGATTTTACATTTTTTAGTAAAACAGGAACTTTTTGATAAGGATCGCCCGCGCCCAATGTTTCCAGAGGAAGATAACCACGGTAACCGACTTTCTTTATTATTCTGAACAGTTTTTCAAAATCGGTTGGTGTTTCTTCTTCGTCAATCCATACATTTTCTTTTATCTGCCAGGTAATAGCGTGTTGTATGTTCTTCTCAATTTCTACATACGGATCGTGTTGACGATAGCTTCCAATATCCAGATTTAATCCCAGCCAATCAGAATCTACCATTTCAAAAATCCGGTTTACATCGGCCGCTTTTTTTAGAAAATCGTTGTGATTTTGTATGGCAACCATCACTCCGTATTGTTCTCCAAAAACACAACATTCCTTTAGGTCTTTCGCCATCCAGTCAAATACCTGATCGCGTGAAAACCCTTCGTGTATATTGTTTCCTGCAAAAACACGAATGGTTGGGATGCCCATTTTTGAAGCAGCAATAATCCATTCTTTGATCATCTTTATATCAGCTTTCCGGCTTGTTTCATCCGGATTCGCAAAATCGTTCCGAACACCGGTTCCGCTGATGTCGAGTCCCAACAAAAATGCCTTCCGTTTAAACTTTCGCATAAAATCGTCGGAAGGAACTTCCGGGTAGTTAGGAAAATAATAACCTGTTGGGTCGATCGCATCGAAATTATATTGTGCGCAGAAATTTAACACGTCGAATAAATCGATTTTGCCATCCTGTAACAATTGATTAAACGAGTACACATTTAAGCTGATTTTGAATTTGTGTCCAAACTCTTTTGAAACTGAATCAGCATTTGAAATCAGAGGTGAAAATCCGGAAGCCACAAAAGGAACTGCCAGCATCGATTTTACAAAAGATCTTCGTTTTATTGGGTTCATTTGAAACTATTTAAATTTTAGAATCGAATTTCGATCATGGCTTATAGCACCATTTAGGATATACTATGCGGTGTTTCTATAATCACTTCTTTTACACAGGCACCGGGCGAAAGGCTGAGCAGCCATTTTATGGTTTGAAACAAATCTTTGGGTTGAATCATTTGCTCGCTTTTTAATGGAGTGCCGGCTTGTTTTGCCATTTCTGTATTTACCCAACCCGGACAAAGTGCAGTTACCGAAATCCCTAATGGATTTAATTCGCGGTAAAGCGCTTCGTTTAATCCAACCAAGCCAAATTTTGAGGCGCTGTACGCACCACTCCCGGCAAAGCCAACTTTCCCCGAGCGAGAAGCAACATTAAAAATATAGCCCGACTTTTGTTGCTTCATTACCGGAACTACTTCTTTCAAAACGGAATATTGTGCGCCTAAATTTGTATTTAGCATTTTTGAAAAATCCTCTTCTGAGATATCTACCGTTCCATTGTAATAAATGCCCGCGTTATTTACCAAAACATCAATTTTCCCAAATTCTAAAATAACATCAGAAATGGCTGATTTTAAATTATTTGCATTTGTTATATCAAGTTGAATGATTTTAGATTCAATCCATGAATTTTCACGAATCTCCAATGCAACTTGTTGTAGGTTTTCCAGATTTCTGCCAATTAAAATCGTTTGGTAATTTAATGCAGCCAGGCCAATTGTAATGGCTTTGCCAATTCCTTTCCCTGCTCCGGTGATAATGGCGATTTTGTTGCGTGTCATACTTTTTGTTTGGGTACTAAAGATAGGAATAGGAAGGCAGATAACGCAGTTTTTTATGGATTTTCCCTGATTTAATCCGTGGGTATCTGTTTTATCAGTGTTGTCAGCATTCTATTATTTTACCTCCAACAAAAATCCGCTTCCATGAATGTTTTTGATTTCGATGTTGGGATCGTCTTTTAGGTATTTGCGGAGTTTGGTAATAAAAACGTCCATACTTCGGGCTGTGAAATAACCATCTTCGCCCCATATTTTGCGCAAAGCCGTTTCGCGCGAAAGCAATTCGTTTTTATTCTGACAAAGTAATTTTAGCAGGTCCGATTCTTTGGGAGATAATTTTTGTTGTACTCCGTCGCGGGTAATGCTTCTCAATTTCGAATCAAACTGATACGAGCCAATTGTATAATGAACTTCCTCAATTTCAACTTCGGTGGATTGTCGTTTTATAATGGCCTGAATTTTACACAACAAAACTTCAGTGTCGAAAGGTTTGGTAATGTAATCGTCGGCACCCACATTGTATCCTTTTAATATGTCTTCTTTTAAGGTTTTGGCGGTCAAAAATACCATTGGAATATCCTTGTCAATTTTTCGGATTTCAGCGCCGATGGTAAAACCATCCACATTGGGTAACATCACATCGAGAATGCAAATCTGGTAAGTACCGTTTTTGAATTTATTCATTGCCAGCTTTCCATCGTCAACCCAGGTAACTTCGTACTCGTTAATTTCGAGATACGATTTTAAAACGGCCCCAAAACTCAGGTCGTCTTCCACTAAAAATATGTGATGTTTTGTTGTCATCTACTTCTTCTCTTTGTCATTTCGAATGGAGTGAGAAATCTGATACAGATTCCTCCGTCGTTCCTCCATCGGAATGACAGTTCTTTTGTTATGTTACTCCCTTACAAAAGGTAAAAATACATCAAATTTACTTCCCTTTTCCGGTTCGCTGCTAACCGTTATTGTTCCGTGATTGGCTTCCAACACGGCTTTTACATAACTCAATCCCAAACCAAATCCTTTTACATTGTGAATATTACCACTGGTTTGGCGGTAAAAGCGCTCAAATATTTTTGCTTGCACGGCCTTGTTCATACCAATTCCTTTGTCTGCCACCGAAATTAATACTCCTTTCGATTCATTTTTGGTTGAGATACTTATTTCCGGTGCGTCAGCCGAATATTTATTGGCATTATCAATTAAATTGTAAATCACATTTGTGCAGTGCATCCGATCGGTTGAAATCATTGGATTCGTTGCATCAAAATGGGTCTCTATTTTTCCACCACGTTTATCAATCTGTAAAACAATTCCTTGCACTGCATCTTTAATCAAGTCGTGTACATCAATGGTTTCCCAGCTAAATTCAAAATCTTTCCGATCGAGCCGGGCAATGGTTAAAATGTCTTCCACTTGTCGGTTCATTCGTGTATTTTCCTTTTTAATCATTCCCGCAAAATATTTGATACGCTCCGGATTTCCCAGCACTTTTTCGTTGGTAATGGAATCGCTGGCCACCGAAATGGTTGCAATGGGTGTTTTAAATTCGTGGGTCATGTTGTTGATAAAATCCGATTTCATTTCCGAAATTTTCTTTTGCCGGAGGATGTAATAAATACTCAGAGCAAAAGTGACCAATATAAATAAGGAAAACAGGAAAGACGCAATCAACAACCAGTTTAAGGAGCGATAAATAAAACTATCTTTTTCGGGGAAAAACACAGCCAGTTTAATGTTTTTCTGAAAAATGTCGTTGGGGTAGAGTTGCGCCTGAAAAATGGAATTGGCAACTTCTGTCGAATCGGAAACTGCAAGCGGAAAATCCACAATACTGTCGCGTTTAATACCATATTCAAAATCGAGCGGTATATTTTTATCCTGCAGTTCTTTTTTTAGCGTATTGTAAATCAGCTTCTCATCCAATTGGCGAACGTCCCACGAAGAAAATTCGGTAACCACTTTGTTTGCCATTCGTTTTAAGTTGCCGGCTTTAATTTGTACCCGTTTCGAAATGTCGGGATGGATAATTTCAAAACCCTCCAGGTCGGTTAACAGCGAATCGATTTTGACCGTTGTAAAAGAATAAAGCGAATCGGCGTCATAAATAATGGTGTCTTTTTTATAAACAACCAGTTGATTGCCGGTAGTATTTTCGCCGCTTACAATAATGTGCCTGTTGTTTGAGTCGGTATTATAGGTGTAGCTGATTGATTTGGAAACTTTTGGTGCTTCCGATTCGTCGTCGATGCTAATTTCTATTACGGCTTCGTTTTCGTCTGGTGCAATCTCCCTAATTATTTTTAATGGTTTTTTGTTAGATGATGATTTGTGAATTATCCGAATAGAATCTTTTTTATCAAACCACTCAATATCTTCGTCGAAGTCTTTTTTTAAATCAATATCTTCGTCGTTTATCCAATGGAGCGAATCGTCGTTGAAAACCATTTCGTTTACCACACCAAAATTATGGATGTCTTCCAGTCGGTTTACCGTTTGTGAAAGTGCTTCATTCACACTGCGGTTAAACATTTCGTTTTTTACCCGAATAGCATTGTTCATCCAAACCAATTGTACGGCAATAATTCCTAAAATAGAAATGCCCATCAGTACGACTAATCCGGTGAATATTTTCTTGTTCATTCCTCAAATATAGATATTTATAGAAGTCGAATTCAGACTTTAACTTTTCCTTAACAGATTTTAACCAGACCTTAACGGATTGATAGCTAGTTTGAACGGTATATTTGTTCCAGAAATTAAAATCAAAAAAATAAATAACATG
>JBFFMM010000054.1:0-15272 GCA_041554075.1 Draconibacterium sp. | reverse complement strand
CTTCATTCCAGCCCGTAATTTTGTGGTTCTTTTCCCATTCAAAATTTGGCGACCAGTGCCAGTACAAAACATCTTGTCCACCCTGTGTGTACCAGTTCCAATCAACATCTTCCCAAAGCGCATTTATTTTTTCAATCAGCTGAGCTTCCTTTGAATTACCTGAATTGAGGTATTGTCGTACCGTTAACAGACCCTGAATCATAAATGCCGTTTCCACAAGATCGCCTCCATTGTCGTTCGAACTAAACGGGATGGTCTTTCCGGTTTCACCGTTCATCCAATGTGGCCACACTCCATGAAATCGGTCGGCCTGCCCAAGAAAATCAACAATGGTTTCCAGGCGTTCAACTCCCTCCTGACGGGTGATAAATCCTCGTTCAATCCCCACAATAATGGACATCACTCCAAAACCTGACCCGCCAACAGTGACTGTATTTCCAGCCGTATTTCGTTCACGTGCCATTCCGCTGACTGGATGGCCGAAATCCCAGAAATATTTAAATGTTTGTTGCTGAACCAGAGTCAGTAAATCATCATCCGAAATCTCAGGAAATTTGGGAGTGGTGTCGGCTTGTGTATAAAAATTCAGGTCCAATCCATCAAATGGCTTTCCAATATGGGTTTCGATATTGGAAGAAATACGAAACTGATTCTTTGAAAATCCATCCAAAGTTTGAAGAACCACGCAAGAAACGGTTTTATCATCTACCTGATTTATATTGAAGCTTGCTGAAACTCCGTTTGATACGAATAACGATGAATTAAAAACATCGCTGGCATTGACCGAAGAATTAAAATGCAATTCAATTTGCGGTTTCCTATCCGTATTTATTATTCTGCCCCCCGGATTAATCTGCACTTCATCAATAAATATTGATTCAAGAATCAAAGGCGGAGTCAATGTAGTAAACGAATACTCCTCTCCTTTAAATGTTTCATTATTCTCACCCTTTAAACCCGCACCAATTTTGATTTTATATGCATTATTTTCTTCAAACTCGGGGTGATCGATCTTAAGCAATTTATTCTGACCGAAAAATGTAATTTCTCCATCAATCTGTTGGTTAGTCCCATCCTGAATAATAATATTTTCTTTAGCGGAAACCGTATTTACAGCTTTATCAAAACGAATTTCAATGGGTTCATCTAAACTAACATTTTCGTTATTACCGATTACAGACAATTCCGATTCACCAATATAAACATAAGTGGTGCTAATTGTCTCAACCGGAGCTTGTCCCGGATCGTCCTTTGAACAAGATTGCCCAATTAATAGGGGAACAAGAGCTATCGATCCTAAAAATATTTTGAAAATTTTATTCATCAGATACCTGGAGTAAATGCATAAGTTGAAAAAAGGCCACCCGGTTTACCAGGCAGCCTTTTAAACTTTTTAAAAACCTAACTAAACTAACTATAAAAGGCTAAACTATCTATTGTTCATCAGCCATAATCTGCTGAACCTCGGCTTGCGTAAGTGCCTTATTAAACAGTCGTAATTCATCCATTAAACTCTCATCGGAAAAGTGGCTCCATTCAGTAAACCTTGGAGCACCAGACATAATTGATAACACATCGCATCCCGTCCAATCAACGCCTGAGAATTCGCCTTGTTTAACAACTTCTCCATCAACATAAACCACTCCCTCTGTTCCAGAAATTGAAAATGCCAGATGATGCCATTCGCCACTTGTTGGATCAACATCCGCGGCAGCTCCACCATCAAACCAGGTATCGGCAGTTCCATTTCCTGCATTCAATTTAACTCGTTGAGCGGTCTCATTCCCTTCGCGAAAGAAGCGGATTCCATTTTTACGGTTATTTTGCTTCACCGGATAATCTGCATTGTCAGGATCTTCTGGTCCCATTACCAGAATACCGGCCCTATCGGGTGTAGCATTAATTTTTAACCATAATGAAGCACTAAGTTGGTTTCCCTGCAATCCTTCAGTTGGGAAAGTTAGATATGATTCAGCATTACCTGAGTAAGCTTTCCCGATTTTACCCTCAGCAAATCCAGGTGTCCCGATAACCGTAGGTTCGGTTTGTGAAACATATTCAAGGTAATCATCTTCAAAAGGCATGTATAAAATCTCTCCATCATATTTTGGTACATAAGTAAAATTTTTGCCTGATTCTTCGGTGATTATACTCTGAATTTCATCCTGGCTTAGTACCCGATTGAAAATACGTAGTTCATCCATAAAACCTTCGTCCGATAAGTGGTTCCATCCTGTCCATCGCGGTGCGCCCGACATGATTGACAATAAATCGCAACCGGTCCAATCGATACCAGTAAAAGCACCTTCTTTAACTACTTGCCCATCGATGTAAACTTTAGCATCGGTTTGAGAGATAGTGAAAGCAAGATGAACCCACTGATCTATTGTTGGATCCACATCAGCTGCAGCTCCTCCATCAATCCAGCTATCAGCAGTTCCATTTCCAACGTTTAACTTAAAACGTTGTTTCCCTCCTGCATTTTCGCGAAAGAAACGGAAACCGTTTTTACGATTATTTGGTGCATCCGGATTATCAGGATCAACTGGTCCCATCACAAGGATTCCGGCACGATCGGGAACTGCATTAATCTTCATCCAGAATATTGCAGTTAATTCATCACTTTGTAATGCATCGCCTGGGAAAGTTAGGTACGAATTAGCCGCTCCCATATATGACTTGAGCCCTCCAATGTTTTCACTCGAAAACCCCGGATTTCCAATCACAGTGGGAACCTCAAAGGATACCATATTCATAAAATCACCTTCGAAAGGCATATACAACACCTCTCCCGGATACTTTGGCACGTAAGGTGGAACTTTTTCAAAATTTACTTCAACTGTTGTGCTTTTGTTGTCAAGATCAGTTGCTACTACCGTTAAAGTATGTTCTCCATCCACAACGTTGTTATACATGAGGGTGTCAATTACCAATCTGCGGTAATCTTTAAAATCGGAATAAGAAGCAATCTCACTTCCGTCGTAAAGTACTTTTACTGTACTTAATTCAATATCGTCGCTTGCTTCAAATTTAATATTAACCGAAGATACAACTTCTGGTAATTGAATTTGGCTTCCTTCAGTTGGATAACTCAAAGTAATAACCGGTGCCGATGTATCTGCTCCGGGATCAACCGGTTTAATCGCATCGATATACTCTTGATTACACGCATTGAACATCATGATTGTCAATGCCAGAATTATTAATTTACTATATGTCTTCATACTATTTTTTTTATTGAATTCCATCCTTCAATTGCGGTAATTCTGATACCTGATCAGCCGGGAACGGTAAATACGCCTTGTCCATGGTAAACACTTTGCCTTCGTGCGAAAGTTCCGCAGTGTTTTCGGTACGTACCATATCGTAATAACGCGTGCCCCATTCCATTGCCAATTCGGCAAATTTTTCATCCAGAACATTCTGTGTTGTTACACCTGAAAGATTGCTTAATCCTGCACGTGCACGCACTAAATTTACAGCATCATCGGCACTCATAGAAATACTGCTTGAAGCACCTCTTGTCATTGCTTCGGCATACATTAGCAATACTTCGGCATACCTTATCACAATAAAATTTTTATTGCTGCCAAGTGATGTTCTTCCCGGTATTAATTCGGTAGAAGGTTGAATGTGTTTGCCACTTACAAAGTTCATTCGGGCATTATTGTTGAAAATATCTCCTTCACGATTTGTATTCGAAATCCAATCAGGCAGTGTACCATAATCGCTTTGCAATTCGGCAATTCCATTTGGTGTGAAAATTACGCTGGTTTCCAGGCGAACTGTTTCTCCCCGATCAAGCATAAACTCAATGTATTTCATGGTGGGTTCGTAAAATCCCCATCCGGCGCCGGCACCCGTCACAACAGGAGTCCAGCCACCAATTCCAAAAGGAGCAAACAAGAAATTAAAACTATCACCTTCTCCCTGATTAAAATCAGAATACTGGAATTCCATAATAATTTCGTCATCCAGTTTCCCTGCTTTTTTGAAAAGGTGGTAAAAATCAGTTGCCAGTGTATATTCACCTGAATTTATAATTTTAGATGTTGCATCAACCACACCCTGATAATCACCCATCTCCTGATAAGCCAAAGCCTGAATAGCATAGGCAGTAAAACGGGTCATACCTCCGCGAACATCGGTACGTTTATTTGGGTTTACGTCAGGCAACTGTGGAATAACTTCCATCATTTCATCCACAAGATATTGCATTACCTCTGCTTTATTGCTGACCGGAGTATTCTGAATATTATCCAATTGATCGATTACAATGCAACCACCAAAAGTACGTGCAATGTTGAGGTATAAATAGGCTCGTATTGTGCGGCATTCGGCAAGATACTGATCGGCAAGCGCATCGTTGTTAGCAGCCTCGCGATACTTTTCGATTTCTTCCATGGCTGTAAAAGTGTTCACAATATCGTTGTAATGCAGTTGCCACACTGAGTTTGGATTCCAGTGACTAGCCAGGTACTTAAATTCATCTTGTTCGTGCATAGGAACCTGGTCTCCTGCAGCATTTACATCATCGCCACGAATACCTAATGTCAAAGGTTCTTCCCACGAACGAGTGTATAAACCATAATAAGCGCCTAAAAGAGGCAATATCATATCTTCGCCAATGGTGTAATCTACGTCGCTTGTAAATGACTCATCCTCGAAAGGTTCATCTAACTTATCTGTACATCCAATTGACGAAATCATTAGCAACCCGCTTAATAACAGGGGAGCAAAATATTTTTTGTAGTGTTGTATTTTCATTGTTCAATAATTTAGAATTTTAGATTTACGCCTACTGTATAAACGGCTGGTACCGGGTAAAACTGACGATCGATTCCGTTTGGAACTTCCGGGTTAAATCCGTTGTATTTAAAGACAGTTAAAGGTTTTTCCGCTGTGAAATAAATTCTCGCATCCGGCATACCTTTCCCGAGCAGTTCAGCACCTTTTATATTGTAGGCCAACTGAATATTCTGAATTCTGAAAAATGCACCATCTTCCAGAAGGTAATCGCTGAAATTTTGGTTCCATCCGCGTCTTAATCCCGATGCCGAAGGATATTTATTGGAAGTGCCTTCGCCATTCCATAATCCTGCAGCAAGTTCGGCATCAATATTTGTATCGTTTGTCCAAATAATCTCACCTCTTTTTCTATTCAGGATTTTATTACCGGTTTGCCCCATAATATTCATCGAAAATTCAAAGTTCTTATAAGTCAATCCCACAAATCCACCATAATTAAATGTTGGAATATAAGATCCTAAAAATACCTTGTCCTCATCATCAATAATATCATTCCCATCCTGATCTTTATATTTTAAATCGCCCGGAACAAGACCGTTTGCAACGGCAACCGGATCGGCAGAAACCTCTGCATCATTCTGGTAAACTCCGGCAACTTCGTAACCGTAGAAAGAAAGCAATGGTTCGCCAACCTGAGATCTTTGACGAAATTCAACACTACCTCCGTTAATGTAGGTTTGTCCATAAAGGTCGCGTACTTCATTCTTTAGAGTCGAAATATTGCCTCCAATCGAGTATTTCAGATCTTTGGTAATTTCACCTCTCCAGCTTGCTGCCAATTCCAATCCTGAGTTTCGGATGGTCCCTACATTACGCAATACACTTCCCGACTGCAATTTAAGGCTAACAGGAATAGCTGCATCTTCTGTGTCACGGATGTAATAATCGGCATCGATGCTCAAACGGTTATTGAACAACTCGGCATTTAATCCAACGTTGGTACCGGTTACAGTTTCCCAACCCAAATAACCAAAGGTGCTTGTGGTAGTGGTTCCATCTACCTGATTATCATTAATTGCCAGGTAAATCGGATTGGTAGTATTAGCACCATCCTGACGGGCAATTTTATCGTTACCCAATTTACCCCAACCTCCACGAAGTTTCAGGTAATTAAGAAAACCAACTCCATCCATAAAACTTTCTTCTGATACTACCCAACCTAGTCCAAATGCAGGGAAAGTTCCCCATTTTTCCTGGTATTTTTGAGTGCCTTCTCTTCGTAATGTAAGATAAGCGATGTATTTGTTTTGGTAATTGTACGATAGTCTGCCAAAATAAGAAAGCCCATAAAGTCTTTCAGCATTATCGTTTACCTCTTTTGAAGATTCAGATTGAGTTTGACCAATGTACCAGGCGTTTTCATTTAAGGGAATATCTTCGGCAGATCCAACCAAATAATCGTACCACTCATCGCGGTATGATGTTCCAACCATTGCACTTAGATTGTGATCTCCAAAACTATCGTTGTATGTTAATGTATTGTCGAAAAACTGGTTGATAATTGTTGCTCTTGATGACGAAATAGATGATAAAGTTCGTGTAGTAGAGTTTGTTATGTAATATGGTAATCCAACACTTCTACCTTTTAAAAACATCATTGAAACATTGTAGTTTGTTTTAAACTTCAACTTACTGGGTACCAATTCTAACTCAGCATAAACACCCGAGAGTATTTTCCTAATATCTTGACGATTTTCGTTAAAGGCTAAACTTAAAAACGGGTTTTGTGAACCGCGATAATCCAAAAGCTGAGCACTGGAATAGTTACTTGGATAATCCACTCCGGAAGCCACAAGACTGTTATAGTTTTCATCGTCGTAAACCGGCAAAATAGGCACGGCATGATAAGCACTAAACCAGGCACCATCGCTGGCAATGTATCTGGTTCCATTACTAATATTAAAGTTCACACCCGATTTTAACCAGCTGTTCGCCTGATGATCGATCGATGAACGAATATTCATACGTTTGTATGAGTTTTTTGCTTCCAAAAGTCCCTCCTGATCGAAATAGCTTACACCTAATGAATAGGAAGTCTTGTCATTTCCTCCCAGTATTGATAAGGAATGATTCTGTTGAATGGCATGCGATTTCATAATCTCGGCATACCAATCGGTGTTCACATTCGGAACATTTGGATTTATATAACTTCTTCCGTAACGCTGCATGGCATTATCGATAAAACTAATATCGGCTGCAGAGCCTGTTTGGTTAATGTAATTTACAAATTGCTCGGCATTGGCCATTTGCATTACGTTTTGCGGTACCTGAACCCCATAATAACCTTCGTAAGTAATGTTCGTTTTCGAATTTAAAGAACCTTTTTTTGTGGTAATAAGAACAACACCATTGGCAGCCCGAACACCATAAATTGCTGATGCCGAGGCATCTTTCAATACAGAAAGTGTTGCAATATCCGACGGGTTCAGAAAATCGATATTATCGAAATACATTCCGTCAACTACATATAATGGAGAAGAATTACTACTGCTTGGGAATGATCCAACTCCCCTGATTCGAACAGTTGGCTCGCTTCCGGGAGCTCCGGAGTTTACAATTTGTACACCGGCAACTTTTCCCTGCAAACCTTGCATCGCTTGTCCGGCAGGAGTTTTAACAAGCTCTTCCGATTTAATAGTAGTTATAGATGACGTAAGGTCCTTTACCTTTATTTCGCCATAACCTACAACAACAACTTCTTCCAAACCAACCACATCCTCAGCCAACTGAACATTTATTTTATTTTGTCCATTTACAGGAATCTCCTGCGTAACAAAGCCGATAAAACTAAATACTAATGTTGATTGAGTTGTTGTATTAAACGAATAATTACCATTTACATCGGTAACTGTACCATTGGTTGTACCTTTTTCAAGAATCGATACTCCAGGTAATCCAAACCCCGTGTTATCGGTTACATTCCCAGAAATGGTAATGGGCTCCTGTGCAAAAACACTGGTAACCAATAAACAGAGAAATAAGAACAAAATTGGTTTTCTCATAATATTTAAAATTTGTATTAGTTTCTGAATACAAAGCTAGATGGTCTGCAAACGGAATAAAACATTTCTTCCTCACTTCTGATTCTCCATAAAATAAGAAGTGCCTAAACTACCTCATCAACAACTCACTTTCATAAATGAGAACACTATATTCATCTGTTTACTAATTCATTATAAAATTTCATTTTTTATATTGTCCAAAATACATGATGCTAAATAAAATTTGAAAAATGAACTTCCCACTATCTAAAAGAGAAAAATATTGTTGTAATTTGGTGCTTCAATAACAACGCACTGGGTTAAAAGCATTCTTATTCATGACAGAGTTCAGAAATATCGTTTGGTTTATTATTGGGTTTCTACTTTTTCCTACTACACACATTTCTGCAAATAACAACCGAATTGATGTTCAACAATTCGACAAAACAAGTTATAAAGCTGCTAGCCAAAACTGGAGTGTAAGTGCAACTTCAAACGGAATCATTTACTTTGCCAATCATAAAGGGTTACTTGAATTTGATGGCAGCTCGTGGCAACTCCACGAACATCCGAATCAAACCATTTTAAGAGCAGTAAAAGTACAGGGAGACACATTGATATTCACCAGTGGCTATATGGATCTTGGCTACTGGAAAAGAGATGATTACGGACAACTTTATTATACTTCATTAAATCGCAAAGCTGAAAAGTACTTTTCAAAAAACATCGAATTCTGGAATATTGTTTCTACTGGTCATGAAGTTTATTTTCATTCGTATAGCGGCATTCTCTCGTATAAAAACGATTCCATAACAAGGATTGAACTTTCCGGTTTAACATCGACAATGAACAACATTAACGGAAAGGTAGTGCTTGCAATTAAAGATAAAGGATTATACCAAGTTGCTGGTGATAGTGCAAAACCAATCGTTTTAAATGATTTTTTTACCAACAAGTTAATTCGGTTTATTCTTCCCTATAAGAACAAGCAAATTCTACTTGGAACAGAAGCAAATGGCATTTATGTGTGGGATGGAACAGAAATTAAACCCTGGCAAACGAATTGGCAAAATTACTTTATCGAAAATGAACTAAACAGAGGTCACTATACAGAAAACGGTCAGTTAATATTGGGAACAATTAAAGATGGGATAGTTGTTTTCGACGAGGATGAAAACCGGATAAAAAAAGTGAATGTTTCGAATGGCCTTTTAAACAATACAATACTGGGAATAGATACTGATTCGTGGGGAAATATTTGGCTGGCTCTCGACGATGGAATTTCTTTTGTTCCGACAAAATCAGATCAAAGTTTTTCCATTGAAAATATTCCGGAAATTGGCGCCATTTATACAACTGCCATTCTTGACAATAAAACCTACTTCGGTACCAACCAGGGATTATTTGTAAGAGATAGCGCTAGCAACATGGAATTTATTCAGGGTACTCAGGGACAAATTTGGGACTGCCAAGTTATTAACGGAAAACTCTGGGTTGGGCATAACGAAGGAACTTTTATGCTCGAAAACGATAAGATTCGTAAAATTTCTGATGTCTCCGGGGGCTTCTCCATAAAAAAAGACAATACCGAGGGAACATTTATTCAATCGACCTATACAAACCTTGTAAAATACTTTCAAGCAGAAGATGGTTCTGTTCAGCACAAGAATATTGATGGTTTTTATGATTTAGTTCGTTATATTGAAATCGATCATCTGGGTAATATATGGGCCAGCCACATGCACCTTGGAGTTTATAAAATAGTTACAGATTACAAACGTGAAAAGGTAAACAAAGTCACTTATTTTGGTGATAAAACTTTTGGTAAAAATCACTCCATTCATGTTTTCAAAGTGGAAAACCGAATTGTTTTTACAACCAACGATAAGTTATTTACCTACGACGATTTAAACGACACTATCGTTCCTTTTCAAGATCTTAACGGGCAACTGGGTAAATATTCAGCTTCACATCGAATTATTGAAGCCCCCAATCATCATTATTGGTTTATTGCCAAAAACAACATTGGTTTGTTTGAAATATCAACCGAAAAAACAAGGCTTGTAAAAGAATACCCGGCTTCGCTTTTTACAAATCCGCCACTGGTTGACGAATATGAAAATATTCTTCCAGTAAACGACACAAAAGCAATTTTATGCTTACAGAATGGCATTGCAACACTCGATGCATCACAAGAAAATGTAACTTCTGTAATAAATAAGTACAAACCTTCTCTTCGTCAGCTTCAGATAGAAAATGGCAGAAACAAATACACCTCACTATCATTAACAAATGCAAATTTTACACTTAAAAACAACCAGAACAACTTATACATAAAAGTCTCTTTCCCTCACTTTTCCAACCTGCCGTTATCCTATCAGGTTTTACTGGAAGGGCTTGATGCTGATTGGTCGGAGAAACGAAATCAACCGGAATTTATGTTCGAGCGACTTCCTTTTGGAAAGTACAATTTGAAAATTAAAACATCCGATGCATGGGGAAACGAAAGTCAAACACTTGAATTTTCTTTTGAGGTTCTGGCTCCCTGGTACCTTTCAACACTGGCTTTACTTTCTTATTTTATTCTTTTGGTTGCTGGTCTGTTAGGTTTTAGAAGTTGGGGAATAAGGCAAACAAAACGAAAAGAGCAGCAACAACACGAAAAGCGCGAAAAAGAACTCATACGCCTTCGGAATGAAAAATTAAGAAACGAGATTCAACATAAAAGTAAGGAGCTGGCAAACTCGACAATGGCCATTATTAAAAAGAATGAGTTTCTACTGGATTTGAGAAATAGTGTTGAAAAACAAAAACAAGAACTTGGATCGCGCTATCCAGATAAATATTACAATCACCTGAATAAAAAGATAGACGATAATATTAGCAATCAAGACGATTGGCAGGTATTTGAAACCAACTTTGAAAGAGCCCACGAACAGTTTTTTATGAAAATGAAGGATTCGTTTCCTGAATTAACCTCAAACGATTTAAGGCTTTGCGCCTATTTAAGAATGAATCTATCGTCGAAGGAAATTGCTCCTTTACTGGGAATTTCAGTACGTGGCGTTGAAAACCACCGATACCGTTTACGAAAGAAAATGAACCTGCAACACGATGACAGTCTGACAGATACCATTCACAACATGTAATCATTAAATCACTTCAGTTGGTTAAGAAAACTTTATGACATCAGTTTTGTTTTTTTATTATGTGCTACGACATTAAAACAAAAGTAGAAGCTGCCTTAAAACGTGCCCGGCATTACGGAAACGAGGAAGCTGTTCAAATGCTAATTGAAAAGTTCCGGCCATTTCTCGAAGATGAATGGTTTCATGTTTCAGGATTTCAGCATCCCAAACTATTAATTTACACCGGCGATAATTCTGAAATGCCAATAGCTGCATGTTGGGGGCTTATTCCGTTTTGGGTGAAAAACGAACAGCAGCAACTCGATATCTGGAACAAAACCATAAATGCACGTGGCGAAAGCATTTTTGAAAAACCTTCGTTCCGAACCTCTGCAAACTCAAAACGCTGCCTGGTTTACATCGATGGGTTTTTCGAACACCACCATTACCGTGGAAATGCGTATCCTTTTTACATACAACGTGTTGACGAAGAACCAATAATTTTGGGTGGTTTGTGGGATGAGTGGACCAATAAAGATTCGGGAGAAATTGTGAACAGTTTTACGATTGTTACTACTAAAGCCAATTCGTTAATGCGTAAAATCCACAACAATCCGAAATTAAAAGAGGCTAGAATGCCATTAATTTTAGATGAGGTTTCTGCTGAAGAATGGTTAAAAGGATCGTCAAACGATGCCAAAAAACTAATTGCACCAGCAGCAGATGGAACATTAAAAGCGCACACCGTGCCAAAACTCAGAGGTAAAAATGCAGTGGGCAATTCGCCCGAAGCCATTGAAGAATTTATTTATCCTGAATTAAAGGTTACAGCTTAACTATTCTTTTGGAGTCAATCGTAAAACCGTTCCCGGACTATTTAAAACCACATAAATTGCACCATCGGGTCCGGTAGAAACATCGCGTACTCGTCCCTGATTTTTTACAATTACTTCCTCGTGCATCACCCGGTCTCCTTCCAAGCTTAGTAAGCGAACTTCCTCATATTTTAAGGCGCCAACCAACAATTTATTTTTCCACTTTTTGAAAAGATCTCCGCGATAGAAATCCAAACCACAAACTGCAATCGAAGGTTTCCAATACAAATTGGGTTGCTCCATTCCTGATTTATGCGTTTCTTCCGTAATAATTGTTCCGTTGTAGTTTAATCCATAAGTAATTACCGGCCACCCATAGTTTTTTCCTGCCTTTATTAAATTCAACTCATCGCCACCCATCGGTCCGTGTTCGGTTGCCCAAAGTTCTCCGCTTACGGGATGAATCGCCATTCCCTGAATATTTCGGTTACCCAACGAATACAACGATTTCATAGCGTTTTCTTTATCAAAAAATGGATTCGATTTCGGAATACTTCCATCTTTGTTAATGCGATGCACCTTTCCATTTGGCAAGGTATAATCCTGAGCCATATCCTGATAGCCGCGTTCGCCAATACAGAAATACAAATAATCCTGCGAATCGAAAACAATGCGACAACCATAATGATGGCGGGTTGTACGATACGTTTCGTGCGGCGCTTCAAATAAAACTTCCTGATTTGTCCAGGTGTTGTTTTCAATTTTTCCACGCACAATTCGTGTCATTGCTCCCGGACGTTGACCGCCATCAGTATTTTCCAAAACATGACTATACGCCAAATAAATCCAGCCATTCTTTTTGTAGTCCGGATCGATGGCTACATCCAGCAATCCACCTTGTCCTTCGTTTAAAACATTGGGTGTATTTTTGACAGGTTCTGTTTGCAATTTTCCGTTTTGTACGACCCGTAAACGACCCGGGCGTTCGGTGATTAAAGCTGTATTGTTATCTAAAAAATCGATGGCCCACGGAACTTCCAGTCCTTCAGCAAAAATTTCAACTTCTATTTTATAATCAAGCGTTTCTAATTCTTTTGCAATCGGCGGTTTTTCGGCTCCCTTTTTATTTTCTGCATCGCGAATATATTTCATTATCGCTCGAATTTCTTTGTCCTCTAAAGTCGATTCATAAGAAGGCATGCCCAGATGTACAATCCCAAATTTTATATTTCTGAAAACATAACCATCTTCTGCCCCAAACTGCCAAATACCATCAACAAAACTCGTAGCATTCCCACCTGTTAAATTGGCTCCGTGACATTGAGCACAATTTTGTCCATACAATTGAGCGCCATCTTGACCATTTGTATTTAAAACGAAAGTTGAAAAGATGGAGACTAAAACGAAGTACCTGTAAAAATGAAAAGTTAATTTCATAACCATTGATTTAGATTGTTATAACAAGATAAGAATTTAGAGTGCTGTTTTGTTCAGAATGGAATGTTCGCGAACAAGCTTTTTTTTATAAAATTTGGATATGTAAAAAGAAGTGTCTATTTTTGTAAGCGATTACTCACATTTAATTATGACTGAAAAAAAAGAAAAGATATTACAAGCTGCCTTGGCACTATTTGCAAAAGAAGGTTTTAATGCAACATCAACAAGCAAAGTTGCAAAGGCTGCCGGTGTTTCGGAAGGATTAATTTTTAGACATTTTGGAAACAAGGAAGGATTACTACAGGCCATTCTAGAATTTGGAGCCGTAAAACTCAAAGAAATTATTGTGCATATTGTTCTGGAATCCGATCCGAAAAAAGTGATTCGAAAATCCATTGAATTGCCTACCAGCATTGATAAGTCGGAATACGACTTTTGGAAATTGCAGTTTAAATTAAAATGGGAACTGGAAATCAATCACGATAAAAAAATGGAACCCTTACACATGGCTTTGGCCAACGCATTTCGGAAGTTAAATTATGAATCACCCGAAATGGAAGCCAGTTTAATCATTCTGTATATTGATGGAATTTCATCTTCAATGTTAAAAGGATCAAGCCTTGATGTCGAAAATGTGATTCAGTTTCTTTTACAGAAATATAAGGTGTAATTAAAAAATTTGTCAAACCAAGAAAGTAAGTACTCACACAAATAATAGTTTGAAAATATAAAATTAAGAAAATGAAAAACGTAGCATTAATAACAGGAGCCTCAACAGGCATTGGAAAAGAGTTCGCACATATTCATGCTGAAAAAGGTGGCGATTTAATAATTATTGCCCGAAGCAAAAACAAATTGGACGCATTAAAATCGGAACTGGAAAACAAGTATTCGGGAAAGGTGATGGTAATTGCCAAAGACATGGGAACAAGTGTCGCTCCCAGAGAAATTTACGACGAAGTAAAAGCAGCCGGTATTGAAATTGATATTTTAATTAACAATGCAGGTTTTGGTGGTGTTGGTAAATTTCATGAACTGGATTTCGACCGACAAATTTCCATGATCAACTTAAATGTAACCTCGTTAACTGCCATGACACATTTGTTTCTCGCTGATTTTGTAAAAAGAAATCAAGGTAAAATTCTGAATACATCCTCAACAGCGAGTTTTATGCCCGGCCCTTTACAAGCAGTATATTTTGCAACAAAAGCGTATGTAACTTATTTCAGCAATGCACTTTCGGAAGAATTGCGCGATACAAATATTACCGTTACCAACCTGATGCCGGGTGCAACCGAAACCGATTTTGGAGCGACTTCCGGGATGGACAAAACATCAATGTTTAAAAAAACGGCTTCGGCTCGGAGTGTTGCCGAAGATGGTTACAATGCAATGATAAAGGGAAAAATTGATGTGGTTTCAGGTTTAACTGCAGCTCAAAAAATAATGATGGCTATGATTCCTTTTATGCCGAAGAAGATACTATTAAAAACAGTTTATAAAATGCAGGAGGTAAAATAAATCAGCAATAAAAAGAAAACAACTCTGAGAATTTACACATGAAACAATTTATTCCAATTCTTATTTTGGTTCTTTTCCTTGGAATTCTGGTGAGTGCCAATATTTATCTTGGTCGTCGGTTTACGTGGTATTTCGATATTCGAAAAACCTGGTCGCTTTACCTTTTGTTTGCTTCACTCACCATTTTTATGATTGGTGGAATTATTGCCTTTACCAACGCACAAGGAACAGCAGCTAATCTGTTTTACAGTGCAGCAGCCATTACAATGGGAGTTTTACTCTATCTTGTTTTATCAGTGATTTTTGTCGACATCATACGTGTGCTGGTTAAATTAAAACCCATTCAATATGGTATTTTTACACTTTTGCTGGCAGTTTTTATTTCAGGTTTTGGAATATGGAATGCCATTCACAAACGAGTTCGCGAAGTAGAAATTTCCCTTAAGGGATTAAAACATGAAATAACAGCCGTTCAGCTTTCCGATATTCACATTGGTCATTTTTGGGGAGCAAAAACACTACAAAACATTGTCGATAAAACAAATGCATTAAATCCGGATGTAATCTTTATCACAGGCGAT
>JBFFMM010000053.1:0-15387 GCA_041554075.1 Draconibacterium sp. | reverse complement strand
TTGGGTAATATTCCCCGCATCTTGATGCATATTGAAAAAAAAGATTATTCCATTGAGATAATTGGTCAGCTTGACAGGTGGGTTTCTTTGGAATATAGCATAGAAGGGTAGATGCTAAATACAAAAATTCTGCTTACCGCAGCCCATTTTGAACAGTCGGTAAACAGAATTGATAAAACAGCCATATATAATCTTATTTTAATGCCACTTTCACTGCATCAGCAAGTGGCGTAGTCGCTCTGCCAATCAGTTTTGAAAGCTGATGAGTGTCGTCGAATAAGTCGCCTTTTGAAGCACCGGTATCCCAGCTTGCAATGGCACCGGCAAAATTGTCCGGTATCCCAAAACTTTCCAACATTTTAGTATATTCTAGTTCCGGTAAATTTTTGTAAGGAATGTTTTTTCCTGTCTGATTTGAAATCTCAGCAGCCAAATCGGATAAAGTATAAAACTCATCTCCTGCCAATTCATAAATTTTTCCTTTGTGACTTTCGTCAGAAATAACAATTGCTGCAGCTTCTGCAAAGTCGGCGCGCGTGGCAGAGGAAATTTTTCCATCGCCAGCACTTCCAATAAATGCACCACCTGCAATTGCACCTTCTATTGAGTTGGTATAGTTTTCGGTGTACCATCCGTTGCGCAGTATGGTATTTTCAATTCCTGATTCCTTTAACGCTTTTTCAGTAGCTAAATGTTCTCCGGCTAAACTCAGTGTTGAGCTGTCGGCATGCAACAAACTGGTATAAACAATCCACTTTACACCGGCATTTTTTGCTGCTTCAATCACGTTTGTGTGTTGACAGGCTCGCTGCCCAATTTCGTTGCTCGAAATAAGTAATAAATGGTCGATCCCGTTAAGTGTTTTTGCTAAATTCTCCGATTGGTTATAATCAAAGGCACGCACCTCAACCCCTAAGTTGACTGCTTTTTTGGGGTTACGTACCAAAGCTACAATGTTTTCTTTTGAAACTCTTTTCTTTAATTCTCCTACAACAAGACTTCCTAATTGGCCTGTTGCTCCTGTTATTGCAATTTTCATTTTCTAAATTTTTTATATGTTATTTGATTACTAACTGTATATTACTTACTTTTGGTAAGTCAAAGATAAAAGGTAAGTGGGTAATAAACAAGAACCCACGAAAAAGTTAGAAGCTTACGTTTAAGTTAGAATTATTAATTATCAGTGCTTTATGAATGAACTTTTATTGGAAAAATATAGCAAACACGAATCTTGTCCCATAAGAAATGTGTTGGATCGAATTGGAGATAAGTGGTCGATGCTTGTATTGTTACTTCTTGATGAAGAAAAAGTGTTGCGCTTCAACGAGATACATAAATATATTAAAACAATTTCTCAAAAAATGCTTACGGTTACACTTAAATCGCTTGAGGCCGATGGATTAGTAAAACGAACCGTTTATCCGCAAATACCTCCCAAAGTGGAATATCAATTAACAACAAAAGGAACATCTTTAATCCCACATCTTCATGCTTTGACAAAGTGGGCATCTGATAATATGGTTGAGATTAAAACTTCCCGCGAAAATTTTTCAAGAGTGAGTAATTAAGTCATGAGGCTTTAATTTCCGCTTTCTTTCTGAACCAAATTATTGGTATGGTTTAATTGTACTTGCTATAATTCCGAGTAGTGTACAAATTCTTTTCGAATTATTATTTTTAAATGGTGTCCGTTAAAAAATTAATAAACGCTATGAGTTCATCGAATTTATTAAGTTCCTAAGGAACTTCGAAATAATGGGGGTTGATTTTAATGCTAACCATATTTTGTTCCTAACGGAACTGTCCCCGCGGGACAAGATGTTGGTAGAAACGAGGTGCGACTCCAGCCGAAGTCGAATATTTCTAGGTGGGAAGCGATTCGACAAACGTGTGATACCTGCTGGCAACGTTGGTTATTCCATTTGATAAATACACAGTTTAATCCCAATACTGGAGTCATCCGCTCAAAAGTTTGGCATATAAAAAAGCCGCTTTCCAATCGAAAAACGGCTTTAAATATTCAATAGGCAGGAAGCATTATTCTTCCTTTTTTAAATGCGGTTTGGAAACCGCATCACCCATTTATTTTTTGTATATTTTCTTGTATCCATAAATGGCGCTGGCTCCCAATTCTTCTTCAATACGAAGCAGTTGGTTGTATTTTGCCATTCGGTCGGAGCGGCTCAACGAACCGGTTTTAATCTGACCCGAGTTGGTGGCTACTGCAATGTCGGCGATTGTTGAATCTTCGGTTTCACCCGAGCGGTGCGAAGTAACTGAAGTATAACCTGCACGGTGTGCCATTTCAATGGCATCTAATGTTTCGGTTAATGTGCCAATTTGGTTTACTTTAATTAAAATTGAGTTGGCAGCGTTTAACTCGATACCTTTTTTAAGGTATTCAACGTTGGTTACAAACAGGTCATCTCCTACAATCTGGCATTTGTCGCCAATGGTCGCGTTTAGTTTTACCCATCCATCCCAATCGCCTTCGTCCATTCCATCTTCAATTGAATCGATAGGATATTTGGCAATCAATTCGGCTAGATAAGCTGCTTGTTCGTCTGAATTACGTTTTTTGCCGTTTGGCTCAAAAATGCTGTAATCGTAAACTCCGTCTTTGTAAAATTCCGATGAAGCACAGTCCATGGCAATTGAAACATCGCCACCGTCTTCGGCACGACCAGGTTTATAACCTGCGTTTTTAATTGCGGTAAGAATTGATTCAATTGCTTCTTCGGTACCTCCTAACATTGGCGCAAAACCACCTTCGTCGCCAACTGCAGTTGAAAGACCTTTTCCCTTTAACACTTTTGCCAATGCGTGGAATACTTCAGCACCCATGCGTAACCCTTCGCGGAATGAAGGCGCACCAATTGGGCGAATCATAAATTCCTGGAAAGCAATAGTCGCATCGGAGTGAGAACCACCGTTTATGATGTTCATCATCGGAACTGGCAATGTTTTTGCGTTGGTTCCACCAATGTATCGATACAATGGAAGCTCTGAATATTCAGCCGCCGCTTTAGCAACCGCCAAAGAAACTCCCAACATAGCGTTTGCTCCTAAATTCGATTTTGTTTTAGTACCGTCTAATTCTAATAATTTGCTATCCACAGCTACCTGGTCTGTAGCGTCCATGCCAACAATTTCTTTGGCAATAATGGTATTTACATTTTCCACCGCTTTTAAACAACCTTTACCAAGGTAACGGGCTTTGTCGCCATCGCGTAATTCAAGTGCTTCGTTTTCACCTGTTGATGCTCCTGATGGAACAGCTGCACGGCCAAATGCACCACTTTCTAATAATACTTCAACTTCTAAAGTTGGGTTACCACGAGAATCTAAAATCTCTCTTGCTTTTACGTCGCTAATTAACATAGTACGTTATTTTTTATTTGTTAAACTTAATTTTTGCTGTTTGTGATTTCAGAAAGGTAAACGCGTTAGCCTTTAAATTGTTTCAATAATGAACAAAGATTAATAGATTTTTAACTCTTAATTCGGCGGCAGATAAATATTCGTGGGAAGTTAGTCATAATTAAAGATGTTTACAATGATACTTGATTTTGATATTCAGATACTTATTTGAATGAATGCCGGAGTTTGAATTTCAAATATTTGAATACTGAGAATAAAAGAATAAAAGCAAAAAGATCAAATTTTCTGATCGTATTTTAAAATATCATAAACCAAACCGGTGGCATCGCCAACAACTTGCCGGCAAATTAGTTTATGATGTTTTCTGTCTTTTACCTGCTGCTCGGAGGCATGTTTAATTAACAATTGGCGACAGTTTGATGTACCATGAATAGCGGTTACCAGTTTATTTAATTTACGCACTTTTTTATAGCTGTTTAGTTTAGTGTCCATATCGTTGGGCTCTTCATTTCCGAAAGCCAGACCCAAAACCATAAATCCGCCGGTTACCGCACCACAGGTTTCACGCAGGCGCCCCATTCCACCACCAAAAGTAGCTGAAATACGTTTTGCTGTAGTTTTGTCCAATTCGAAATGATTGGCGAAAGCCAGTAATACCGATTGCGAACAGGCATAACCTTCATCGAATAGAGTTTGTGCTTCTGCAATGAATGCTTCTTTTGTAATTTTGTTTTGCATTACTGACTTATGTTTGAAAATAAGAAAGGTGCAAAGCTATGGATTTCTCCTAAACTTTGCACCTTTATATCTATCTTTTCACAACAATTTGCTGTGAATTTTTATTTCTGTATTAAGCTTGCGAAACGGCTACTGCAACAGCAACAGAAGCACCAACCATTGGATTGTTACCCATTCCAATCAGTCCCATCATTTCAACGTGAGCAGGAACTGAAGATGAACCGGCAAACTGAGCGTCAGAGTGCATACGTCCCATAGTGTCTGTCATACCATAAGAAGCAGGACCAGCGCCCATGTTATCTGGGTGCAAAGTACGACCAGTACCACCACCTGATGCAACAGAGAAGTATTTTTTACCTTGCTCTAAACATTCTTTTTTGTAAGTACCTGCAACCGGGTGTTGGAAACGTGTTGGGTTGGTTGAGTTACCTGTAATAGATACGTCAACACCTTCTTTATGAAGTATTGCAACACCTTCGCGTACATCGTTAGCTCCGTAGCAGTTTACACCACCGCGAGTACCATCAGAATATTTTTTGCGGCTTACTTCCTTCACTTCACCTGTAACGTAATCAAAATCAGTTTCAACATAAGTAAAACCATTAATACGTGAAATAATTTTAGCAGCATCTTTACCTAAACCGTTTAAGATTACACGTAAAGGCTCTTTACGAACGCGGTTCGCAAAGTTGGCAATTTTAATGGCACCTTCAGCAGCAGCAAATGACTCGTGACCAGCTAATAGAGCGAAACATTTAGTTTCTTCTTTTAAAAGCATAGCAGCCAAATTACCATGACCAATACCAACTTTTCTGTCGTCGGCAACCGATCCTGGAATACAGAAAGCCTGTAAACCTTCACCTAAAGTTGCAGCAATTTCGGCAGCTTCGGTTTGACCTTTTTTGATTGCAATTGCAGCACCTACAATATAAGCCCACATCGCATTTTCGAATGCGATAGGCTGGGTGTCTTTAACTACGTTATAAACATCAACACCTTTGTCGTCGCAAATTTGTTTTGCTTCTTCTACTGAAGCAATTCCGTATGAATTTAGAACAGCATCAATTTGCTTTATTCTTCTATCGTAACTTTCAAATAATGGCATAATTTCTATCTCCTATTCTTTACGTGGGTCAATTGTTTTAACAGCATCTGCATATCTTCCGTAAGTTCCGGTAGCTTCTTTAAGCGCTTCGTTCGCATCTTTTCCGGCTTTAATCATGTCCATCATTCGTCCTAATTGAACAAATTCGTAACCAATAATTTCACCATCGGCATCTAAACCAATTTTAGCAACATAACCTTCAGCTACTTCTAAGTAACGAGGGCCTTTTGCAGTTGTTCCGTAAAGCGTTCCGGTAACACCACGTAAACCTTTACCTAAATCTTCGAGACCGGCACCAATTGGAAGACCACCTTCTGAGAAAGCAGTTTGTGTACGGCCATAAACTATTTGTAAGAAAAGTTCGCGCATTGCAACGTTAATTGCATCACAAACCAAGTCAGTATTTAATGCTTCCAAAATCGTTTTTCCCGGAAGAATTTCTGAAGCCATAGCAGCTGAATGGGTCATACCGGTGCAACCGATAGTTTCAATCAACGCTTCTTCAATAATACCTTCTTTAACATTCAATGTTAATTTACATGCACCTTGCTGTGGCGCACACCAACCAACACCGTGGGTTAAACCCGAAATGTCTGTAACTTGTTTGGCTTTAGTCCAGTTTCCTTCTTGTGGAATTGGAGCCGGGCCATGATTTGCTCCCTGAGCAACGCAAATCATACCTGCAACTTCGTGTGTAAAACTCATATTCTAATAATTATATTGATTTTTCTTTGTTGAAACAGACTACGATAGTTATGCTTACAAATACAACTTGTCATTCTGTTTTAACGCGGCGTGAAATTATAAAATATTAGTTCATTTCTTTCTGTAAAATGGCTTATTCAAAGTAGGGAAAACTTTATTAACGTTAAGTTAAACTACTGAAATAAAGTACTTTGATGTCTTTTAATTCGTGTCGGAGTATAAGCGGTTGATCTTCATTGAATGAATGGCAATTGTAGTCCTAATATTTACTTTAATTTAAAATCGGACAAAATAAATTGGTAGTGGTAAAGAACGATTTTAAGTGTAGGTTTCCCGGTATTTAGTTCCCTTTTTGTAGCGCACCACACTTAATTCCTGAAAAGTAATTAAACCTCCCTTTTGACCTTTATCCAATAGTTTGTTGACTTTAGGTATAAACTCATCCAGTTTATCGATGTTATCAACGATTTCAATGATAATCGGCAAGTCGCTTGATAAGGCAAAAATTTTCATGGTATGAATAGAATGACTGGCACCAAACGACATGAGTCCTTTATAAACGGTAGCTCCTGCCATTCCTTCATTTCTGGCTTCAAAAACAATCTCTTCAAACAACAGGCGACCATTTATTTTATCTCCCTCGCCTACGTAAATTTTTAGGATACCATTTTTTTCTGAAGTTTTCATTGTTTTAGACTTTAAAGGTTTTAAATCATTCTTCTTGTTACACGAAATTAAGTGGAATTGGTTTCAGATTAGTGGCAAATTATGAATGTTGATTTGTGGTTTATATGAGTTTTTAATAGTGAATGAAAATGTTTGATGAACAAATCAACACGTTAAAGAGTTTGCCGATGGATTTGGACAGAATGTTATGAACTTGTTTGCCGATGAAAATGCACCTACAGATCCAATGATCATTGTGCGAATTTTTGAAGATTTGATTAATGCCGAATCCGGCACCAGACCATTGCGAACCATTGGTGGTTTAGATTTTGGATTTCAGAAATTAAATGATGCAGTTGAACCAATTCGAAAAGAATTACTTGAAGCAATGGGGATTGGTAGCCTGGATGGAGTAAAAAACTAAACATTTACAAAGTAGATAATGCACAGATCCAGAAAGCCTTCTTGCATTTCGGATCTTTTTTTCAGCAATTAATGAAGAATTGCACGTACCAAAATCATTCCCAGGTAAACAGCAAGCAAACCAAAAAACAAACTGCCGCCTACATTCCAGATAAATTGCCCGTAAGATTGTTCTTTTAGCATGTTTAAGTTATTATAGGCAAACGACGAAAATGTGGTGAATCCGCCACATACACC
The DNA here is from genome assembly GCA_041554075.1 of Draconibacterium sp. GTDB lineage: Bacteria > Bacteroidota > Bacteroidia > Bacteroidales > Prolixibacteraceae > Draconibacterium. The sequence goes on along the minus strand of JBFFMM010000053.1, from coordinate 8,132 downwards.
AACCGCAAGAAACATACGCCATTCTGAACTCAGAATGTTTCCTTTTTGAGCCAGCGCAAAAACAATCCCGATTATAAAACTGCCGGCTATGTTGGCAACAAAAGTTCCCCACGGAAAAGTGGTTGACATTCCTTTCTCAACAAAAATTTGAACGAGGTAGCGCATCACACTTCCAATAAATCCTCCGGCACCTACAATAAAAATTGTTCGCAGCATAGTTAAGATTTCAGATTGTGAGTAATGAGATAATTAGATACTAATTTTGAATTCAAACCCAAACAATCTATTATTTTTAATGTCTCAAAAGTAATAAAAATGATTTCACGATTTTTCTTCATTCTGTTTTTTAGTGTTTTGGCTTTTTCTGTTTCGTCGCAATCGAAGTTTGAGAATGCAGTTCAGCAACTTTTACAAAAGCCCGACTATAAAAAAGCTTCCATTGGAATGCACGTAGTTGATTTAGTTTCGGGAGATGAATTGTATAATTTAAATGCCAATCGAGTGTTGATTCCTGCATCAACCATGAAATTGATTACTTCGGCCAGTGCATTCGAAATTTTAGGTGCCGATTATCGGTTTAAAACAGAAATTACATATCGTGGAAAAATCCAGAAAAATGGCGATTTAGATGGTGATTTAATCTTAATTGGAGGAGCTGATCCTGCTCTTGGCTCTGAATATTTTCAGGATTATTATTTGGATTTTCTGAAAAACTGGGCGAAAAAAATTAAAGCCCTTGGCATTGAAAAAATTACCGGCAATCTGATTCTAGATGGTTCTGTTTTCGATTCGGAAAGAGTACCTGATACCTGGATTTGGGGCGACATTGGAAACTATTATGGTGCAGGTCCCAACGCTTTTACTGTTTACGATAACATGTTCAGAATAACTTTTAGTTCGCCTAAAAAAGTTGGCAACCCAACTAAAGTAATTGCTTCTTATCCGAAAATTGAAGGTATGGAAATCGACAACGAGGTGGTGTCGGCCGATGATAATGTGGATAATGCGTATGTTTTTGGTGGTCCATTTGATAAAGAGCGGGTTATACGCGGAACTATTCCTCGCGACAGAAAGGCATTTACAATAAAGGCAGCCATTCATCAACCGGAAGAAATTTTGGCTCAGGAATTTTTAAAAGCCCTGTCAAAAGAAGGAGTTTTTGTAATGGGTGAAACACGATTTGAAAAGGTAAATAAAAAAGAACTTGAGACTGTATTTATTCAGGATTCGCCAACGTTAGCAGAAATTGGAGAGGTTTTAAATCACGAGAGTGTAAACTTGTTTGCCGAGCATTTTCTGAAACAACTGGCTGTAGAAAAAAATGGACTGGGAAATAGAAATGATGCCATCGATATTGTTAAAGAATTTTGGGAATCAAATGGTATTTCAAGTGATTATCTGTTTATGGAGGATGGTAGTGGGTTGTCTCATTTTAATGCTGTGTCGCCCACTTTTTTCACCCAGCTTTTAAAATACATGTTAGCTAACGAGGCTTTTGTAAATTCGCTGCCAAGTGCAGGAGAGGGAACCCTAAATCGTTTCGATAAGAATTTTTTCCCCGGGAAAACACTTCAGGCTAAAAGTGGATCAATGACTCGTGTGCGCTGCTATTCGGGGTATTTAAAAACTGATTCGGGAAAAACAATCGTTTTCTCTTTTATGTTTAACCACTTTTCGGGTTTACATTCCGCCTTAGTTAAGGAAATAGAGCATTTGTTGGAAGAACTGAAAATTGATAACTAATATTTTTCAGAATAAATTAGAATAGCTCTTGCCAAGAAAAAAATGGCATCTTTAAAAGGTTGATTTTCAAACCTATTTATCTGTTTTTGCTTGTCTAAATAAGTACTTGGTATTGACTTGTATATTATAAAATTGTAACTTGTTGTCACTGTTAAATCAAAAGTGAGCCTTGATAAAGCTCGTTTAATACAGAAGATAAGACGCCGAAGCCCTGTTTCATTAGAATTGTATAGGATATCTCTATTTGATTATGGAGAGAAGATTTGTAGTAATTGGTTTTACGGAACCTAACCTGTAAATAATGATATACGAAACCTTACAGATTCTAAAAGAGCAACTAGAAAAATATTTGGAAACCGCCGGTTTAGGTAAGATTGTTGTCCTCGACAATGTAGCTATGCTGGAATCGGGAAGCGATAACGCTTCCGATTTGGAAGGTAAAGTTATAATCACCTTACTTAATATTGAGGAAGAGAAGACATTAAAAAATCTTCCAACAGTGAAAGTAGTAAACAACAAAGCCGAATACCAGAATCCTCCCGTAAATTTGAATTTGTATTTTCTGGTGAGTGCGTATTGCGATTCGTATAACAACTCTTTAATCAGTATTTCAAAAACCATTGAATTTTTTCAAGGTAAAAAAGTATTCACCTCAGCAAACACAATTTATAATCGTTCGAATTCCACAATGGATGTGCTTGAAAATTTCAAGTTTGTGGTAGAACTCTATACTCCGGGTTTCGAGGTTCTAAATCACATTTGGGGTACTCTTGGAGGAAGGCAGTTACCATCAGCTTTATATAAAGCACAATTGATTCAGATTGCACGCGATGAAAAACGGTCAACAGCAGAACTTATTACCGTAATTAACGGAACCCTAAACGATACGAATCAATGACATTTTCAACCACATATAAATCGCTTTTTCAGGTAAATATACTTCATCAGTATTTCTTAAATAAAGGAACGTTGGAGTATTCAAATATGCCTGATGCGGAAAAAGAAAAACAGCTTATTTGCTATGATGTTTCAAATTTGTTCAACGTCCTACCATCAGCAAAAAGTCAGCAAATGCTTTTAGGGCATAAACTGATATTTAAACGATCAAGTTCAGGCTTTACGGTCTGGTGTAAGGTTTCAGATTCAAATAAAAGTCTCCCTTTTATTACGCTCTCCGATAATCTGGAATTAACCTTTTTGTTGAAACTTAAAAACCACACATTCTTCAATTTTTCCAATTTGAAATTTGAAAATGCAAATAAGCTTTTTTTCTTTTCTAATCAACGTTTAGATTCTGAATCGGGAAGTTTCCCTCTTCTAAAAAAAGAAGGAAGCAATAACCTTGTAAATGATAATTATGTACTTGGTGAAACAAGCAGTTTGAATGAGTTGGAGAAATTAACTCCTGAAGAAAGACAGAATCTATTTGGTTTGATAAAAATCCATTTGAAAGGAAATTCGGCATTGCTAAACATTACAAATAACCAAGGTAAAATACGTACTCCAAATCCTGTTTTCGAAATCCTTTTTGAAAATAGAAAAACTATTTGGAGATACATTTTTAACGAAAACCAAGAAGTAGAAAGTTATGACGATGTAACACAAGAAGGAAGTAATGCAAATCAATTGATTACCAGAGAAGAACAACCACTTACTGCCTTTGGATTTGTTTCGATTGAACATGGTGGAGTTGAGTTACCAAACCCTGATGCAAATCTGGTTAAGCCTGACAGTACCAACAATAAAATATACTCAGAAATATACATTTATCACTAAAATTTATCAATTATGGCAACAACGTACAAAACTCCAGGCGTTTACGTCGAAGAAATTTCGGTCTTTCCGCCTTCGGTCGCTCAGGTTGAGACCGCCATTCCTGCCTTTATTGGCTACACTGAAAAAGCAAAAAAAATTGTTGACGACGATTTGCTTACTATTCCCACACGAATTACGTCCTTACTCGAATACGAACAGTATTTTGGAGCAGCAGATAATGAAGAAAACATTGTTGTAAATATCGATGATGTATATGATTCTTCAGGGAATCTGACTCGAACGATTCAGGTTCCTGAACCAACCACAAAATCACCCTTTAAAATGTATTATTCATTACAAATGTATTTTGCAAATGGTGGTGGTCCCTGTTACATTATTTCGGTTGGTAATTATTCGGCAACAGTTAGTAAAACTGATCTTGGTGCAAATGGAGGTTTGGCAGAACTGGCCAAAGAAGATGAACCAACTTTAATTGTTTTTCCCGATGCAACAAGTATTGCTTCGGCTACAAATTTTTATGGTTTGGCTGAAGATGCGCTTACTCAATGTCAGAAATTACAAGACCGTTTTGCCATAATCGATACTTACAACGAGGCGAGTACCTTTGCAAGTACGTTGCGGACAGGCATTAGTTTGGGTACCGATTATTTAAAATATGGAGCAGCATATTATCCCTGGTTAAAAACCAGTTTACCTTATGCTTACAATGAAGGAGAGGTTGAAATTGCTCACAACGAAACTACTCCTCCGGCCCCGACTGCAGCAGGGGCTTTTGATGGTTTGTTTATTAACGATTCAACAGTCGTTGCAAATACCGAATTATCGAACCAAATAAAAACCGAACTAAATAAGTTAACGGTTACACTGCCTCCTTCAGGAGCTATGGCCGGCATTTATGCCCGCGTCGATAATAATCGTGGAGTCTGGAAAGCTCCTGCAAATGTGGGCGTAACCAACATTGTTGGCCCAAATAAAAAAGTGACCAATCTGGAACAAGATGGTTTAAATATGGATACTTCGGGCAAATCGATAAATGTGATACGCACTTTTACCGGAAAAGGAACATTGGTTTGGGGAGCACGCACACTGGCCGGAAACGACAACGAGTGGAAATACATTCCTGTTCGTCGTTTTTTTAATATGGTTGAAGAATCGGTTAAAAAAGCCACCGCACAATTTGTATTCGAACCAAACGATGCCAATACGTGGGTAAAAGTTCGTGCAATGATCGAGAACTTTTTAACCCTTCAGTGGCGAGCAGGTGCTTTAGCAGGTGCCAAACCCAACGATGCATTTTTTGTACGGGTTGGATTAGGTCAAACCATGACCGCCCAGGATATTCTGGAAGGTAAAATGAATATCGAAATTGGAATGGCTGCCGTTCGTCCCGCAGAATTTATTATTCTGAAATTCTCTCACAAAATGCAGGAAGCTTAATCATTAAATATTAAAAGTAGAAATCATGGCAACAGAATATCCAATTGTAAAGTTTCATTTTCAGGTAGAATGGGGTGGAACAAAAATAGGATTTACGGAGGTTTCGGGATTAGATGTTGAAACTGAAGTAGTGGAATATCGTCACGGCGCAAGCCCTGAATATTTCAAAACCAAAATGCCCGGAATGCAAAAGTTCAGTAACATTACACTTAAACGCGGAACTTTTGCCACCGACAACGAATATTTTGCGTGGTGGAATACCGTAAAACTAAATACCATCGAACGCAGAGATATAACCATTAGTTTGCTGAACGAAGAACACGCTCCGGTAGTAGTTTGGAAAGTGAAAAATGCCTGGCCAACCAAAATTCAATCAACCGATTTAAAGGCAGATGGAAATGAGGTAGCCATTGAAAGTATGGAGTTAGTTCACGAAGGTTTGTCAATTCAAAATGAATAAATATGGCTGATTATTATCCACCTCTCGGTTTTCACTTTATGGTTGAGTTTGCCCGTTTTTCCGGCGAGTTTCAATTTCAATCGGTTTCGGGTTTAACAGTCGATGTTGAAACCGAACAGATTGCTGAGGGGGGAGAAAATCGCTTTAAACACAAAGTTCCGGTTCGTACAAAATATCCGAATTTGGTTTTAAAACGGGGTTTACTGGTCGATTCAGAACTAATTAATTGGTGTAGAAAAGCCTTAGAGAATTTCGATTTTAAGCCAACGGATTTAATTGTAAAACTTTTAAACGAAAAACACGAGCCTTTGCTGAGTTGGAATGTCGTTCACGCCTATCCGGTAAAATGGAGTGTAAGCGATTTTAACGCTGAAGAAAACAAACTGGTAATTGAAACTCTGGAACTTACCTATAATTATTTTAATGTAATGTAGTCTTATGCCCATCGAAATTAAAGAATTGCACATAAAAATTTCAGTTGGAGAAGATGGAAATCAAACTCCGCAGCAAAATACTGATGATACCGACAGCAGGGATGAAATTATTGCAACTTGCGTAGAACAGGTGATGGAAATCTTATCGAAAAAGGAGGAACGTTAATATGCCCGGCGAATTAATAAAACTTCATATAAGAGCTTATTCCGACGAAACATTCAGGACGGAAGTTGCCAATGGTGAGTTTCGGTCCTTGCTCAATCCGGAGAAGTATAACTTGAAATACAAGGTAGAACAAAACAAGCGTCAGGGGGCAGGAACCAGTTCAACGGCACCACGATACAATCGAACTCCACCGGAAGATCTTCAACTGGAATTTATTTTCGACCGCACCGGAGTGCTTGTAAACTACGGTGGCCCGGGCGAAGCAGACGATGCACTTTCAGTTGATGAAGGAGTTGGGATTGCCGATGACATCGATCTTTTTAAACGTGTGGTTTTCGACTACAATGGCAACAAACATCGACCCAATTATCTGGTTATTTCGTGGGGAGCCCTTTTGTTTAAAGGTGTACTTACCGAAATGGATTTAACTTTTAAGCTGTTTAAACCGGATGGTACGCCGCTGCGGGCTAGTGTTACAGCAAAGTTCAAAGGTTTTGTTGAAGATAATCTGAGGGTGGCAATGGAGAACAATTCCTCGCCCGATTTAACGCACATTCGAATTGTTAACGAAGGCGATACTTTGCCATTGATGACGCACAAGATTTACGGCAATTCAAAATACTATCTAGAAGTGGCAAAGGCAAACAACATTACCAATTTCAGAAAACTAAAAGTGGGGCAGAAGATTTTTTTTCCGCCAATTGAAAAAGTATCATAAACCAGCAGAACAAAAAATATGCAAACAGAAACATCACGCGATTTGGTCAGCTTTTCATTATTGATTGATGGAACAGAGCTTCCGTCCACCTATCAGTTGCTAACTATTTCAGTTGAGAAAGAAATCAATCGGATACCAAGTGCAAAAATAGTATTGCTCGATGGAGATGTTGCTAATCGGGATTTTGTACTTAGTAATGAGGACTATTTTGTTCCGGGAAAGTCGATTGAAATAAAAGCAGGTTATGACTCACAAAACAATACAATTTTTAAAGGTGTGGTTATTCAGCATAATTTAAAAATCAGATCGAATGGTGCTGTGCTAATTGTTGAATGCAAAGATTTGGCGGTAAAACTTACAGTTGGAAGAAAAAGCAAATATTTCTACGAAAGCAAAGACAGTGATATTTTGGAGCAGATAATCGGAAATTATAGCTTGGAAAAAGTAGTGCAAGCTTCCACTGTTGTGCATCCGGAAATGGTGCAATACAACGTAAGCAACTGGGATTTTTGTGTAACACGCGCTCAGGCCAATGGGAAAGTTTGTGTGGTTGACGATGGAAAAATATCAGTTTTAAGTCCGGATTACAATCAGACAAAACAAATTAAGGTGGAGTACGGAGTGGATATGTACGATTTTGATGCAGAAATTGATGCCCGAAATCAATTTCAGAATGTAACTTCATTCGGCTGGGATGTGGCCAATCAGGATGTTTTGGAAGTAAAAGCGAATAATTCGGAAATCCTTCAAAACGGAAATCTCTCTTCTAGAGACCTGGCTTCTGTAATTGGCCTGGAAAATTTTGAATTAAAAGATGGTAGTGGAAAGGCAGATTCAGGGTTACAGGATTGGGCGAATGCAAAAAACTTATTTAACCAATTTTCTAAAATTCGGGGCAGGGTGAAATTTCAGGGCACGCACGAAGTAAAACCGAATACAACCATTGAGTTGGCAGGTGTTGGTAATCGTTTTAACGGCAAGGTTTATATTTCGGCAGTGAAACACCAAATTGCCGATGGAAACTGGACTACCGATGCACAATTTGGTATTAATCCACGTTGGTTCTCTGAAACGGTAGATATAAATGCTTTGCCGGCGGCTGGACTGCTTGCTGCTGTTAAGGGACTGCAAATTGCAAAAGTCACCCAGCTCGAAGCCGATCCAAAAGGAGAATTTCGGGTTTTAGTGCGTTTGCCGTTAATCGATAATACAGAACAGGGTGTTTGGGCAAGAATTGCAACGCTTGATGCTGGAAATAACCGGGGCTCCTTTTTCCTTCCTGAAATTGATGATGAAGTGATTGTGGGCATTTTAAACGAAAATCCCAATGATCCTATTATCCTTGGAATGTTAAATAGTAGTGCCAAACCTGCTCCGTTTGAAGCTTCGGATGATAAT
>JBFFMM010000052.1:0-15400 GCA_041554075.1 Draconibacterium sp. | reverse complement strand
GGTAACTCCCGACTTTATTAAATAGATTATATTAAGCATTTACTATATTCACCGTCTGACTTTAAATACAAACTTAAAGTCAGACGGTGATTTTTTAGGTTGTTAGTATGGAGCCTTTTGTATGGATCACCCGTAAAATCCGGTGGATTTCAATTTTTAATGCAATTATTTTCGCTATTATTCTGGCCAGATATATAAATTAATCATCGAATAGATTGTTTAAAAGCAGTGCTTTCTTTCCTGCCGAGGCCATACTATTTAGCTTAATCCAAATAGTATGCACAAAGATCAAGGCTTCTTTTGTCCTTCGCACATCATCTTCACAAAACCTAACTTCGGACGGGTGATCTTCTCACACATTCGAAGCTTCCCGCTCTCAGTAAGGCTTTGTTTTGATTCAGCACTCGACCAAAAGAGGCCGACTCATTAACAAACGTCATTAGAAATTCCAAGATTTGTAGCCCGCTGGGGCCGCCTTCGAGAAAAAGCGTTAAGAAAAGAAATGGAGTGAACGTTAAAAAATCAAGTCTGTTTGACGCTCGTTAGCCTGAGGTACGAAAGGCTAAAAGGAGGAGTTTCTTGATTTAAGTGAATGGAATTTATTTTTAGCTTTTTATCGTCAGCGGTGGCTTTTTTGAATACTTTTTCAGCTATAGGAAAAAGTATTTCCTGTCTGGAAAGACAAAAAATAATGTTTTTTGGAATGTAACACAGAAAAATGCCTTTTGTATTGTTCCTACCAGTATTTCGATATTATCTATTTTACTCCACCGGAATTTCAATGTGATCCGTAAAATCCGGTGGAGTTCCATCGTTCTTCACACAATACAGTAATCAAATTAATTCTGATCGACATTTCAGAAGGACTATGAAGACCAGGCACATAATTCTATTCTGCCCGGATTTATTTTTGTGGATGCACCTTTGTTGACAAATTCATTTAACCCCGGGGTGCACGTGCTGCACTTGTTTGCCCGGGGCTACTCTTATTCGAGCCCTTCCGGCTTATTATACATTGGTTTTTATACGATACTTTGCTTTAAAGAATGGTACACCTTGTATACGAACAGATTCTTGTAATCGATCCTGAAATCAAAACCTGACCCAGATAAAATATCTTATTTACTTTAAAGGCTCAACAGAAACTAAAGGGTAGAAAAATCATAAAAAATTGCACTTAGCACATTCTATATGTGTATAAATAATTTTATGTATTTTAATCTTTATAGAGCCGTTCAAAGTGATTCTCTAAGTGCTTTCGCATGGCATTTCTAAATTTATTTGCATTTCCGGTTTTTAATATCTCTACCAAACCTTTATGGGATACATATTGCTTTGTGGATGTCGGTCTGTCAATTAATTTACTATCATAAGCATAATTAAATATGGGGAGTAATATTCTTTGAAAGTTAATTAATGTTTTGTTTTTAGTTATTTCATATAATTTTCCATGAAATAAAATTTCGTGTTTGATATCAAATAAAACCGATTCCGAAAATTCAGGTTCTTTTTCAACTATTTCCGTTAACTCAACAATATCCTGTTCAGTTAAATGATTAAATATTGAATCTGCCATTCCTATTTCAAGTACAAGTCTTAGTTCAAAAATGTCTTTTAAGGTTGTATTATCTAATATGCTTGGAATCATTGATTTTTTTAGAATACTTGAAAAATCCGGACTTTTAATAATTGTGCCTTTATGTTTTATTGATTCAATAATCCCCATTGTTTTCAGTCGGTTTAATGACTCTCTTATAACCGTTCTGCTTACCTGCATTGTTGAAGCTAATTCTACTTCTTTCGGAATTAAATCTCCCGGATGCAGCTTCTTTTCTTCAAAATATTTTAAAAGATTAAACTCTACTTTATCAACCAAACTGCTTGTGTCAATTACAGATAGCATACTTTCTTCGTTATTCATCTCAATTAAATTTCACTTATTTTTATGTCTGACTTAATACGACAAATATGGTGAAATAATTTTGATATATAAATATATTACATACATTTGTCGTGTCTTATGTCATACATAAGACGAACAATAATCAATAATTAAAGTAAATCTTATGAAAAGGATCATTCAAAAATTATTCTATTTAAGCTGGATAGTTTTAGCTATTCTTCTGTGCGGCAGTTCTTATGCCCAAAGATCCATTTCCGGAAAAATATCAGATTCGGAAAGCGGAGAACCATTGCCTGGTGTTTCAGTCGTCATATCAGGAACCACATCGGGAACAGTTAGTAATGTTGATGGAATTTACAACATTGACATTCCAACTGACAGTAAACAGCTGGAATTTTCCATGATTGGATATAAAAAACAGTTCGTTACATTGGATAATTCTGATGTAGTTAATGTGTTTTTAGAAACGGAAACAACCGCTTTGGATGAAGTAGTTGTTACGGGTTATAGCACACAATCGCGTGCTGAAATGACAACTTCTATATCCAAACTGGACACAAAAATTTTAGAAAGTGCACCTCGTTCAAATGCAGCTACGGCACTTCAAGGTACAATTGCTGGATTAAAAGTAACCCAAACAAGTGGGCAACCTGGAACTACGCCAAGTATGGTGGTACGCGGAGGAACAAGTTTCGACGGTACAGGTAGTCCATTAATTTTGATTGATGGTGTTCCGGGTTCGTTTTATGCTTTGAATACCGACGATATTGAATCGATGGAAGTATTAAAAGATGCTGCATCAACAGCGATTTATGGCGCCAGAGCTGCCAATGGTGTGATACTGGTAACAACTAAAAAAGGGAAAGTTGGAAAATCGAATATTAATTTCAGGGCTAAATTTACGAGCAATAAACGCCGTGAAGATCCGATGGAATATTTGGGAGCGGCTGATTATGTGAAATATAATCGATTAGGTGTGAAACAAGCACAAGATGTTATGGGTTATGCATGGCTCGACCAGTTTTTAACAGGTGGTCATGCAGCAGCAACAGGTAACAATGCAACAAATTCAATATACACTACAATGGTGTTGTCTGATGATAATCGTCATTTATTGGATTATGAAGGATGGCAAACAATGGAAGATCCTGTAAATCCGGGGACAATGTTGATATTCCAGGAAAATAAAATGAATGAACTGTTTTATCAGGACAGTTATGCACAGGATTATAGCTTGTCGTTTGATGGAGGAAATGATAAAGGAACTTACTATTTAGGACTTGGTCTTATGGACGACAAAGGTTTGGTATTTGGTTCTGCTTTTAAAAGATATTCAGGAACATTTAACGCTTCTTATAAGTTAACAGAAAACCTAAAAGTTTCATCAAATATTATTTATGCTCATTCAAGCCAAAATCTACCTTATGACAATGTATATAATTTATTCCAACGTACAGCTGGTTTAGCACCAACATCACGTATTTACAACAATAATCCTGATGGAAGTTTGTCCGATGATTACCAGCCTGGAACATATCTCGGTTTTGGTAATCCATTGTATTATCAAGATAAATTTGTACGCTATAATTTGGAACAACGGCTCACAGGTTCTGTACAATTGGATTATAAGTTTTTAAATGATTTTACATTTACAGTGCGGGGGAGTCATTTTGCAATTAATAATTCAAATGAAGCATTCAATAAATCATATTTAAACTCAGGACGTTTAAATACTGAAAGAATATCCTCAGCTTCTCATAAAAGAACTTTGCGTAACCAGCTAACATCAATGTTAAATTATAAAAAATCTTTTCAAGACAAACATAATGTAAATGCATTGATTGGTGCAGAGTATTTCGTTGAGAAGTATTTTGAGATAAGCGCTGCCACGCGCCTTTCACCTACTGATTTGATTTATACCATGAATGTAGGTTCTGAAGCAAATGGAGTTCCAAGTTCTTTCAGAACGGGGTACGAAATTGCATCAATATTTGGTCAGGCAAATTATGATTTTGATTATAAATACCTGGTAGGATTTACTTTTCGATATGATGGAACATCACGTTTGGGAAATAATAAATATGGATTCTTTCCTGGTGTATCTGTAGGTTGGAATGCACACAATGAAGACTTCTTTAAAAGTTTGAACCTGAAATCTACAATTAATAAAATCAAACCAAGGCTAAGTTATGGAGTAAATGGGAACATCGATATATTAAGCAATTTTGGTGTATTTGGTAAATATGGTACAACTGATATTTACGATACTCAGACAGGATACGCTAATAATCAATTGCCTTTACTTGATTTGAAGTGGGAACGTTCGACGACCCTGAATATGGGATTGGATGTTGGTTTGTTTAATAGCAAAATAACTATAATTGGAGACTATTTTATCAGGAATGTTCAGGACAAACTGGCAAATCTTACATTGCCGCTTTGGACAGGATTTTCCTCTATTACAACAAACAATGGTACGCTCCAAAACAAAGGATTAGAATTACAAGTAAATGCAAATGTAGTAGAAACTAATTCGCTTAAATGGAATTTAGGATTGATTTACTACTCGGTAAAAAATTATGCAAAAGATCTTCCTGAAAATGGCGTGGATAAAAACAGACAGGGTGGAACAGAAATTTATGACCCAGCCACAGGAGATTCGAAATATGTTGGAGGATTACAAGAAGGAGAAAGAATTGGCTACGATTTAATTACTGCTTATGTTTTTGATGGTGTTTACCAAACACAAGCTCAAATAGACGAACACGCTGGTAGGGTTGTTGAATTTGCAACTAAAAAAGATACACGGTTTTTGGGTGATACCCGTTGGAAAGATCTGAACGGCGACAATGTAATTAATTATTTAGACCGTGTGGAGATTGGTAGAAGAACCCCTGATTTTACTGGAGGTTTTACTTCTGATTTAAGTTACAAAAAATTTAGTTTGTTTGTGAAAACCGACTTTGCTGTTGGGCACTACATTATAAATGGTAGAAGGGTAAAAGGAATTGCACAAACTCAGGGAAACCAAAATGGTCCTATTGAAATACGCGATTCATGGACACCTGAAAACCCAACATCAGATGTGCCAATCTTTACTTTAGTTGACCGGCAAAGAAATCATCTGGCAGCAGGTGGCGATCAGGGGACGATGGACAACAGCAGTTCAAGAATGTGGGAGAAAGGAGATTATTTTGCACTTCGCGAAGTAACGCTAAGTTATGATCTTGATGGAAAATTCGCCAAAGATATTTTTCAGAATATACGGCTTTATGCTACCGGTTCCAATTTGGCATACTTTAATGGGTTTTCAGGTAGTACCCCGGAAGAATCGGGAAGTGGTATAGACACGGGTAGGTTCCCATTACCAAGAACAATGACTTTAGGAGTTAACGTAACTTTTTAATCTATAATTATTATGAAAAAATATATAATACTATTTATAGCAATTGCATTTCTTGGCTCATGCGACCTCGATATGCAACCCGAAAGCGAACTAACATACAATGGTTTTTGGGACACAGAAGAAGCTGCTCGTGCAGCACATACCGGTATTTATGCCAATTTCAGAAATTATCAAAGTACCTTGTGGCAAATGGGTGAACTACGGTCAGATATTTGGGGAGGTAATACCATTGAATCTCCTTCAGGAATTGATTTAATAGATAATAATATCAGTTCATCTGTTGTGCACTTTAGCAACTGGGCTAATTTTTATGGGCTTTTACATTATATAAACGATTTTATAATAAATGCTCCCGAAGTACCTTTTGCCAGCGAAGATGATAAAAACCAAATGCTTGGACAGGTTTATGGGATACGAGCCCAAATTTATTATACAATGGTAAGAGCATGGGGTGATGTTCCTATTTCAACTGAGCCTTTGTTAGAAGTTAATCTGGAAGAACTTAAAAACCCCAGATCACCTAAAAGCGAAGTAATGCAACTTATTAAAGGCGACATTGAAAAATCGCTTGAATATTTTGGAAACGATAATAGCCTCTGGCAAGGCAAGAATATATATTGGTCTAAAGCAGCAACACTTGCGCTTAAAGGCGATGTTTATCTATGGTCTGGAAAAGTACTTGGTGGAGGTAATTCCGATTTTACCGAAGCAAAAACAGCACTTGGTCAAATAAATGGGTTCGAATTGGTTGACTTTGATAAATTATGGGGTCAGGGAAATGAAAATAACAATGAGTTTATTTTTGCATTCGATTACCAACAAGACCAAGCAGGCAACAGTTCAGGTTCTTTTACAGGCAGGGCAGTTGATTTTGCCAGTCTCTTTGATGATGAAGGAAATTCTATGGCAGATTTTGTTGTAAACGGAGCAAGTAGGTTTGGTCCATCGGACAAAGTATTATTAAAATTAGACGATTTAAATGACTTACGCAGAAGCAATTTTATTCGTTTGTACGATAACGGCGATGGGCATATTCCTTATCAGGAAGGCTCAGGCAACTACAAAGGAGCCGTACTTACAAAATTTTTAGGAATTGTGGGTGACGATGGCTTACGAAAAAACTACAACAATATTCCGCTGTACCGATATGCCGATGTACTTTTAATGTTAGCAGAAGCCAAAAATCATTTAAATGAAGACCCTTCGGCTGAAATTAATGCGGTAAGAGCGAGGGCATACGGTGAAAACTTTGCTGGTAATGAGTTTACAAAAGGTTCAAAAACAGAAAACACCAATGCCATTTTAAATGAAAGGTTAAAAGAATTTGTTGGAGAAGGTAAGAGATGGTGGGATTTGGTCCGAGCAGGTGATGGTATTGTATTTGAAGAGGTAGCATCATTAAACGTAAACGAAGCTTATAAAATTTACTACTCAATTTCGCAGGATATGTTAGCAAATGATTCGGAACTTGTTCAGACCGAAGGTTATTAAAAATTAGAAAATAGGTTTTTTATAGATTTAGTTTGGTTACTTAATAATCAGGGGACTTCGGTCCTCTGGTTTCCATATTTTTTTACAATATGGTCAATCTCAAATAAAAGTTACTTTGTAAATTACAACCTTTAAGATTTGATAACTCTACTTTGATAGTTACAGTTTAGAACTAATAAATATGCACAAGCTATTAACCATTTTAATCATCCTTACTTTCTTCCTTTTATCTTGCCGGAAAAAAGAAGATGTCAAGCCTTCATTGATACCGTTGCCACAGGAAATTGTATGGGGAGTAGGAAGTGTATCTTTTAATGGTATTGTTGTTGACGCAAGCGGGTGCTTTGAAAATGAACAAAAAGTATTGGAAAAATACTTTGATAAAGATCTCAAAAGCCTACCAATACAAATAAAATTAATCAACGCAAACGTTAAAAATCTCCATGGCATTTCGGGAGCGTATGAACTAAGAGTTAAGAATAGAATTGAAATAAGAGCCGCTGATGCCAGGGGAATATTTTATGGTATACAGACTTTAAAACAATTGATTAATACTGATGGAGAAACTTTTAATATTCCAAAATGTGTTATTAACGATTGGCCGTCTTTTAAAGTCCGTGGTTTCATGCACGATGTTGGCCGTAACTATCAATCACCTGAGTTATTAAAGGAACAAATTGATGTTTTGGCAGCTTACAAATACAATGTGTTTCATTTACACCTTACCGATAATCCAGGGTGGCGATTGGAAAGTAAAATATACCCAGAGTTACAATCAAAAGATGCAACCAGCCGGAAACCAGGAAAATTTTATACTCAGCAAGAATTTAAAGACCTTGTTGAATATTGCCAACAACGGCACATTATCCTAATTCCTGAAATTGATGTACCCGGACACACTTTGGCTTTTCGTTTAGCTTTGGGCATTACATCAATGAACAGCCCCGAAGTTCAGAAAATTATTATGGATCTAGTGGGTGAATTATGCACGCTGGCACCAGCAGAAATAATGCCATACATTCATTTGGGAACCGATGAAGTTCGGGAACGTTCGGAGAAAGTTGATGAGGATTTTTTGGTTCCCATAATTCAAAAAATCTATGAGAATAAGCGTGAATATATTTCGTGGTGGCACGGCATAAAAACGCCCGGAGACAGCACTTCAATAAAACAACTTTGGGCGCAACACGAGCCATTAGCTGGTCATCCATTTATCGATTCGCGTTCAAATTACATTAACCACCTCGACCCTCTGGCGGGTATTGGACATTTATTTTTTCAGCAACCTTGCCGCACCGAACATGGCGACTCTATACGTCTTGGGGGAATATTATGTTGTTGGCCCGACGACCGTGTTGACGAAGAAAGAAATATACTTTTGCAAAATTCGGTTTATCCATTTATACTCACCTACAGCGAAGCAATATGGCGAGGTGTAAAATCAACCGGAAATAAATACTGGGCACAGTTGCCTCCAACAAATTCACCAGAATATCAGGCTTACAAAGAATTTGAAGACAGGCTGATTATTCACCGCAACAAATATTTTAATGGGAAAGAATTTCCTGTCGTGAAGAACAGTCATATTCCGTGGAAAATCATTGGCCCGTTTAATCACAACGGAGATTTTGAGCAAGCATTTGAACCGGAAAAAGAAATTAAAGACAAGTACAGTGTTGATGGTAAAAACTACAATTGGAATGAAACCGATTTAAACGGAGGAACGATTCACCTCAAACACTTCTTTGGTTTTCCATCTCCCATTCAAGAGAAAGAAGGAACTATTTATGCCCTAAATTACATCTACGCAGAAAATGAACAGGAAGTAGATTTCTGGATTGGTTTTCAAAACTGGTCACGCTCGGGCGGACGTAGAGGTGGTCCAACGGCTGAAATGGGGCAATGGCATTTTACAAATCCAAAAATTTGGGTGAATGGCAACGAGATTCGGCCTCCAAAGTGGAAGCAGCCAGGATTAGACACGAATTCTCCGGAAATACCTTTTGTTGACGAAGATTATTATTACCGCAAGCCAACAAAAATAACACTTCAAAAAGGCTGGAATAAATTTTTGCTAAAAGTGCCATTTGGTAAAAACGCCTGGAAGTGGATGTTTACCTGTGTACCAGTTGATGTTCAGCGAACAGATGTTCGGGAAACAAAGAATTTGAAATATTCTACCGACATAACTATTCAAAAGAAATAACTCAAAAAATCAATACTATGAAGATTTTATTTTTAATTCTATTCCTATTGTCAGGCACTTTAGTTTCCTGCGGACAAAAAGAAAAATCACAAACTACCAATGATAAAATAGAATTTGTGGATTTGTTTAATACATCTATGAATCCTGATGTTTCGTGCTACCGAATACCAGCCATTGTAACAGCTCCTAATGGCGATTTAATTGCTGCCATCGACGAACGTGTGCCATCGTGTGGCGATTTAAAATGGAGCAGCGATATAAATATTGTAATTCGCCGCAGTTCCGACAATGGAGTAACATGGTCTGAAATCGAAAAAATAGTTGATTTCCCGCTCGGTAAATCGGCGTCTGACCCATCGATGATTGTGGATGCAGTGACGAAAGAAATTTTCCTGTTTTACAATTTTATGGATTTGGAGAATGAAAAGGATATTTATTATTTGCATGTAACAAAAAGTTTCGACAATGGTCTTACATGGAGCACTCCAGAAGATATAACTTTACAAATTTCCAAACCAGAATGGCATAAAGATTTCAAATTTATTACATCAGGTCGCGGTATTCAAACCAAATCAGGAAAACTCTTACATTGTATGGTGAATTTGAATAGCGGTATGCATTTATTTGGAAGTGACAATCATGGACAATCATGGTATTTTATCGATACTCCAATTTCGCCTGCCGACGAATCGAAAGTTATAGAATTGGAAGATGGCAGTTGGATGATTAATAGTCGTGCCAATAAAAAAGGTATGCGCTATGTACATGTGTCAACCGATGAGGGAAAAACATGGTAAACAAGACCAGAGCCAACTTTAATCGACCCGGGATGCAATGCCAGTATTATTCGTTTTACTTCCATTAGCGAGGGTTACAAAAAAAATCGGCTGCTTTTTTCAAATGCAAAAATGGAGAAAGGGAGAAAAAACATGACCGTTCGAATTAGTTATGATGAAGGAAATACGTGGTCAGAAGGAAAAACAATTTATGCCGGAAGTTCTGCTTATTCGTCTTTAACAAAATGTAAAAATGGCGATATTGGATTGTTCTTCGAAATGGATGAACACACAAAAAATACTTTTGTGTGTTTTTCTCTGGAATGGTTAACTGATGGTAAGGATAAATACAATAAAAAGTAACTCAAAAATAAAGGACAGAATGAAAAAAATTAACGGATACGTTGCAGCACCTTTCACACCAATGAAAGATAACGGGGATTTAAACCTTGATTTAATTCCAGAATATGCAGATTTTTTAGTGAGAAATGGCGTTGACGGCGCTTTTGTATGTGGGAGTACAGGCGAAGGGGCACTGCTTTTACGTGAAGAAAGAATGGCGGTTGCCGAAAAATGGGTTGAAGCCAGTACTGATAGACTGAAAGTGGTGGTTCACACTGGTGGAGTTAATGTAAGTGAACAACAAATATTAGCTGTTCACGCACAAGAAATTGGAGCTTTTGCAATTTCGGCAATGGCGCCAACATTCCTCGCTCCAAAACGTACCGAAGAATTTGTCGCTTATTGCAAAGCCATAGCTTCGGCGGCTCCGAAATTGCCTTTTTATTATTACCACATTCCTCCATTAAATAATTTCCGTCTGTCGATTAAAGATTTTTTAATGGCGGCTGAAAATGAAATTCCAACTTTAGCCGGAGTTAAATATACCGATTTTAACATTTTTGAATTTGAACTATGCAGAAAAGTTGCAAACGGAAAGTACGAAATGTTATGGGGATTGGATGAATTGTTCCTTGATAGTCTTTCGTTTGGCAATTACGGCGGAGTTGGAGGAACATACAATCACTGCTACAGCCTTTACAAAGACATGTGTACATCTTATGCTGAAAAAGACATGGAAAAATGTGCTGCATTGCAACATAAATCGCACGAGTTCTGTGAAATACTTGGAAAATACCGCGGTAATTTGTCTGGAGGAAAACGTATGATGAAATTTTTGGGATTAGACTGTGGCCCAAACCGCTTGCCGCTGCAAACCATATCCGATGAAGAAGAAATTGCAATGAAAAAAGAATTGGTAGCGATTGGGTTCTTTGAATTTTGCAACAAATAATATTTCAAAAAAAAGTTTGAACCATGAACTTACGATTCCAGGTACTTTTACTGATTATTGTCACACCATTCTTGCTTTTTGCTCAAGCGGATTATAAAAATGAATTTACGTGGTTCGAAAGTATCGAAATCCCTCCTGGTGATGGACAGGTTAAACAGTATGGACTGGCCTCGCCTTTTGCCGGAAATTCCGGCGATGTGGTAATAGTAGCTGGTGGTTGCAATTTTCCAAACGTTCCGGTTGTTGAAGGCGGTGTAAAAAAGTATTATAACGACGCATTCGTTTTGGTTGAAGAAGATGGTAAACCGCGGTGGTTGTCAGGAATGAAAATTCCAAATGAAACAGCTTATGGTGCTTCGGTAAACTTACCCGAAGGTGTGTTATGCATTGGTGGAAATAACAACATTGAAACCTTTAGCTCTACTTATCTTTTAAAATGGAACAAAAATAACTCGGAACTCGAAATTGAAAACTACCCCGAGTTGCCGTTTCCTGTTACACAAATGGGGGCGGCATTGGTCGATAATATTGTTTATGTGGTGGGTGGCCTAGCCGATGGTAAATTGGCGAATACTTTCCTATCACTCGATATTTCGAAAAAAGGGACAGATAAATTTAAATGGGAAATACGAAATGACTTTCCAGGAGTACCACGATTGCAGCCCGTTGTGGTTGAACAAAATGCCGCGGAGGAGAAGCACCTTTTTGTGTTTAGTGGCTCCAGTTTTTCTAAGGAACAAGATACTCCAAGTGTAACGACCAACGGCATTGAATTCAATCCAAAAACCGGTGTTTGGTCTGAAATTGCTGAAATTGCACCGAATGGAAATCAGGCTTATTCATTACATGGTGCTTGCGGATTATCGCTGGGAACGAACCATATTTTATTTGTAGGTGGCGTGAATCGTGACATTTTTTATGATGCATGGAAAAAAGAACGTGAAGGGAAATTAGCAAGTAAAAGTGCTGATTCCCTTGCAATAGCTCAATTCAAAAAATGGAAAAAGGAATATTTAAATCATGAACCTGCCTGGTACAAATTCAACAAAGAAGTTCTTATTTACCATACAATTACCAATAGTTGGACAGTTGGTGACGAATATCCATTCCCGGCTCCGTCTGGTGCAAAAATTGTAGCGTGGCAGGATGGCTGGATCGTTATTAATGGCGAAACCATGCCCGGAATCCGTTCTGCAAAAGTTTATTATGGCGAATTAAAAGCCAATCCCAAGTTTGGTTTGTTGAATTGGACTCTATTGATCTTTTACTTGGGAGCAATGCTTTATTTGGGTTATTTCTTTATGAAACGCGAAAACGGCACCGAAGACTTTTTCAAAGGAGGCGGCCGTATTCCTTGGTGGGCCGCCGGGATGAGTATTTTTGCAACGATGTTGAGTGCCATTACATTTATGGCGATTCCTGCCAAAGTATTCGCAACCGACTGGAAATATTTTCCAACGGCAATTGCGATTTTAATCATGGCATTTCCGGTTGTAAAATATTTTCTTCCATTTTTTCGCAGACTGAATGTTACAACGGCATACGAATATCTCGAACAACGATTTAATTACGCTACACGGTTTTTAGCAAGTTTTGTATTCATCATTTTTATGGTTGCACGAATGGCGTTGGTGTTGTTCTTGCCTTCGCTGGCACTTACCACCGTAACTGGAATTGATATTTACACCTGCATCGTATTGATGGGGGTGATTACCATTATCTACTGCACAATGGGTGGTGTTGAAGCCGTTGTTTGGGGCGATGTAATCCAGGGTTTTGTGCTTCTTGGAGGAGCAGTGTTAGCTGTAATCTTTCTCATAACAGGCACCGAAGGTGGATTGGGAAAATTGATTGAAATTTCAGTGGAACAAAACAAGTTTACCATGTTCGATTTTGCATTTAGCTGGAAAAGTGCAACGCTGTGGGTGATTATTCTTGGTGGTTTGGCAAACAATCTGATTTCGTATAGTTCCGACCAAACTGTAATTCAGCGTTACATGACTACGAAAGACGAAAAATCAGCAGGGAAAAGTATTATTCTGAATGGTGTTTTAAGTGTTGTCGTTTCCATGGTATTTTATTTTATCGGAACAGCGCTTTACACCTTTTATAAAACACAACCTGGTGAGCTTAACTTTGTCATGCAAAATACCGATTCCATTTTTCCACATTTTATTATGTCGAAAATGCCAATTGGAGTTGCAGGTATCTTAATTGCTGCTATTTTTTCTGCAACCATGTCAACGGTTTCGTCTAACGTAAATTCACTTTCAACGGCTTTTACATCCGACTTTTACCGACACTTTTTCCCCGGGACTTCCGATAGAAAACAGTTGGCAGTGGCACGTTGGTCGGGAATTGTTTTTGGTGGAATAGGTGTTGGCTTTGCGTTGCTAATGGCAACCTTGAATATTCTGTCGTTATTCGATTATTTTAATAAAATACTTGGCCTGCTTGCAAGTGGTTTGGGAGGTCTGTTTATTATGGGAATTTTCTTCTCACGAATTGACGCACGAAGTGCATTAAGCGGTTTTGCTGTTGGAACAGGCGTTTTGCTATTTGTTCAGTTAGGAACAGATATTTCATTCTGGCTTTACGGCTTTATAGGAATTGTAGTAAGTGTGACAGTAGCTTTCATTTTTAGTTTGTTCCTAACTAACAACAAAGAAATTACAGGTTATACCTGGAAAACAATAAAGAAATAACTTTTACCTGTTCCACTTAAAAAGGGGAGGTTTTTTTTGAATTTGCTTAAAACAAATACCATATGAACAAACAAACGATACAGAACTACTTGGAAATATACAAAACAGGTCTTCTCGAAAATATAATACCATTTTGGACAAAACACTGTGTCGATTGGGAAGACGGTGGTTTTACTTTCTGTCTCGACCGCGACGGTGCAGTAATCGATACTGATAAAGGTGTATGGCAAACCGGACGTTTTACGTGGATGATTTTGACCCTATACAACGAAGTAGAAAAAAACGATGAGTGGCTTAAAATTGGCAAACACGGCATCGACTTCCTCGAAAAACATTGCTACAATGAAAATGGTAAAATGTATTTTATTGTTGATAAACAGGGTGATCCTATTCGTATGCGTCGTTATGTTTTCTCAGAATCGTTTGCAGCAATTGCTTATGCAGCCTATTACAAAGCTACCGGAATTGAGGAGTACAAAATCAAAGCAAAAAAGGCTTTCGAAACCTTTTTAAGATATAATACCGAACCTGGATTAATTCCTCCAAAGTTCACCGAGAAAAGGCAAATGCTTGGAATGGGCGGTCCTATGATTGGTATTGTTACTGCACAGGAATTGCGCAAAAATCTCGGTGATGAAACGTATACCGAGCAAATTACCAACTGGATAGACGAAATTCAAAAGTACTTTTTGAACCATGAGTATAAAGCTGTTATGGAAGTAGTTGGTCCGAATGGTGAATTTATCGACCATTTTGATGGAAGGTGTTTAAACCCGGGACATGCTATAGAAGGTGCCTGGTTTATTTTGCAGGAGGCAAAACGAAGAAACAACGACCCGAAATTAATTCTGCTCGGAACTACCATGCTCGACTGGATGTGGGAAATTGGATGGGACAAGGAATACGGAGGAATGCTCTATTTCAAAGATGTTAAAGGATTGCCGGTGCAAGAATACTGGCACGACATGAAATTCTGGTGGCCCCACAACGAAACAGTAATTGCCACATTATTAGCTTACGAACTTACCGGAGATAATAAATACGCAGAAATGCACGAACTTGTTCATGACTGGGCATTCAAGCATTTTCCAGATCCGGAACACGGCGAATGGTATGGCTACCTTCATCGCGACGGTCGAATATCAGTCTCATTAAAAGGAAACATATGGAAAGGTCCATTCCATATTCCAAGAATGTATTTCATGGCTTGGAAGAGTTGTGAAAGAATGTTAGGATAACTATTGTTAAATGTGTAATCCAATCAAAAAAAAGAATTTTTGTCTTCCTTGTATTGGCTACTTGCTTTAATTTCGTTTCGTAATTAACTTCAATTGGTAAAAGTCGCAGATTTTCTTCAATTCTAATGAATCATTCGATTCAGTTGGTTGCGAGAATTTTATAGTTTGATTTTCGATTGTCAGTTTCCTTGAATCGAAATTCGAATACCTGAATAAGAGGCCGTATAAATCCTTAGGCATTTTTTCAATTTCAATGGTGTGAAAATTCGTAACAGATATGAATTCAGTCAGAGCTGTCCTAAACGTTTATCGGTTTAAGTTTTCAATTCTTTAGAATACGGGTTTGGGACAGTTTTACCCTATTTTTCAAAATTCATCCCC
>JBFFMM010000051.1:0-15482 GCA_041554075.1 Draconibacterium sp. | reverse complement strand
TGCGTTATTTCTTCTAAAGTCATATTTCGTAAATAAAAACGGCCATCTTTCCACGAAGTAAATTGTTTGATATCCACTTCTTTCTGTTCGAATTCGGCAGACTCTTTTTTGTAAATACTTTGATGGCCTGGACTTAATGTTTGTTCACTCGCCTCATTTTTATCAGTCGACACTGTAACTTTTCCTTCAACCAGTGTGGTTGTTATATACTTATCGTTTTTATACGATTTTACGTTAAATGATGTGCCGTAAACTTTTATTACATGTTCGGCTGATGTAACAATGAATGGTCGCAATGAATCTGTTTTTACGTCGAAATAAGCTTCACCTATTAGTTGAACATTTCGTTGCCCTTTTTCAAAAACAACAGGAAATCGAAGTACTGATTCTGAATTGATTTTTACTTCGGTACCATCCGAAAGAATAAGATCATATTCTCCACCTCGCGGAACGATTAATGTGTTATATTGAATTTCTTTAACAGGCTTTGCAACATCTTCAGTTATATTTGTTTTGTAATTTAGTTCGCTGTTACTGTTTTTTATAATTACTTCAGCTTCTTTTATAAGAGTGTCTTTTTTCGATTCCAGTTCCAACATTTCACCACTATTCAGTACAAGTGTTGCTTTTTTAACACCCGGCTCAATCTGAATGTTCTCAGCACTGACAATTTTATTTGTTCTTTCGTTAAGAACACTGTATCCAAAATATGCGGCAACAAGAAGTAGTACACTCGCAGCAATTCCAATTTTCCAAGTGTGGTGTTTTGGCTGCTTGGGGGTTAATTGTATATTTCTCCATACATTGTTTGAGTTGCCAGCGTTTTTATCCTTGGTTGGTTTTTGCTGGTTTTTTTCTTTTAATCGTTCGAAATATTGAAGGTGTTTTTTGTTTGCCTCGAGCCAATCGTTTAGCTCTTTCTCTT
The DNA here is from genome assembly GCA_041554075.1 of Draconibacterium sp. Taxonomy (GTDB): domain Bacteria; phylum Bacteroidota; class Bacteroidia; order Bacteroidales; family Prolixibacteraceae; genus Draconibacterium. The sequence goes on along the minus strand of JBFFMM010000051.1, from coordinate 14,557 downwards.
CGGAGGTAGTTAAAGAGTCATTAAAATATTTCCAAATGATGGAATAGTCTATGTCTTCGTTCATTATAAGTTTGCTTATTCTTCGTATGTAAGGCACATGCCAATTCGAAAAGGTTTACATCTTGATGAAAAAAGTTAAAATAAAATTATAAATGAAGTTGCCATCTCAAGTATTTGGCGTAATGTCTTTCGTCCTCGGAATAGTTGAACCTTAATTGTACTCTCGCTTAGCGACATTTCCTCTGCAATTTCTTTTATCGATTGTTCTTCAAAATATTTTTTATAAAAAATGCGGTACATTTGTTTTGGTAATTGAAGAAGGGCTTGTTTAATTCCTTCAACGATTTCAAGCTCATTCATCCAATCCTGGTCAGAAGAATCCAAAATTGCTTCCAGATATAATAATTCGTGTTTGTCTCTTATTTTTAAAGCACGTAGCTGGTTAAGGCAGCCATTTCTTACTGCCTGGTACAAGTACGCTTTAATAGATGATTTTATTTGGATTGATTCCGAGTTTTCCCAAAAATAAATGAATATCCCCTGAACTATGTCATCCGATGCTTTATTGTCTAAAAGAAATTGATTTGCAAATCTTACTAAAATATCGTAATACTCATGAAAAACTTTCTCAAAAACTTTGGGATTTCCTTTTCGTATTTCGTTTAAAATAACCTTGTCGTCCAACACGTATACGCCTGATAATTAGTTAAGTTTGCTCTGAATAGCCTCAATAAAATATTAATTAAGGAGTGGAAAGATATGAAAAATTATACCATTTACAAGTGTAGGTAAATAATATTGATATTCTTAATCGTTAAAAAAAGTGCTTCCGTCATCGTCGTCGTCATCTAATTCTATCCCCTCAGGATCGGATGAAACATTGCCTTCGTTTTTATGGTTCAATTGGTGCAACTCTTTTAATTCGTCGTTGAATTTTATCATCTGTTTGTACTCTCGTTTTATTTTCCAAAGTTTTGGATAGAAATAAAAGACGGCAATTAAATAACCCAGCAAAATACACGTGATCAAAACAACAACAAGCGGCGCATCTTTTATTTCCCAAAAGAAAACATTGATGGTAATATCCATGGCATTTTGCAAGGTGAATATTACGAGCAATACTGCAAGAATGAGAATGATAAAAATAATTGCCTGCATACGTGTTGTTTTTGTAAATATAAAAAGGATAGCAGTTAACTACTATCCTTTTAACGAATATTTTTTGAATTGATTGCGAGAATTTACCAAAATCTCACTGCTCAAAATCTTTTATCGAACCTTTGTAAACAACCTGCCAAATCGAATATTTGATGGGAAACTCCTGTCTTTATCCAACGACAACCAGATAAACTTGGCTTTTCCTACAACGTGATCTTCCGGTACAAACCCCCAGTAACGCGAGTCGGCCGAGTTGTGGCGGTTATCACCCATCATCCAGTAATAATCCATTTTAAAGGTGTAGCTTGTGTCCACTTCTCCATTAATTTTTATTACATCGCCATTTACTTCCAAATCATTTTCTTCGTATATGTCAATTATTCTTTCATACAACGGAAGGTTAGTGGCATTTAGTTGAACGGTTGCTCCTTTTGCAGGAATTTTAATTGGGCCAAAGTTGTCAACATTCCAATCGAAAGTACTTCCCATCGGAAAAATTGCACGATCTTTTACTCCCGGTGTTTCCAATGTTTTTTCAACCGAAACTACATTTGCAAATGCTTCCAGTTTTTTAGCGTTTTCATCGGTTAAGGGAAAAAGATACTGCTGACTGGAATATACTCCACGGTCGGCTTCCGCAATATGTAATTTGTCCAAAGCTTTTGGGTTAATGGATGTACCGTTTGTCTTCACAACATAATCGTATTGCATTCCATCAAATTTTTCCTGGGCTTCACCATTTACATACAATTGACCTTTAACCAGTTTTATTTCATCGCCAGGAATGGCTACACAACGTTTAATGTAGTTTTCGCGTTTGTCAACCGGACGTGCGATAATTTCCCCAAAATTGCGTTTGTCGCTCCAAACACGATTTCGACCATAACTATTTATTAGCTGGTAGTAGCTTTGGTTTGGAATTCCCAACGCAACTGTATCGCCTTCAGGGAAATGAAAAACTACCACATCGTTATTTTTAATTTTTGTAAAACCTGCCATCCGGTGGTACGGGCGTTCAATAAGCTCAGAATATGATTTTCCTCCTGTAATAGGCATGGTATTGTGTACAAATGGAAACGATAGTGGCGTGTTTGGTGTTTTAGGGCCATAAGCCGTTTTACTTACAAACAAATAGTCGCCTACCAACATCGATTTCTCCATCGATGAAGTGGGAATCGTATAAGCTTCAATAAAAAACATACGGATAAAAGAAGCAGCGATAACTGCAAAAATTATGGCATCTACCCACTCAACCACTTTTGTCTGTTTCCCGTTTGGCGGGTTTTTCTTTTTCCAAAATGACCAATGCACTTTTTCGGTAATGTAAATATCGAAAATTACGGCCAAGCCAAGAAGCCACAAATAACTTCCCATCCAAATAACCCAAAGCGCGTAAAGTATTCCAACAGTGATAAATTTAAACCACTTGTTTGCCAAAATTGAACGTATCATTTAGTATCGTTTTATATTTTTAATAAATCTTTCATGGTAAGAATGCCTTTGTTGTCGAGGCAATATTCGGCTGCTAAAACAGCTCCAAACGCAAATCCCTGGCGACTTTTTGCACTGTGGGTGATTTCAATAAAATCAACCTCCGATTCATATTTTATTGTATGAATACCGGGGACTTGTCCAACACGTTCCGATTTAATATTTAATTCGTTTGAAGCAGGAGCTTGGTCATTTACCCACGTATCTTTTGTTGGAAGTTGTTCCAGAATATCGTCGGCTAAACTTATTGCAGTACCACTTGGTGCATCCAGCTTTTGAGTGTGATGAACTTCAGTCATTTCCACATTGTATTCGTTGCGTGGAGCCATTAAATTGGCTAATTTTTTATTGAGTTCGAAAAATAAATTTACACCTACCGAAAAGTTACTGCCATAAAAGAAAGTGCCATTTGTGTCGGTACATTTTTGGTACACTTCATCTTTGTTATCAAGCCAACCGGTTGTTCCGCTAACCACCGGAACTCCTGCATCGAAACAAAGCGAGTAATTATTTATTGCCGAAGTTGGGATAGTAAACTCAATGGCCACATCGCATTTCTGCAAGTTTTCAATGGTTAAATCTTCCGGGTTTGTAATGTCTATTTTTAAGCCAATTTTGTGGCCACGGGAAACTGCAATTTTTTCAATTTCTTTTCCCATTCTCCCGTAACCAATAAGTGCAATTTTCATGTTTTTTTTATTCTTGTTGTTTTATTTGAGAAGCAAATGGCAGCTGTTGAAAGCCAAAAGTAAACAGAGTTTTTTTTCGTTTTTTACGCACTACTTGCATCTCAAATCTAATCGTCTTTTGTAAACAAGGCACAAAGATAAAATATTACTCAAATCTAACTAGTAGTCTTCCAAACTTAAAATAAATTCGATGAATAGTGATTTTGTCATGTTAAACAATAATTCAGGAAATGGGTGCTGAACTGGTGCTTCCTCCGTCGAAAATCACTAATTTTGAGGTTCAATAAATTGTATGGAGAATATTAAACTGGTGGCAACCGATTTGGATGGAACGTTTTTAAAAGACGACCGAACGATTAGTCCAAAAAATTTAGAAGCTTTAAATAAGCTTGGCGATAAAGGTATTGTTCGGGTAGCGGCAACCGGGCGAAACCTTGAAAAGGTAAAACAGGTTTTAAACAATCATGTGCCATTCGACTACATTGTATTTTCATCGGGTGCAGGTGTGTTTGACTGGAAAGAGCAAAAACATCTTTTTAGCCAGAATATCAAAGCCAAGTCTGCAAAAAAATTACTTCAGCATTTTATAAAAAATGAAGTAAATTTCCATGCATTTTTTCCGGTTCCTGAAAACCACAAACATTATTATTTCAGGGGTAACAATGATTGTGAAGAATTTGAACGCTACTTCGAATTTAATAAAGCATACGCCAAAAAATTAAATGTGGCTGCGCTACCTGATTCTGAATTGTGTCAGTTTTTGGTAATTATTCGCGAGGATGAAAATCTTTTTTCCCGATTAAAAGTTGAAATTGAAAGTTTATGTCCTGAAATTCGGGTTATTCGGGCTTCGTCTCCCATAACAAAGGGATACATTTGGATTGAAGTTTTTCATCATTCGGTTTCAAAAGGAAATGGCTTAAAGGAAATTTGTAAACTAACCGGAATAAAGCAGAATGAAACAATGGGATTGGGAAACGACTACAACGACTTTGATTTGTTGGAGTTTACCGCTTTTTCGTTTTTGACCGAAAATGCGCCCGATGAAATTAAAAGTCAGTTTACAATTATACCCTCCAACGAAGAAGATGCTTTTGCCATTTCAGTGGAAGCTTTATTGGTTTAATTTTTTAATTTAGCTGCAAAACTAATCGTAATAAAATCAAAACGAACTTGCTTTGTTTTCTTGCGTCAGAGTGCAAACTTCTAGTATTCTATTTATGAAAATATATCATCCAGTTTATATTGTACTTCGCGTTGTAATTTATGGGCTGCTACTGTTTGGTTTTGCCGAAGGTATTTTTTTCGATGCTGCATTTCCAATGGAAGACGGCTACTTTGGCGAAATTACATTTACCGAAATCGGACAAGAAATTATCCTTTTTGTCCTGTTTCTATTTTATCTTTTTATTGGTACAAAGTGGAAAGAAATCCAGGTCGTTTCAAACTTAATTTCATTGTTTTTTTTGATGGCTTTTATTCGGGAATTCAATTTTCTCGTCGATCATTGGATTTATCCGGTGTTCGTGGTTTTTGCCGTAATGATTTATCTCTTTATTCGCGACTTTAAGAAAATAAAACAGTCTACACAAGCATTTTTTAGCCAACCTGCATCCACTTGGTTTTTGGCCGGTTTTTTAATTACGCTGGTTTTTAGCCGTTTGTTTGGACGCTCAAAATTTTGGCGTTTGTTGTACGACGAAGATAATTACCGTTTGGCAAAAGCGGCTACCGAAGAAGGACTGGAACTTCTGGGAGATGGTTTGATGTTGATTTCAGCTATCGAATTTTTTCTCTTCTATTTATTTGAAAAAAGGAAAGTTTAGTTATGAAAGTTTGCGGATTTACTTTTATACGGAATGCCGAAAAATTTGATTTCCCGATTGTTGAAGCCATCACTTCGGTGCTATCCATTTGCGATCATTTTGTAGTGGCAGTGGGGGAATCGGAAGATGGTACCCGCAAAATTATTGAAGAGTTGGCACCAGGTAAAATCACCATTGTTGATACGATTTGGGACTTGTCGTTAAAACATGGAGGAGTGGTTTATGCCGCTGAAACCGATAAAGCTTTTGCCGCTATTCCTGCTGAGTACGATTGGTGTTTTTATATTCAGGGAGATGAGGTGGTTCACGAAAAGTTTTTACCGGTGATAAAACAAGCCCTGCAAAACAATGTGGCAAAAAAGGAAGTTGAAGGCCTGCTTTTTAACTACAAACATTTTTTTGGAACATACGATTATGTTGGTGATTGCAGGCATTGGTACCGCAAAGAAATTCGGGTAATTCGCAACGACAAAAACATTCGGTCGTACAAAGATGCGCAAGGATTTAGAAAAAATGAAAAGAAGTTAAATGTAGTACCTGTTAACGCCGATATTTACCATTATGGCTGGGTTCGTCCACCCAAATACATGCAAGAAAAAATTAATTCAGTAAAGGCATTTTACAAGGGCATTTCGGAAGAGGAAGCCAGTAAGTTGGCTTCGCAGCAAGAGTTTAATTACGGTGCCGAATACGATGCCCTGGCAAAGTTTGAAGGGACGCATCCCGCAGTTATGCAGGAACGTATAAAGCGTTTAAACTGGAAAGTGGACGTTGATTTGGACAAGATAAACATGAAACTCAAATACCGGATTTTATATAAAATTGAAAAGTGGTTCGGAGTTCGTTTGTTTGAATACCGGAATTATAAAATATTAAAGTGATTTTGTCATTTCGAAGAAGGAACGACTGAGAAATCTTTTTCAGAAGATCTACGAGGCAACAGATTTCTCCTCCAAAGTAGTCGAAATTAAAGTCTTACATAAATAACTCGCGAGCCTGCGCTAACTGTTCAGGTTTTCCCACATCAATCCACAAATCAGAACTGTCAAAATACCCCTTGATTTCGTGTGTTTTGGCTAATTCTAAATAAACCTTCACAATTGAAAATCGATCTTCTGTGGGCATCAGATTTAACAATTCGGGCTGAATGATATGGATGCCACTAAAAGCCATTTCTGTTGCATTTTCGAAATTTTCCGATCTCGAAATTTTTGTTTCGCCTGTTTTCTTATTGAGCCAGCCTACCAGATTTTTGTTGGCATCGAATTTAAAATAGCGTTGTGTTTCACGTTGGCGAACCACCAGAGTTGCCAGTGCTCCCGATTTTAAATGCGTTTCTTTTAGTTTCCTTAAATTGAGGCTACTTAAAATATCAACGTTGTAGATTAATATAGGGGAGTTGTCAGCAAAAAACGGAGCAGCTTTTTTTAGTCCTCCACCGGTTTCCAAAAGTTTATCCGATTCGTTTGAAATATAAATGGGAATTCCCCAATCGCGGCTCTCTATAAAATCAATTACCAAATCGGCAAAATGATGCACATTTAACACAATCTCTTTAATGCCATGCGCTTTCAATTTTTCGATGGCATGTTGTAGCAAAGTTTTGCCGCCAATTTCAACCAAGGCTTTTGGTTTGTTGGCTGTCTCGTTTTGTAAACGAGTTCCCAATCCTGCGGCAAATAACATTGCTTTCATAGTACAGATATTTAGATTGTGCGATGATGGTATTCAGTCCGAAACTATCTGATTCTGTCCAGACTTCTTACCAAAGCTTCATCTTTGCCAATGGCACGAATTGCCAGCCAGTCGAGTATTACACAAACAATAGGTAATGCCACCGAAACTTTGAAAGCTACTTTAACTTCGTCGAAACTTGCATAAGTAAAATAAAAAAACATACCGAATAATCCCAACAACAAAATCATTGTAAAGCCCAATACACGCATTTGCAGAATACGTTTTTTGAACAGGAAAATAGCAACAAAGTGCAATGCTGTAATTATTCCAATAAAAATTAAAATGGGTAGTCCGTTAAAAAGGAGTTCGTCGTTTTTAAAAATTCCAAAAGCATTAAAAACGTGCAGTTCGTCGTTTACAATAATATCTGCAAATTTCTGAACGTATAACGACCCGGTTAAAAGGCCTGCTACAAGTATAAAAATGGTCTGAATTCTTTGAATCATCGTCTAATATTTTTTGCAAAAATAGGGTTTCCTAGTGTTTCTCAAAATGAAACGACTATGTATTTTAAAATTTGATAAATTGAATTACTACAAACAAGCCAATAGAGTTAATTTTTAGGAGCGTTTCCACAGATATACGACATAAGGAATAACTATAATTGAGATGAATTTAAAAACGGATGGCAAATAATAACCTGAGCTCAATTCAAAATATTATTCTCAGAAAGCCTGAATTGTGGGAGATTTGGATTAAAAAGAGTGAAAGAATAGCGGGCTATTTTGAGCTATTTTTGAAACAAAGATTGAGCAATTCAGGCTTTTCCGTAGGATTTCGCCAATTCTTGCATAAATCGCTCCAAATTTTCTTAGATTATCCTGATAGTCTTTCGAAAATCTGTACCAATTTCTGCTAAAAATTGGTTGAAACTGAGGAAATATTTTAAGTCGAGTCAGGTTAATAGGGAAGAAAGCCTAACTTTATCGTAAAAAAGAGATGTTCAGTTAAACAATAAAAACCAAGTGTTGTTTCTAGAATATTATTTAAAAGTTAATTAAAAATCAACGATGGATAAATTTTCGTCTGTGGGAAACCAAGAACTTGAGGCGATAGAAGACCTTTACCAATCTTATTTGGAGAGCCCGGAATCAGTTGACGAGAGCTGGCAACAATTCTTTGCCGGATTTGAGTTAGCACAAAAGCAATATCCGGAGAAACCTTCTTCTGTAAAGTCTGGGCATATCGACAAAGAATTTGCAATATTGAATTTGATTCACGGCTATCGTCAGCGTGGGCATTTGTTTACTAAAACAAATCCGGTACGAGCCCGGCGAACCTATTCGCCAACATTGGCAATTGAAAACTTTGGCCTGGAACAAAAGGATCTGGAAACCACTTTTCAAGCGGGTAATGAAATTGGAATTGGTCCTGCAAAATTAAAAGATATAGTTGCACATTTAGAAGCTACATACTGTCGTTCGGTGGGTGTTGAATATGTTTACATGCGACATCCTGAAGTAGTGCAGTGGCTTCGAAAAAGAATGGAAAGTACTCAGAACTCGGAGTCGTATTCCGATGAAAAACGGAAACATTTCTTTTATCATTTGAAGGAAGCAGTAGGATTTGAAAACTTTATTCATAAAAAGTTTGTAGGGCAAAAACGATTTTCGTTGGAAGGAGCAGAAGCCATTATTCCTGCATTGGATGCAGTTATTGAGCGAGGATCTGAGCTTGGCATGGAAGAGTTTATACTTGGTATGGCGCACCGTGGTCGTCTAAATATTCTGGCAAATATTCTGGAAAAACCGTATGCAAATATTTTTAAGGAATTTTATGCGAAAGAATACGAAGACGGCATTTCGCAGGGAGATGTAAAATACCATCTGGGCTATGAAAATGAGGTAGTGACCGACTTTAACAAAAAAGTGAAGTTAAAGTTAGTACCAAACCCATCGCATCTTGAAACAGTTGGCCCAATTGTGGAAGGAATGGTTCGCTCGCAAATTGAATCGAAATACGAAAGAAATTACGATAAAGCTGCAGCCATTATTATTCATGGAGATGCAGCAATTGCAACGCAGGGTGTGGTTTACGAAACAACACAAATGTCGCAATTGTCAGGCTACAAAACAGGTGGTACAATTCATCTTGTTATTAATAATCAGGTTGGATTTACAACTTCATATCTCGATGCACGTTCGAGTACGTATTGTACTGATGTGGCTAAAGTTACGCGTTCTCCCGTGTTTCACGTAAATGGCGACGATGTGGAAGCCCTGATATTTACGGTGAAACTGGCCATGGAGTTCCGTCAGAAATTTCATTCTGATGTATTTATTGATATTTTATGTTACCGCAAATATGGACACAACGAAGGCGATGAACCTCGTTTTACACAGCCCATGCTTTACAAAGCCATTGCGAACCATAAAAACCCTCGTGATATTTATGCCGAAAAGCTGAACGAAATGGGAATAATGACCCATAAAGAGTCACGACAAAAAGTGAAGGAGTTTGACGAATTTCTGGAAGGGAAATTTAAGGAGTCGGAAAAAATAGAAAAACTGCAGATTCGTAAATTTATGTTGAATGAATATAAAAATTACGAAATGCCAAGCAAGGCCATTTTTAATGAGCCATTAGAGACAGGAGTTGGTGAAGAAACAGTAAAATCTATTGCGAAAAAAATCAATACACTGCCAAAAGATTTGCCCTTTTTCAAAAAGGTAAATCGCATTATTTCGGACCGAAAAATGATGGTTCATGACGATCGTTTGGATTGGGCCATGGCTGAATTACTAGCTTACGGAACATTGGTTGCCGAGGGGCATCCGGTTCGTTTAAGCGGACAGGACAGCGAGCGGGGTACTTTTGCGCATCGACATGCTGCGTTTACAGTAGAAGGTGCCGAGATGAAGTATTTCCCGTTAAAACACATTTCAGAAGATCAGGCACGTTTCAAAGTCTATAATTCATTGCTTTCGGAATATGCCGTGTTAGGTTTTGAATATGGTTATTCGCTGGCTCAACCCAACGGACTTACCATATGGGAAGCTCAGTTTGGCGATTTTCACAACGTGGCACAGGTAATTATCGACCAGTACATTTCTTCTGCATTCGAAAAATGGGGATTGATGAATGGTCTGGTGCTTTATCTGCCTCACGGATACGAAGGCCAGGGACCGGAGCATTCGAGTGCACGTATCGAACGTTTTCTTGAATTGTCGGCCAACAATAATATACAGGTTGTAGTTCCAACAACTCCGGCAAATATGTTCCATTTGTTGCGTCGTCAGGTGAAAATGAACACGCGTTTGCCGCTGGTAATTTTTACACCAAAAAGTTTGTTACGTCATCCAAAGGTTCAATCGAAAGTAGAAGAACTGGCTAAAGGTAGTTTCAAAGAAATAATAGATGATAGACTAGCGGAACCGAATTTGGTTGAGAAAGTGGTATTTACTTCAGGAAGGTTGTATTACGATTTGGAAAAATACAAGCTTGAAAATGGATTAAACAATGTTGCTGTTGTTCGTATGGAACAGATTTATCCGATTCCGAATAAACAAATCAACGAGATTTTGAAAAAATACAACAAATCGGAAGAATTGATTTGGGCACAAGACGAACCGGAAAATATGGGAGCCTGGCCATTTATCAACCGAAAGCTAGACTGTTTGGGTTTTAAAGTGGTTTCGCGTCCTGAAAGTGCCAGCCCGGCAGCCGGATTAATGGAGAAGCACAAACTAAGTTTGGATTTAATCCTTGAAACTGTATTTAAACAAAAAGAAGTTGTAGCCTCATAAAAAACCAAAAAATGATTTTAGAAATAAAAGTTCCCAGTCCGGGAGAATCGATAACCGAAGTTGAAATTGGCAGTTGGCTGGTTGAAGATGGCGCTGTGGTTGCAAAAGATCAGGAAATAGCAGAAGTAGAGTCGGATAAAGCCACGCTAACAATTGTTGCCAGTGAAGGTGGAAAAATATCAATTAAAGCTGAAGAAGGACAGGCTGTTCCTGTTGGTGATGTGGTTTGTACCATTGATACCAGTGTGGCACCTGCAGAGCAGACAGAGGAAAAGGCGGAAGGAAAGTCCGAGACCAAGGCAGAGAAGAAGGAGGAAGAAAGTGTTCAGCCGCAGTCACAGTCTGATTCTAAAATTGATAAACCAGAACTAAGTAGCGATTCAAGCGAGTTTGATAAGGTGAAAGTTACTTCGGTGGCTAAAGAAATAATGGCAGCACACGATCTTTCTGTTGATGATGTAATTGCGGGTCTAAAACGATTGGGGAAAAAAGAAGTTGAAGCTGTTGTAAATGCCCCACAAACTGCAAATCCTATTGCGGATCAAAAGAAGGCCAGTCGCGAAACCGATCGGCAGCGTATGTCAAGCTTGCGCAGAAAGTTAAGTGCGCGTTTGGTTTCAGTGAAAAACGAAACGGCTATGTTGACCACTTTCAACGAAATCGACATGAGTTTTGTAATGAACCTGCGCAAACAAAACCAGCAGAAGTTCATTGATAAGCATGGCTTTAAATTGGGTTTTATGTCGTTTTTCACCAAAGCAGTTGCACTTGCCATGGATGCGCATCCAATGGTAAATGCTCAGCTGGACGGAGACGAAATTGTATCTCCGCAGTTTGTTGATGTTGGAATTGCGGTGTCAACACCAAAAGGGTTAATGGTTCCAATCGTTCGAAATGCCGAAGTAAAATCGATTCCGGAAATAGAATTAGAGATAAAAGAGTTGGCCGAAAAAGCGCGTACAAAAAAGATATCGGTTGAAGAATTAACCGGCGGAACATTTACCATTACAAATGGGGGAGTGTTTGGTTCTTTACTTTCAACGCCAATTATAAATCCTCCGCAATCGGCAATTCTGGGTATGCACAATATTGTTGAACGCCCCGTTGCAGTTGATGGACAAGTGGTTATTCGTCCAATGATGTACGTGGCCTTATCCTACGATCATCGTATCATCGACGGTAAGGATTCCGTAGGTTTTCTGGTAAAATTGAAAGAGCTGCTTGAAAATCCGGAACGAATGTTTACGGGCGGAAAAGATGCAGCAGAATTGTTGTTGGGAATTTAAATACAGTCGCAGTGGTCAGTGGCAGTGATCAGTTAACAAAAAGATCCGATCTGTTTAAAACAGATCGGATCTTTTTTTAATTCTCTTATTGCCACTCAATGTCTGCAGCTAATCCAATACTGAGACTGAAAACTGCGACTGAACACTGATCACTGGTTACCGTGACTGAACACTTTCCTACTGAGGTCTTCCCATACCACCGGGGCCACCTTGTCCTCTTCTGGATCTTCTTTCTTCTTGGTAAGTTTGGTATTTTACCCACTGTTCATCAGATAGAATCTCTTTTATTTTTTTGTCTTGTTCTTCGCGCAGCTCTTGCATTTGTTCACGCATTCCTTCAAATCCTCCGCCACTGCCTTGCATTTCTTCGCGCATTTTACTCATATTCTCGAAGTTTTCGATCATAAGTTCGCGCATTTGTTTTTCCTGCGTTCCACTTAAATCAATGGTTTCTTTCATTTCCTCAATTTGTCGGTCAGCCATTTGTTCCGGATCAAAATTGCCGGGGCCAAAACCTTGTTGCGAGTTGCTGTTACTTCCTGAGTTACACGATGTGGCCAGTGCTATTACAAACACCATTACTACAAATACAATTCTGTTCATTTGATTTTGTTTTTATTTGATTTGAAATAAACTTTTGCTATTCGCTTTTCGTTTGCTCCATGCAAAAATTGTAGTATTAGATGCTCTTTCGTTTAAATGGTTTAACCGTTTTCGAACTATTTTTTGAAGAATGCGGGCAGTGAGTTAAACAATATGTGCTTCGACTTGAGAAATGACTGCACAAACTTGAGAAATGACCGCTCGAACTTGAGAAACGACTGCGCTAATTTAGGTAATGACTGCACAAACTTAAGAAATGACCGCATTAACTCAAGAAATGACTGCACAAACCCAGGAAATGACTGCTTCAATTCAAGAAATGTGACTGCTCAAACTAAGGAATTTGACCTTTCCTAAAATAGCTTGACAGATTTATACTTTATTTCTGATAGAAGTAAATGTTTATTTTTCATTTACTGATTAACAAATCTAATAAGATTTTTATTCCTTCTTTTTTTGACTTTAACTTTTTTATTCCTGATATGCATTACACTTATTTGTTTTAGCCCTGATTGTACGAACAAGTGTAATTGCAATCCCTACTTTTTTTATCATTTTCATTCATATTCCTGGTTTTCACTTGCAGATTTTTCTCTTTCTCCTGTTTCTTGCATGGCTGTAAACACACGTTTTTTCCAGTGCTTTTTTAAAGGTCCTGAATGTAAGTGTGCATCTGCCGGGAACATAAAATCGATACTGCGGTGAGGCCGTTTGTTGTTGTATTTGTAAACTGCAACTTTAGTGGCTTCAAGGGCAGCGTGGTAATCAGGGAATGTTTCGCATAAATCATACTCATCTTTTAGTATGCCATTAACCCGTTCAGCAATAGCATTTTCATAGGGATCGCCATTTTCGGTCATTGAGATATTTATGTTAGAACCTTTCAAATAATTTACATAATCGTTACAACAATACTGAATACCACGATCGGAATGATGAATAAGTTTGTGGTTTACCCCTTCTCCCGAAATAGCCATTCTTAGCGCATTTAAAGCGCCTTCACTGGTCAAATCAGGCCATAAACACCAGCCTACTATCTTTTTCGAATAGGCATCGGTTATAAGCGAGAGGTAAACAAAGCCCATCCCTGTACGGATATAAGTTATGTCGCTAACCCACAACCGACCTGGGCGGGACAGTTCAATATCGCGGATAAGGTTAGGATACTTGCGGTAAAAATGATTCGAATTAGTGGTTTTGGGACCGCGTTTTCGTCGCTTCACCAACAAGCCATGACCACGTAAAAGAAAGTAAAACTTATCTCTTCCATATTTAATATTATGTTCCAACAATTGCGGCGCAACCAGCCGGTGGAGCTTTTCGGCCCCCATACGCTTGTGTTCCTTACGCAACTGCTTCACCAGGCTTAATATGAATACTTCCTGCATTTGAAGCCCCGACTGTCGTCTTTTACTGTCGTACCAAGCCTGACGGCTAAACCCAAACAGCCCGCACAGTACTGCTTTGCTTGTTAGCGGGTACATGTGCGTTAGTACTCCTACTGCTTGGGTCCAGACTTTTTTCTAATCTTTAATTTGTAATCGTTCTCGGCAATATCGATCATTGTATTCAAGGCAACATTTTTCATTTGCGCCAGTTCCAACTGTTTCTCAAGCTCTTTAATGCGCTTTTCCTGAGCTTTGAAGTTTATCCTTTCTTTTGCACTCATAGAATGTAAAGATAAGTGGATTTCGTCGGAATATTTAGCCTGCCACTCTTTATAGGTTTGACCAAAATGACGTGGCAACTTAAAGGCTTCCCGCGCTTCAGGTATACCTATTCTCCCCGAATCAATTTCCAATACTAACCAGCGACGAAAACTTGGTTCATACTTTTTGTAATCTTCTTTTTCCTGATGAAAACCTTCCATGTTGTCTGAAAGGTTAATACTCAACTTTTCCATTTTTGCTTAACTTTTGAGTCAAGCTATTTTAGTATAAGACAACCATTAACGACTTATATTTTGTTGCAAAAACAATTTTATTACTTAACCACAACTGTTTTTGTATTTACAAACTCCT